>CALAGN010000038.1 GCA_937891785.1 uncultured Octadecabacter sp.
GCGAACCAATATCTTGGGCAAATCGAAGGCGATGTGTTGGACTCGGTCCTCGGCAACGTCGGCACCGTAATTGCCTTTCGGACCAGCCCTATGGATGCGCCACTCCTCACGCGACATTTCGATGGCGTCGCGGCGCGCGATCTCATCGCAATGCCCAACTACAGAATGATGGTGCGGCTGATGGTCGATGGGGAAAGGACGAAGGCATTTACCGCGAGGGGCGTGTGAGCAGGGCGACTCAAGTACCGCCTGTCGGGCAATGGTCAAACAACTCGAATAGCTCCTCCACCTTACCTGTCTGCGCCAGCGCGTCTCGATAAAGCCAAACTGTCTTGGCCTTGGGGACACGATCCCCAAGGCCAACCCCAGAAAACGCCCTCTCAGTGATGCTATGCATCGCCTGCCTGGTAAGACATGAACGAAAGTTTGTCGCGGATCTGATACTCGGTCTGATCGGCGGAAAGGTTGTAAAGTACGCTTAGGACCGGCGTTTTGAACATCAGCACGGCGTCTATCGGCTTGCGCCCGTCGCGGGACGTGCGATCCGCGACGGGCTGTCGCCACAGCAGCTCCAGCGCCAGACGAAACTTCTTCCAGCGCACCACGGCATCGATCTCAAGCAGCGGGTCTTTCTTTGCGTCCAGGCTCGCGCAACAGTCCGAAAGATCGAAAAACCCAACTGTGCCAAGAACACTCTCTCATCAAATACGGTTATTTAGACCCATAGGCGCTGACGTCAGACAGCAGGGGTATACGGCATCCATCCATTTTTGCATGTGCGGCAATAACGGCATGACTACCAATAAAGACGTCACCTCGGGCGCGGGCGTGGCGCAAAAGCTCGTCCAGAATCCAGATGCGGGACCGATATCCGATCACAAAAGGATGCATGACCAGCTGGCATACCCCCCCTTCGTCACAGGCCGCGTCGAATTCGCGCAGGAATATTTGAAGGACGTCGTCGGGCGTCAGGGTGGGCCGCGTCGGAGGCACCCTATTGAATAGCAGATAAACGGCATCATCACGGACCCAATCCACCGGCACTTCGACAAGACCAGTCGCAGTCCCGTCGCAAATTAGTTCGTAGCAGCTGTCATCAGCCATCATTGATGAGTCATATGAAAACCCGGCGTCGGCCACTAAGCGGATGGTATGGTCGCTTAGATCCCAGTGAGCTGCACGGTGGCCGACGGGTCGTTGGCCAGAAAGTCGTTCCAGCGTGTCGCGGGATCGGTGTAGCAGATCGCGCTCCTCGGTCTTGGTTAAAGTTCCGTTGGGTTCGTGAATCCATCCATGCACCCCGATCTCGTGACCTGCGTCGGCTATGCGGCGCGGCTCTTCTGGGTCAATTAAAGCCGAAACTGCGGGGATGAAAAATGACGCTTGGGCATCATGCTTGCTCAGCGTGTCCAAAATCCGTGGAACGCCCACGCGTCGTCCAAATTCGCCCCAGCCCAAGCGTCCAACCGCGTGGCGCCCACCGCCCATTTCGAATGTCTCGTGATCACAATCAAATGACAGCGCAAGCGCGGCTTTAGCTCCATTCGGCCAATTCGCGGGCGCCAACCGCTTGCCTGCGCGCACGCGATTTACATAGTCACGCCAGACGGATTCCGGCCAATTCTGTGGTGGTATGTCATCCATATTGAAGTCCTAGGTTTGGAAAAAGGGCAGTTTCCTTAGCTGACTATAGGTTGGGGCATCAAGGTTCATTTCGTTTGAGCTCAGATAACTAAAAACATGCGTTTGCTAGTATCGTTCGCTAGGCATTCCTATCCTGCAGGCTCCGAAGCTTGGGCTACGGGCAGTTCAATCCGAGGATTTCGCGGGCTTGCTGCCAAGTGGCGACCGGACGTTCGTATTTTTCGCAAAGGCTTACAGCACGCTGCACCAAGGCAGCGTTGGACGGGGCGAGTGTGTCGCTGTCAATCCGCACGTTGTCTTCGAGACCCGTGCGGGTGTGGCCGCCCTTGGCGATGGCCCATTCGTTGATCGTCAACTGCGCCGGTCCGATGCCAGCGGCGCACCAAACTGCGTCAGGGGCGAGCCGTTTGAGGGTTTCGATATAGAAATCGAAGATCGGTTCATCTGCGGGCATCGCATTCTTAACGCCCATGACGAACTGAACGTAGAGCGGCCCCTTGAGGCGCCCGTCAGCAGCCATGCGCGTCGCTTGCACAATGTGGCTAAGATCGAAGGCTTCGATCTCGGGCTTAATGTCGTAGGCGATCATCTCGGAGGCTAACCAATCCACCAGATCGGGGCAGTTTTCATACACGCGAGTCGGGAAGTTGTTTGAGCCGACAGACAGTGACGCCATATCGGGGCGCAAGGGCAGCATGCCACCGCGCTCGCGACCGGCACCGGACCTTCCACCTGTGGAATGCTGGATGATCATGCCCGGGCAATGCGTCTCCAAACCCTCTTTGAGGCGTGCAAACCGTTCGGGGTCAGACGTTGGTTTGCCGTCGTCGTCACGCACATGGCAATGGGCAATGGCGGCCCCCGCTTCGAACGCGGCATGAGTGCTCTCGATCTGTTCGGCAATCGTGATAGGGACTGCAGGGTTGTTGTCCTTTGTTGGCAGGGATCCCGTTATGGCGACGCAGATGATGCAAGGGTTTGGCATTATGCTATAACCCGCCGATACAGGTGTATTTCGTTTCAAGGTAATCGTTGATGCCCTGCCACGATCCTTCTTTGCCAAGGCCGGATTCCTTAAGGCCGCCGAACGGAATCTCGGGCATCACGATCAATACTTCGTTGATGCCGATCAGACCGTATTCCAGCTGGTCTTGTAGGCGGAACATACGGGCGAGGTCGCGCGTATAGGCATAGCACGCGAGGCCATATTCGGTGTCATTGGCCGAGGCGATGACATCGGACTCGGTTTCGAAGCGGTAGACCGGCGCGACGGGGCCGAAAATTTCTTCGGTTGTGACGCGCATGTCCGGTGTTGCACCTGCAATGACGGTCGGTTGATAGAATAACCCGCCGCGCGCGTGCGGCGCACCGCCTGCAACCAGATCACCGCCTTTAGAAAGCGCGTCGGCGACCAATTCCTCGATCTTGTCGAGCGCCTGCGTGTCGACAAGCGGGCCTTGCTCGGCACCGTCTTCGTTTCCCGGTGCGACCTTCAGCGCTGAAACGCGGGCGGCAAATCTTTCGACAAAACGGTCGTAGATGCCCGCCTGCACGAATAGACGATTGGTGCAGACACAGGTCTGGCCCGCGTTGCGAAATTTGGCGATGATAGCGCCGTCAATTGCAGCGTCTAAATCGGCGTCGTCGAAAACGATGAAAGGGGCGTTGCCCCCCAGTTCCATCGACATGCGTTTCACAGTGCCTGACGCTTCGGCCAGCAACTGCTTTCCTATTTCGGTTGACCCAGTGAAGGTGATTTTCCGAACTTTGGGGTTCGACGTGATCTCGGCCCCGATGGCACGGGCGCTGCCGGTGACAATATTCACCACGCCGGGAGGAAAGCCGCATTGTTCTGCAAGGTGGCCCCATACCAGCGCTGAAAGTGGCGTCGCACTGGCCGGTTTGACAATAACGGTGCAGCCGGCAGCGAGGGCGGGGCCCAGTTTGCGCGCCAGCATCGAAGAGGGAAAATTCCACGGGGTGATCGCAGCGACCACACCGACGGGGTGGCGTGTCGTCATCAATTTGCGACCAGCTACGGGCGAGGGAATGACTGCACCGTCAGTGCGGCGGGCTTCTTCTGCGAACCAAAGCACATATGCGGCCGAGGACGCGACCTCGGCCCGCGCTTCTGCCAGCGGTTTGCCTTGTTCGGCCGTCATCATCGCGGCCATCGGTTCGAGGTTGTCCAGAATTGCGTCGTGCAGTTTGCGCATCAATGCAACGCGCTGGCCAAGTGGCATTGTTGAATAGGCCGGAAACGCGGCGTGGGCGGCGTCAATCGCGCGGCGGGTCTCGTCGGTGCCGGCATTCGGGACGGTCGCGACCACTTCACCGGTTGCGGGGTCGGTGACATCGAAGGAAGAGCCGTCATCGGCCCCGACCCATTGTCCGTCGATCAGGTTCTTTTGACGGATCAGATGGGCAAAGCTCGTGTCGGCAGGTCGAAGTGGGCGGTTCATGACAGGACCTCATAAGTTGCGGTGCGTAACGCGGCTGTGACGATGTCGATCTCATCGCGGGTGATGCAAAGTGGCGGGGCAAAGCCCACGATGTTACCTTCTGGCATCGCACGCGCGATGACGCCAAGGCGGGTCATCGCCTCAGAGATTTGTGGACCGACAGTCATCGGCATGAACCATTTGCCTTCGGTGGGATCATCCATGAATTCGACGGCAACCATCAGGCCAACGCCCCGAATTTCGGCCACATTGGGGTGGTCGCCCACGGCTTCGGTTAATGCCTGAATAAGGTAAGCACCGTTGTCACGGGCGTTGTCCACAAGACCAAGGCTATCGACGAGATCGAGCGTCGCGACACCAGCGGCAGCGCCGATAGGATGGGCAGAATAGGTCCAGCCGTGGGCAAGTGCGCCAAAATCATCGGACCCTTGCATCAGGACATCAAAGACCCGCTGCGAAATAATCGACCCTGACAGCGGCGCATAGGCCGACGTCAGCCCTTTGGCGATGGTCATGAAATCAGGGCGTAATCCATAGTGTTGTGATCCGAACATGGACCCTGTGCGACCAAAGCCCGTGACGACCTCGTCAGCGATCAGCAAGATATCGTGGCGGTCCAGTACCTCTTGGACACGCGCCCAATAGCCTTCTGGCGGCGGGATCAACCCACCAGTGCCCATCGCGGGTTCGCCGACAAAAGCGCAAACGGTGTCAGGGTCCTCGCGCAGGATCATCGCTTCGAGTTCGTCGATCAGAAAGTCGAGAAATTGCCCCTCGTCCATATCGCGGTCGGGGCGGCGTAGGTAATGGGGGCAGTGGGTGTGCAGGAACCCATCGAGCGGCAAATGGAACCGTGCGTGATAAGCTGCGAGTCCCGTCATCGACCCCGACACCAAGCCCGAGCCATGATAAGCGCGCCAACGGCTGATGATCTTACGCTTTTCGGGTTTGCCGCGCAGAATATTGTAATGCCAAGCCAGTTTGACATTGGTTTCGTTTGCATCGGACCCCGACAGGCCGAAATAGACCCGCGCCATATGATCTGGCGCGCGGTCCATGACCATCTTGGCCAGCTTGATGGCAGGCTCGTTTCCGTGACCCGCGAAGGCGTGGAAATAGGCCAGTTTGTGGGCTTGCTCGGATATTGCGTCTGCAATTTCAGTGCGCCCGTATCCGGCGTTGACGCAATAAAGGGCAGCGAAGGCATCCAGAAATTTGTTGCCGTCGCGGTCAGTGACATAGACCCCGTCACCGCCTGTAATGATCCGGCCCGGTACGGTGCCGCGCGCGTGGTTAGCGGTGTGCGTTGTCGGATGCAGCAGATTATCGCGGTCCCAAGCTGCAAGTGTGTCGTTCAAAAGGGCGTCTGTTGTCATATCAGGCTCTCATATCGGGTGTTGGCGACCAGTTCGGGGACACTGGCCTGATTGGGCAGTGCCAGCAGCATCGTGACAAGGCCCGCCACGGTTTCAGGCGTTAGGCGATCGGCCTTTGGCGTCACGCCGGGGATATTGGCGATCAGATCGGTGTCGATGGCACCGGGGCAAAGGGCCGTCGCGCGAACGCCATCATCATAACCGGCAGCCCGCGTCGCTTGGGTCATCGCCAGCAGCGCATGTTTCGTCATCGAATACCCCACGGACGTGCCCTGCCGAAACCGCTTGGCGTCCGTAGAGGCGATGTTGACAACACGTCCCTCGCCGCAAGCCCGCAGATGGGGCAGGGCGGCGCGGATCAGACGGAACGGTGCCTTGACGTTGATGGCCCAAAGGTCGTCAAGATCATCTTCGCTCCCTTTGTCAAAATCGACCATCCGCAAGATGCCCGCGTTATTGACCAAAGCATTGAGGTGGCCGTGCTGCGCAACTGTTGCGTCGACCCAAGCGAGGGCAGAGGCCGGATCGGTTGCGTCGAACGGATGCGCCGATATGGCATCGCCGAACTGGTCGGCCTGCGTAAGGTCGCGCAAGCCAAGCGATACCGTCCAGCCCGCATCAATCAGTGCGCGCGTGATAGCAGCCCCCAAGCCGCGCCCGCCGCCCGAGACCATCACAACCTTTGTCATTAGAACAGTCCCTGATAGACGCCGCCGTCGTTGACGATGTTCTGGCCGGACATGAACCCAGCCTGATTGGAACACAGGTACGCGATCAGATCACCGCATTCGGCAGGGTCGGCAAAACGACCTGCGGGGCAGTTTTCTAGCCGGTTCTGCACGATTGCCTCGTAGGTTGTGTTGCCGCGTTTGGCATGGCCGTGCAGATTTGTTTGAAGGGCATCTGTGTCGAAAAGACCCGGGCAGACCGAATTGATAGTTACGTTATGGCCGATCAACTCGCGTGTCATAGCCGCAGTCGCACCGGAAAGCGCAAGGCGCGCTGCGTGGGTATGGGCGAACCCGACCTGCGGGAACTTAATGAAACTAACAGACATATTGACGATCCGGCCAAATTTCTGTGCTTTCATGGCAGGAGCAACTGCCTGGATCATTTCGACGGAGGACATGAAATGCACTTCCATCCAGTACCGCCAGTCTTCCGGCGTGATCTGATCGTAGGGCGTTGGCACCTGACGGACACCGGGGTTATTCACCAGAATATCACACTTTCCGCCAGCGGCCTCCAGCATTGCAGCGCGTCCTTCGGCGCTGTTGAAATCCGCGGGAACGGCAATCGCTTCGACCCCGAACTCGTCGCGGATCGCCTGCGCCGCCTCTTCCAGCGGGCCTTGGGTGCGGGCGTTCATGATCACTGAAACACCTTCGCGGGCAAGTGCGCGGGCGGTCGCAAGACCGAGACCCCGACTGGCGGCTGCGACGATTGCTTTGCGTCCGGTCAAGCCAAGATCCATGTTCGTTAACTCCTAATGTGTTTCTCGCGCAGCTAGGCGACGCGCTTTGTGTTGGTGACCAGTTGGTCCATTCCTGCCAGCAGGGAATTGAGTGCGGGCCCTTCGAGCGCGCGCAGTGGCGGACGAAGTTCGCCGGCCCCCGGAAAGCCTGATGCGTTCATCACAGCCTTGGTCGCAGGGTAGAGCGTGCGCCCGCCCGAAGTGAATAGGTCAGTCATTGCGATGCCGGTCTCCTGCAATTTCCACGCTTCGTCCATGCGCCCTGCGGCTGTTGCGTGCCAAAGTTGCATGCAGTCGGTCCAGACATTGGGAAAGCAGTCGATATGGCCGTCCGCGCCTGCGAGCGATGCCGCGACGCCCAAGGTCGATGACGGGCCGCAGAATACGCGGATGCGATCTTTGACAGTGGTGAGAGTGCGATGGAAATTTCCCCAATTGCCGCTGCTTTCCTTGATGGCGACAACGTTGTCCAAATCGGCCAGCCGATCCGCAATCGCAGGCGTGATCGCGTTCCCTGCGTTTCCGGGGATGTTGTAAAGCACGATGGGCAGGGTCGCCTTGGCGTTAATAGCCTCGAAGTGTGCGATGATTTCGGCGTCTGTGAGGTGCGCAAAAAAGGGCGGCAAGACCAGCGCGGCATCGGCCCCGGCAGAACGCGCGGCATCGATCTGTTCGATGACTTCGCTTTCTGTAATCGCGGCGGCGCCGATAATTGCAGGGCCACGATTCTTGCATGACGAAACTGTCAATTGCGCCAATCGTTCGCGTTCCGCGAATGAAAGCGTCCAGAATTCTCCAGTGCAGCCAGCTGCAATAATTCCCGTTGCACCTGCGGCCAACAACCGGCCGAGATTGGCTGTGAACCCCTCGTCGTCAAGTGAATGATCGGGCCGAAAAGCGGTCGTGACCGCAGGCATCGGACCGGACCAGGATATGCTATCTCTATTCATTGGCGGCTTTCTGTAGCTTCGGTTTGGTCTTGTCAGGATTGTGTTTGGTCTTGAGCGGCGCAGTTTCATGCGGGCGGTTCAGGCGCGCACCATGCGGGCCAGCCCCAAAGATGTGGGCGTGTTCGGCCTCAAGCGTCAGTTGAACAGACTCGCCGATTGACCAGCTTTGCGGCGCTGGCACGCGGCCTGTCAGGCGGTGCCCGCCTTCCAAACCGATAATGACGATGTTTTCGTGGCCGGTCTTTTCGACAACCTGAATGACGCCCTGCACAGGGCCGGTTCCGATGCTGACATGTTCTGGCCGCACACCTAGACAAGCAGGGCCAGCCGTGGCCTCGTCGGTCAGCGGACCCACCGGCATCGACAAACCTGGCGCATTAAATGTCCAGACGCCGCCCGTTTGACTCAAATCGCCATCAATCAGCGTCATGCCCGGCGTGCCGATAAAGCTGGCGACAAAGCGGTTTGCAGGCTCGGCGTAGACTTGGGCCGGGGGCGCAAACTGCTGAAGCTTGCCGCCCTCCATGACCGCAATCCGGTCGGACATCGTCATCGCCTCGAGTTGGTCGTGGGTCACATAAACCATCGTGCGACCAAGACGTCGGTGAAGCTCCACCAACTCGACTCGCATGTAGCCGCGCAGTTTTGCATCAAGGTTCGACAGCGGCTCATCCAGCAGGAATACCTGAGGGTCCCGCACGAGCGCGCGCCCTAGCGCGACGCGCTGTTGCTGCCCCCCAGAAAGCTGCCGTGGTTTGCGTTTCAGCAGTTCCGTCAGTTGCAACAGTTCAGCCGTTTTGGCGACTGCGGCAAGACGCTCCGCTTTGCCGACACCGCGTTTCTTGAGGGGGTAGCCAATATTGTCGCCAACGGTCAGATGCGGGTACAAAGCGTATGATTGGAACACCATAGCGATGTCGCGCTGCCCCGGTGCCAGATCATTGACCACTCGGTCGCCGATTTGAATGTCGCCAGAGCTTGGAAACTCCAAACCCGCCAGCATCCGCAAAGTCGTCGTTTTGCCACAGCCTGACGGGCCAAGCAGCGATACAAATTCGCCCTCGGCGATGGACAAGTCCAAGCCGTGGACTGCGGTGAAGGCACCGAATTTTTTCTGAACTTTGGAAAAGACCACTTCGGCCATGGGTTACCCTTTCACGCCGCCGGCACCGAAGCCGCGGGTTAGATAGCTTTGCAGGAAAGCGAAAACGATGATCAGCGGCACCGACATCATCACGGATGCGGCCATCAGCAATGACCACTCGATATTGAAGCTGGAAATCAGCATGTTCATCACACCGGTCGTCAGGGGACGCGAACTATCCGAATTCACTAGCACGAGCGCGTAAAGGTATTCGTTCCAGCTTAGGATGAACGTGAATAGTGCTGTCGAAATGATGCCCGGTAGCAGTTGCGGTAGGATCACGTCGCGAAACGCGCCCATCCGTGTCGCCCCGTCGCACAGGGCAGCACTTTCCAGGTCTTCTGGAATGCCCGCCATGAACGACCGCAGAAGCCACAGCGCGTAAGGTAACGCAAAGGTGGTGTAGGCGATCACAAGGCTAAAGATCGTGTTGGACACACCCAAGCCGACAAGCAGCAAATAAAGCGGAATAATCAGGACGACCGACGGAAGCAAATAGGTGAACAGGACCAGAAACGCGAGGCTTTCACGGCCGCGGTATTTGAACCGCACAAGGCTGAACGCGCCGAGCGTGGCCACGGCCACAACAACTAATGTAGTGGCGGATGACAAAATGATCGAGTTACGGAAATAGATCAGGAAGTTTGTTTCGCTTAGCAGCTTCCAATAGTGTTCGAACGTCCATGTCTCAGGCAAGATGGTGGGCGGGCGGCGAAACAGCTCGAACCCTGGCTTGACGGAGGTGACCAGCATCCAGAACAGCGGGAAGGCCACTGCCAGAACGATTGACCATGCCATGAGGTTGAACAGGATTTTCCGGAACGTCAGCATTATGATCCCTCGTCGTCTTTGGTGCGGCGGATGTAGACGATCATGAACACCAGCATGATCAGCATCATGACCACGGCATAGGCGGATGCCATGCCCATGTCATTCAGGGCAAAAGCCTCTTGATAGACAAGCAATGGCAGGGTTTGCGTATCGTTCAGTGGCCCACCGCCCGTCAGCAGGAAAATCAGGTCGAATTCCTTGAAGTCCCAAATCGCGCGCAACATCACGATGACCACCAACACGTCGCGCAATTGGGGAAGCGTTATGTCGAAGAACCGGGCGATTGGTCCGGCGCCGTCAATTTTGGCGGCCTCATAGAGGGCGTCGGGAATGGATTGCAGGCGGGCCAGCACCGCGATGACGACAAACGGGAAATACTTCCACGCGCCGACCATAATAACCGAGATCATTGCGTTGGGCATTGTGCCCAGAAAATCCATCGGAAAGTCGATAATACCGACCTTCATAAGCAAGTGGTTCAGGATACCGTAAAGGTCATTAAACAGCCATTTCCAAACCAGCACGGCGACCACCGTTGAGATAAAGTAGGGGAAAAGGATCAGCGAACGTGCGAGGCTGCGAAACCAGATGTTCTGGTGCAGGACGAGCGCCATGCCGATGCCAAAGATAAGTTGCAGCGACAGGCTGCCAATCGTCCAGATCAAGGTGTTCTTGAGTGCGTTCCAGAACTTGCCGCTTTGCAACAGCTCGGCATAGTTGCTCAGGCCGACCCATTCGCCTTCCAGCGTCGGGGTGAAAACATTGTAGAACGACAGATAGATGGCCGAAAACAGCGGATAGACAATGACCGCGCTGAAGATCAGCACCGTAGGCGCGATCAGGGTCAAGCCAAGGGCCGCATAGCGCCGCTCTAGCAGGGTTTTCTGGCGGGACATAAGAGACTTTCATAGTGCGGTCGCCCCGTTGAGGGAGCGACCGCTGTCATTTACTGACAAGGTCAAGCTAGGCTTAGCCCTGCATGATGCCTTCGATCGTGCTGGACGCAACGCTAAGGGCTTCATCGACGTTATCGCCGTTCAGCACAACCTTTTGAACCAGATCAGCGATCACGTTCGAGCCGATGATCTCGCCGGCCTTGTCGTTGGAAGCGTGCGCTGTGCTTTCATAGCCAAGGTTGAACCCGCCAGCGGCAGCTGCCGCCATAACGTCAACTTCTTCCGGATATTTCTGGATGATGTCGTTGTCCTGATACATTGGGTTTTCGTTGATCGACTTAAGCACCGGAAGAACGTGCCCTGGTGCTGCATGCAGCTGCTGAATGTAGCCCTCGGGATCGAACAGGAACGCTGCGAACATTTTTGCGGCGTCTTTCTGTTGCGACTGGGCCGGAATGAACACCGACGGGAAGTCGTTGAAAGTCCAAGGCGCAACATCAGCCGAGATACGCGGATAGGTCACGCAAGTGACGTGATCAGCTATGCCGGGATTTTGGTCACGCACGTTTGCCAAGACCCGCCCTGTGTAAATGCCGGATGCCGTGGCACCTGACACAAAAGCCGTCAGGCTTTCGCCCCAAGAATAGTTGGTGGCGCCGGGAGGGCAGAACTCGCGCATTTCGCGGTAGAATTCCAGCGCATTGCGTGTGCCTTCGTTATCAATTGCGACCTGTAGGTCGGGGGTGAAGACTTGGCCGCCGGCCTGATGGATGAAACCGATAAAGATAAGCGACGTCATCGAATTGCTGCCATAGGGCAGGGGCGCACCGTAAATGCCACCGGTTTGCATCGCCGACATTGCTGCGCGCATCTCGTCCCATGTGGTCGGGGCGTTCTCGATGCCTGCTTGCTCCATCAAATCCTTACGCAACCACATCATGTTTGCGGCCGAATTGCCGATGCCGGTGCCGCAGTAATTGCCGTCAGCCGTGCGGAAAACGTCATTGGCACCTGAGTAGAAATCATCAGCACCGATTGCATTGATCACGTCATCAAAGGGTTCGACCAACCCGTTTGCGTAATAAGACTGCACGGCAAAGGACGGCAGGTGCGTGACAATATCAGGCACTTCACCAGACGAGAACGCAGCGGCCAGTTGTGGCGCATAGCCTTCGTCCGAAGTCGTTTCAAACACAACGGTGATTTCAGGATGCAGGGCTTGGAATTTTGCAATCTGGAACTCATAGGCAGCCACCTGTGCAGGCGCTCCCTGCGGCGACCACCAACGAATTGTCGTGTTGGCTTGAGCGCGTGCACTGAAAGGCATCGCAGCCAGCGCGGTTGTTGCCGTCATGCCCATTAGGGCTGTGCGACGTGAAATACTATTCGAAAGTATCGAGCGTTTGGTCACCGTGTTCTCCCACCTAATTTGAATTTGTTCACATAGCGAACGATTGTGCGATAATTGATCGTTCTGCTGAGTCGTGCAAGCACAAAAATCAGAATCTGTAGATTCGACGTTGACGATTCTTGTGATAGGAAGGCGTGAACAATGACGTGCAGGGCACAATCCTTGGCGCGACCGCAATCGAACATCAAGGAAAACGCATGGCAAAAGCAACTGACGGCAAAAAGAGCAAGGCGGCGGCCAAGAACAAGAACGTTGGCCGGTCTGGTTTAATGACCGCTGCCGACGATCTTGACGACAACTCCACTGATGAAATCGTTAGTTCACGGGACTACGTCATCTCTCTGGCTCGTGGGCTGGAAGTGCTACGCGCTTTCAATCGGACGCGACGGAAGATGACCTTGTCCGACGTGGCCGCCGAGACCGGAAATACCCGTGCGGGCGCGCGACGCATTTTGCTGACTCTCGTGCGAGAGGGCTATGCAGTTGCGGACGGGCGGCTTTTTGACCTCACACCACAGGTGCTGGAGCTGGGATTCTCGGTGCTGTCGTCAAAAGGAACATGGGACATTGCCCGCCCGTTCATGGAACATCTCTCTGAGGAAACCCGTGAAAGTGTCTCTGCCGCAGTTCTGGATGAATACAGTGTCGTTTATGTCAGCGGCACCCAGTTTCACCGTGTGATCAGTGTCGGCATTACCGTAGGTCGCCGATTTCCGGCCCATTGCACCGCGACAGGCCGCGTCCTATTGGCGGCACTCCCCGAGGAGCAATGGCCTGACATGCTGAATGCGATTTCGCTTACCCGCATGACTGACCGCACCGTCACCGACAAAAATGCCTTTCGGGAAATTCTCAAAGACGTCCGTGCCAAGGGCTGGGCGTTGGTGGATCAGGAATTGGAGCATGGGCTTTTGTCGATTGCAGTGCCAGTTTACCAATCCTCCGGCGGCATCATCGGTGCTATCAATGTGGGTATCCCGACACTTCGGATGACCCCCGAAGGGATGGTGACGGAAATCCTTCCGAAGCTACAGGCGACGGTGGACAGCATCGCGCTGGCGCTCAGACGTTAATTTGCGAAACGGGCAGGTGAGAACGGACCGGCGTCAAAGTCGGTCGGTGCGTCCATCGCTATTTGCGCGGCCATCCGACCAACCAACGGCCCAAGCGTGTAGCCGGCGTCGCCCGGTATCGCCATGATGATCCGTTTCGTGTAGGGCAGGGGGCCAATCACTGATGCGCCATCAATCGTTGTGTTCATTCCGGCCCATGTTCGGATTACCTTAAGGCTCGAGATTGCAGGGGCCAATCGCGCCGCAAGGGCGACGTTCTGCAACATGGAATCGTGGCGAACTGTTGGAGGGGCGTGGCTTCCCTGGCTTGTTGCAGGCCAGCCGCCGCCGATCACGATCTGGCCCGAGCTGAATTGCTTCAAGGTGATTGACCGCTCGGCATGCTGCACAAGGTGATTGATGACAGGCGCACCGGGTTCGGTGATGTTCATGTGCAATGGTTCTGCGCGCGTCGGTAGCGTGACGCTAAAGGCATTTACCAAATCGCCCGATCCCCAAGCCGCGGCGATAACGACCTGATCAGCGTGCAAGGTGGCGTCTGGCGTATCTATCTCGACGTCGTGCGACGTCATGCGAAGTTGTGTCACCCGATCTGTGAGGCGTGTGACGCCAGCCGCTTCTGCCCGCCTTTTCAACAAACGGTTTGCAAGTAGCGGGTTCAGTTTGCCTTCGTCGCGGCACAGTTCGGCGCCGACGATCTGCGGCCCAAGCCAAGGCGCAATCCTGTCAAGACTTACGCGGTCTAGTAACTCGACTGACAGCCCTTTCGCCGCTTCGCGTGCCGCCTTTTTTTCCAGAAAGGCCAGTTGATCGGCGGTCTCTGCCAGCATCAGACCGCCTTTGCGGACCAACTCGACCCCGCCCAGCGCAGCGTCGAGTTTCACCCATTCCTCCGCCGCAGCGCGGTAGAACGGCAATGCGGCCTCAACATTGGGAACCTGATCAGGATAAAGCCGCATGAACCGGCTTTGCATCTGTACATGAAGCGATCCGGCATTGGCATCGGATCCGGCATTTACGCCTGCGTCGACCAGCGTGACTTTCGCCCCAGCCTCGGCCAGCGTGATCGCGGTGATTGTTCCCGTCACGCCGCCGCCGATGACCAGAATGTCAGGCTTCGCCATCGAGCGCCTCTTGGGCGGCAAGGATCGCGGAAATCGCCACGGGTTTGATCGGCACGCGCGGTGCGAAAAAGCTGAGATCCTCAATCGGTTTGCCGGTCGTTTCGGCCACCATCCGCGCGACCACAGGCCCGCAGTAACGCCCTTGACAACGTCCCATGCCGACCCGTGTCGCGCGTTTCAAAGTGCCTGCATGACCCGGCCGATCATCCAGTCCGACTTGGATATCATCCAAGGTCAGTTCCTCGCAGCGACAGATCGGCGTGTCCCCCGACAGCGCCGCAACGCCGCGCGGGGCGATGTCGTAAAGCCGCCAGAGACGGGATTGGAACCGACGATGGCGGGTTAGCGCCCGCTGGGCGCCGTGCAGATCATAGGCATCGCCAAACCCGCTCGCGGCGGCGGCGTGAGCGCCCGCAATCGTGCCCTCGACACGTGCCGCTGGCGCACCGCCCAGCCCTTTGCAATCGCCAACTGCATATAACCCCGACACGGAGGTTTGCATCGTGGGATCGGTTTGGCACCTTAAATGGCCCATCTTGGTGTCATAATGCATCTTTGCCCCCAACAGGCGCAGGATTTCGTTCTGTGGCTCAAAACCGGCGTTCATACACAGGGCGTCGACGGTGACGGTTTCTTCATCTCCCCCAGCCCCCTGAAACGTAGCTGCCAACGCTCCATCCTGTTTGGCGACTCCGGTCAAATCGCAGGCACTGCGAACCGCCACGCCCATACGCCGCAGGGCCAGTTCCATCTTCAGACCCTTTAGGGTTAACATCGGCCCCGATACTGCCATAGCCAGCGCGGCGAGCGGACGAGTAGCGGGGTGAGATGCGCGGTCCGCCAGTCGCACAATTTCGGCCCCCCCGCGGGTGAGTTCCAATGCGACCTGAAGGTTCAGCGGACCTGACCCGCAAATTGCGACGCGCTGCCCCGGCAGTGTGCCATAACTGCGCCACAGAGTTTGGGCCGCACCGGTCGTCATCACGCCGGGCAGCGTCCAACCGGGAACCATGACGGGGCGCTCATAGGCACCGGTCGCAACAATCGCCATATTGGGGCGTGCGATGATAGGGGTTTCCCCCTGCTGGGCGAGAAACAACAACGGGTCGAACGCGCCCCAGATTTCGACCCCGCTCAGGATTTCGGCACCGGACGCTACCGCCGCAGCCACAAGATCTGCACCGTCGCCCTGCTGCGCGTCCAGAACCGAGCCATCGGCGGATTGTTTGTAATACTGCCCGCCCGCAACCTTGCGTTCATCCAGTATCACCACACGCGCTCCAGCCTTTGCCGCAGCAATGGCCGCCGATAAGCCACCCGCACCGCCACCAATCACGAGCACATCCGGCGTCAGGTGGAGGGGGTCGGACGGGGGAGGCGCAGACCCCGTGAACGCGGGAAATGGCACCTGACGCGTCACCGTCATGCCGTCTTTGGCCGGTGACATGCATGCCCGCACATTCGGTTTTCCATCAACTGTTACCAGACAGTCCTGACATACGCCCATTCCACAGAACATCCCGCGCTCTGCAGACTTCGCAGTTTCGCGGAAATTGCGATGGCCGGCTTTCGTCAACGCGGCGGCAAGGCTCTGCCCCGTCTTGGCGGTGATGGCATGTCCTTGAAACGTAAAGGTGATCTTAGTCATCGTCGCTCTCATCCAACAGTTTATCGCGTGCTGCAATCAGTTGGGCGACCGCTTGCGCGCGCCACGCAACACGGGCCGGAATATCCTGTTCTTGCAAAAACTCGCGTCGCTCGGCAGTGACACGCGCCACCAGTGCATCGGTCCAATCGACAGTTTCACCCCGCGCTTCCCCCATACGTTTGTAGGCCGGCCCCATACGGGCTGCATGGGCGCCGATCCCGCCAGGTGTGTTGAGTTCTGCTGTCTCGAACGGGCCGGACAACGCCCAGCGTGGACCAAGACCAAGTCGCATAATAGCGTCAATTCCTGCGACATCCGTCACGCCCTCCGCGACAAGCCGATAAGCTTCGCGCAGCACAGCGCCTTGCAGCCTGTTCAACACGAACCCTTCAATCTCGTGCCCCAGTTCGACCGTGGCAAAGCCCGCAGCGCTGAAAAGCTGCGCTGCCTTGGTGGTGAAACGCTGATCGGTTCCGGCTGCCGGTACAAGTTCGATCACGCGCAAGATCGAGGGCGGATTGACGGGATGCGCAACCAGACAGCGGGCTTGCTCTGCTTTATCTGGCACAATGAGCGAGATGGTGATGGCCGAGGATGCGGTCGCCAGTACGGTCTCGGGCCCGGTTTCACGCAAGAGTTTGGTGAATATGCCTTGCTTGGCCTCAAGGTTCTCCGGCCCGCATTCAAGAACAAGGGCTGCCGTTCGTAGATGATCATCTGGCGCGGCAGTAACCACAACGGTGCCCGCGGTATCCTTGGATAGGCCAGCCGTTGTGATTGCCTGATGCTGATGTGCCAATGCGGTAGGGACCGCGTCGCGCCGTGCGACATCAGGGTCGACCAACAGAACCTGTGCGCCGGCTTCGGAAAAAGCAGCAGAAAACGCGACACCGATTGACCCTGCGCCAAGGATGACAATTGGAGAGCTATTCAAAAGGGTCTTCGGAATATCTTGCATATGTTCACATAACGCACAACTGTGCGAAGTAGGCAATCTGTTAGTTTGTATTTTAGATGGAGGACCGGAAATTGGCAAAGGATGTCTCGTTGGATGGGCGCGTTGCGGTTGTAACGGGGGCTGCACGCGGTCTGGGTCGCGCAATCGCGGAACGGCTTGCCGCAGCAGGTGCGACGATCGTTGCGGTGGATCTTCCTGCGGCGTTGGGCGACATACCAGACACGTGGCAACATGCTCCGATCGACCTCGCGCATGATGATGCTGACAAAAAACTCGCGCAACTGGCGGCGCGGCTTGGCACGGTGGATATCGTGATTGCGAATGCTGGTCTCGTGCCGCCGTGGCGCGGTTTGGACGCGTTGGATCGCGCTGAATGGGACCGTGTGATGCGGGTCAATACTTGGGGTGTTGCCGCGACGATCGGCGCTTTTTCCGCAGCCCTAGAAAGATCCGGTCACGGGTCGATTGTCGCGATGGCATCAATCAACGGCTATGTGGCCCACCCGAAACAAGCGCTCTACACGGCATCCAAACATGCGGTGATCGGCATTACGCGCGCAGCGGCGCTTGATCTTGGGCCGCGTGGTGTTCGCGTGAACGCGCTTGCGCCTGGCCCGATTGCAACCGAGGCCCTTCTGGCCCGCCTTGAGACCCGTCAGAAGGCCGGTGGTCTTGCGGCGGACGCAGCGTTGAAAGACTTAGCAGGTGGGACGGCACTTGACCGCCTCGCCACGCCCGAAGACGTGGCGAACGCGGCGCATTTTCTGGCATCGGATGCCTCGGCTGGCATGACGGGTGTCATCCTGCCAGTCGAGGCGGGCCTTTCTTAGGGGCGACCCTTCCAGCCGTTAGCCGCTAGGATGTCATGGCTGGCCTTGATGTCACCGTCGGGGTCGGCCCCGTCCTGAAGCGCGTCGGTGATGATTTCCAGCACTGTCACGCCAGTATAACCGATATCATCAAGTGCCTTAGCCACGGGGGCCGTGTCGACAATGCCGGTGCCAAGGCGCTCGTGCTTGAACTCGCCAAAGCCAGAATCCGAGACATGAACGTTCTTGCACATATCACCCAGAAGCCGGATCGCGTCGGCCGGGTCTTCCTTGATATATGCACCATTGCAAACGTCGTAATTCACGCCGATCTCGGGCCCGATTAGCTTGGCCGTGTCGATCATGTCCTGCACCGTTGGCAGATAAGTGAAAGGCACGTTTTCCAACAGCAGTTCCACGCCGGTGCCTTTGGAATAAGCCAAGAGTTCCTGCATGCCTTCGACGAACCAGTTCAGCATCCAGTCGCGGGGCGGGTTGATCAGGCTGTTCACGGGGCCGGGGATGGCGACGACGTAGGGACATTCCCATTCGGCGGCCAGATCAATAGCCTCTTTGTAGCGGTCAAGCGTATAGGCGCGCATCAGCCGGTCGACGCCGTTGGGGTTATTGTCCAAGGCAGGGTAGCAAAAACTGCTGAACCGCCCGCCTTCGCCATTCAGCCACGATTTGTATTCGCGGCGTTCCTTGACCGTCAGTTCCCGAGGCCAACAATGTGGCGGGAAAATCATCATCTCGTATGTATCGAAGCCCAAGGCCTTGAGATGCTTCAGCGCATCAAGCCCGCTGTGGGAATAAAGAAATGGAAAGGTGCTGGCAGCGACATCATGTTGGGGCATTGTGGAGCTTTCTGCTTGTCAGGGTTATCGGGGCATGTTCAAATAACGCACAAACGTTACCATACCGCACATCCTATACCGCGGGTGCAACGCGGATCAATCTCATTTTCGGAAGGTGTTTCTCGCAGATGACCAGCCAATTATTTTCACCGTTCGATTTGGGGGGGCTGGAACTGCCCAACCGTATCGTTGTCTCGCCGATGTGCCAGTATGCGGCCACCGATGGCGTGCCTGGGCCTTGGCACCACGCGCATCTCGGGCAGTTCGCGATGTCCGGCCCGGGCCTGATCTTTGTTGAAGCTACCGGCGTGGAGCCAAATGGGCGGATCACTCCCGGTTGCACCGGACTATATGACGACGCGACCGAAGCGGCCTTTGCCGAGATTGTCACTTTCATAAAATCCGTGGGCGACAGCCGCGTCGGCATCCAGTTGAGCCACGCGGGACGCAAGGGCAGCACCTCCGCCCCATGGGAAGGTGGCGGGCTGATCGAAGGGGCAGGAGGATGGACCCCTGAAGCACCCTCGGTCGTGCCCTATCTTCCGGGCTGGCCGGCACCGCAGGAAATGGATGCGGCGGCGCTGGATCGCGTGAAAGACGCCTTTGCCGAGTCCGCGCGGCGGGCTGGCCGTGCTGGGTTTGACGTGGTCGAAGTCCACGCAGCGCACGGGTATTTGCTGCATCAATTCCTGTCACCGATCACCAATACCCGCACCGATAGTTATGGTGGCTCGCTCGAAAACCGGATGCGCTTTCCGTTGGAAGTCTTTGCGACCGTGCGAGCGGCATTCCCCGCCGACCGTCCCGTCATCCTTCGCTTGTCGGCGACAGACTGGATTGAAGGTGGGTGGGATATGGAGGGCTCGATTGCCTTCACATCGGCGCTGAAGGACCTTGGTTGCGCAGCCATCGATGTGTCCTCGGGCGGGTTGGACCAAAAGCAGGCCATCATCACAGGGCCGGGTTATCAGGTCGGGTTTGCGGAAACCTTGCGCCGCGAAGTCGGTATTCCGGTCATAGCGGTCGGACAGATCACCGACCCCGTTCAGGCCGAGACCATCATTGCCACGGGACAGGCCGATCTGGTCGCCCTTGCACGCGGCATGTTGTGGGATCCGCGCTGGACGTGGAAAGCGGCACTTGCCCTGGGCGCAGAGATATCACTGCCCGCGCCCTATGCGCGCTGCAATCCCGCACTGGCGGCGAAACCTTTTGTCACAAGGACCTGAGCGATGGGCGAGTTAACTGGAAAAACTGTGATCGTGACTGGTGCCTCCAAAGGTATCGGCGCGGCGACGGCACAGGCGATGGTCTCGGCGGGGGCCAACGTTATCGCACATTACGGTGGCGACAAGGCAGGCGCTGAGGCCGCAACGGGCGGCAAAGCCACGCTGATCCAAGGGGATTTCACCGATATGGGTGCGGTTGACGCGTTCTGGCAAAACGTGTTGGATGCGGCCAATGGCTGGGTCGACGTGCTGGTCAACAATGCTGGCATTATGCGCCAGACTGGTGGCATCAGCGATCCGATCGAGGATTGGGACAGGGTCTGGACCGAGGCGTTGGCCGTCAATGTCACAGCACCTGCGCGGCTGATGCGCCATGCCGTGCGCGGCTGGTTAGAGGCTGATCAGTCCGGTGCCATCATCGGCATTGGCAGCTGGGTGACGACCCGAGGCACAGCTAATCCGGGCGCGATTGCTTACGCGGCGTCGAAGGCGGCGATTTCGGCAGCGACCAAGACTGTGGCGCGCAATTACGCGGCACAGGGCATCCTTGCCTATGTCATTTCCCCCGGAGTCGTCGCAACGCAAATGTCGGTCGACAGTGCCGCCACGACAGGCGGAATTGAGGCCGTGACTGCGACATTGCCGATGGGCGAATGGGTCCCACCTTCTGATATCGCGGAAACAGCGGTGTTTCTGGCGTCAGGCCGCGCCCGCCATCTGACGGGTGCGACCATTGACCTAAACGGTGCGGCCTACATCAGATGATGTTAGGCGGCAGCGGCGTCGCGGGCCTCGATTTCATCGACGATGCGGTCGAGTTTGGCCATCAGGGGCACCATCTTGGCGACACGGTGTTCGCCCTCAGCCCCAAGCGAGGCAAAGGTCGTGATCGGCGCACGTACGTCACCAACCGGATATCCCGCCGCCGCCGCAAGCGCCTTGGAATAACACTGATGCCCGTAAAGTGGGTGGCCGTCGGTGATGATCGTGTCGAACTCGGAGATAACGGACTGCACGGCTTGCACATCATCCCAGCGGCCTTGCTCAGCCCATTCGACAAACTTGACGGTCGCGCGGGGGATGTAGTTGCCGTAGGGGTTCACGTAACCAACCGCGCCCATCTTGTAGCTTTCCTGCACGCGGCTTCCGGCCCAGACATTCATCAACCCGTCGCTTTCGACGATGATGTCGTGAATGCGTTCCCAGTGTTGCGAGGCCTCTTTGATAAAACGGATCTGCGGGAAGGCTTTAGTCAGCTTGCCGACCAGTTTCGCACTCATATCAACGCGCGATGTGAAGGGGTTATTATAAAGCATAATCGGCAGGTCACAGCCTTCGCAGATCGCTTTGTAGTAGTTGAAAATCTCGTCTTCTGTCGGGGTGTAGTAGTAGGGCGGGATGATCATCAATCCGTCAGCGCCAAGGTCCTGCGCCTGTTTGGAATAGCGCACGGCATTGGGCGTGTAGGCATTCATAGTGCCGACCATAACCGGAATACGGCCTGCGATGTGCTTGACAGTCGCGGCAACGAACTCCTCGCGCTCCTTATCATTGATGGTCAGAAATTCGCCGGTGGTTCCAAGGATGATGATGCCCGGAACGCCCGACGCCATTTGCCAGTCGAGGAAGCGTTCCCAAGCGGGATAATCAATGGCGACGCCACCTTCGGTGAAGGGCGTAACGGTGACAGTGTAGCTGCCGGAAAAATGTGTCTTGGTCATGAGGTGGTCCTTTGACGGGTGGTGAGGTGAAAACTGTAGATGTCATTGTGATTGGCGGAGGCATCACCGGAATGCTGACCGCGTGGAATCTGGCCGAGGCGGGGCGTGAAGTCGTGCTGTTGGAAGCGGGCGAGTTGGGGGCGCAGGCTTCGGGTGCCAATGCGGGCAGTCTGCATTTGCAAATCCAGTATCCCGAGTTTGCGAAATACGGTGAAGACTGGGCGCGCGCCTATGGCCCGTGCTTGGGGTTTCTCAAGGACTCGATGGCGTTGTGGCAAGACCTGTCGCGGCGCACAGGCGAAGACCTTGGCGTGAAGATCGGCGGTGGCATCGTCGTCGCGCAGACCGCCGCGCAGATGAAACTGATTGAACGCAAAGCCTTGATCGAGGCCGCGCATGGCGTCGAAACACAGGTCCTCGACCGCGCCGCGCTGTTCAAGCTTGCGCCATTCCTGTCCGAAAAGGCGATCGGTGGGGGATTTTGCCCGTTGGAAGGAAAGGCGAACACATTGCGCGTGACGCCCGCGGTGCAAGCCTGCGTCGAACAAGCGGGCGTGACCGTGATGCGCAACTCGCCTGTGACGGGGATCGAGGCAAAGGGGCAGGGATATCGTGTGACGACCGTCAAAGGTTCGTTTCATGTGCCAAAGGTTGTCAACGCAGCTGGTGCTTCGGCTGGCAAGATCGCGGCCATGTTGGGCCTGAGTATTGAAATCGACGGCTTTCCGCTTCAGGTCACAGTGACCGAACCCGTCGCCCCGCTGATCCCGCATCTGATCTACTCGGCTGCTGGAAAGCTGTCGTTGAAACAGGCCCCGAACGGCGCATGCATCATTGGTGGTGGATGGTCCGCCGCCAAACGCAACGACGGAACCCTTGCGACCGATCCCGTTAGCCTGACGGGAAACATGGCCATCGCGGCCGATGTCGTACCGCAGGTTGGACAGATGCGCGCGTTGCGCAGTTGGACGGCATGGGTCAACGGCACACCTGACTGGCGCCCTATTCTGGGCGAATTGCCGGCAGCGCCGGGGTTCTTCCTTGCGTTGTTTCCATGGGTCGGGTTTAGTGGTGCACCCATGACGGCCAAGGTGACGGCCGAATTGGTCTTGGGGCAACGCGACACCGCTTCGCTTAGGGGCATCTCTGTTCTCGCAGACCGAGGCTGACATCGTCATTGCCGCCGACGCTCGGTTCTGTCTATCGCTCCGGTCTTGCGTTGATAGGCGCGCCAAGTCATCGCCCACTTTTCGGGATCTTCGAAAACATCCCCCTTTACCTGCGCGATCGGCTGGTTGTGCGGTGCGGACTTGACCATCTCGGGATCGGTTCGTGCTTCATGCGTGATTTGGGCGATAACGTCGATCCAAAGGTCGATGTCTTCTTTCGACCACAACTCACCCGCTTCCGGGGTGAAAGGTTCGGCGACAATCCACGGTTCGTGGCTCATCCAGAATGGATCAATGCCGAAGTCCGCCATGCGGTTGGCGACGTCAACCGTCCCGACCCCTGTTTCCTCGCACAACGGGGCAAATGACCAGCGTGTCATTTCCATGCGGTTCACCGAAATCTCGGGGTTGGAAATTACCAGCCCCGGTATTTCGGACAGTCGTTTGTCCATATAGTTATTCGCGACGACAGAAATGTCCGAGGCCAGTTTGATCCCTTCGGCCCCCATCCCGCGCGTCCATGCGTAGGCTTTCACGACCTGAGGAACGTTACCCCAGAACTCGCGGACCTTACCCGCAGATTTCGGGCGGTCATTGTCGAGGATGAATTTTTCGCCAGATTTCACCACGACGGGGCAGGGCAGGTAGGGCGCTAATGCGTCGCAACAACCAAACGCACCCACAGCGGGGCCACCGCCCGCTTTTGGCGCGCCAAAAGTCTTGTGTAACATGAACATGCATGCGTCAAAGCCCAACTCGCGGGCGGAAAGCCTGCCCATCACCCCGTTAAAGTTGGCGTGGTCGTAAAAACAGAGCGCTCCCGCCTCTTTCGCCACCCGCACCCATTCTTTGATTTCGGGATTATAGATGCCCATGTCGTCGGGATTGTTGATCATGATCAGCGCCGTCTTGTCACTGACGGCGGCTTTCAGGGCGTCCAGAGAAGGATACCCGTTTTCCTCTAGCGGAAGGTTCACAATTTTGAAACCCGCCGCTGCGGCGGTTGCCGGATTGCAGGGGTGCGCCTGGATCGACGTGATCATCTCGGTGCGCTGGTCCAGCATGCCGTGATCAGCCCAGTAGGCGCGCGCAATGATGGCCATTGTATAAGCCGCGTCGGCACCGCCTCCCGCTTGGAAAATGAACTGATCCATGCCCGACAGTGATTGCAGGATACCATCAAAGTCATGAAAAATGCTTAGAACACCCTGCAACGTGTCGGGGTGCTGATAGGGATGCACCTCGGCCAGTTCGGGGCGCAACGTTGCGTATTCCGACGTCTTGGAATTGTATTTCATCGTGCATGTGCCGAACAGGCTGACCCCCATCATGCCAAGCGTCATCTGGCTTAGGTGCAGGTAATGGCGTTGCGCTTCAAACTCTGTAATTTCGGGCAGCTCGGGGCGATCCTTGCGCGCCATGTTCGACGGGATGAGATCAGCGCCGACGGCCTTGGAGACCTCGGCCTCGGGCTCCGGGAATATCTGGCCGCGACCACCCGGTCGGCCCATTTCCATGACAATCGGTTCATCCCATTTGGCGGCGTGAAATTCGAGCAAGCGGGTCATGCGAGGACCTCCTTCAATGTATCACACAGGCGGCGGATATCTGCAGCGGTATGCACTTCGGTCACGCAGTAAAGCGCGGACTGGCCAAGGTTAAGGCCTTCGTCCGAAATGTCCTTGCCGCCGAAAATGCCATGGGTGCGTAGTGCGGTATTGATCTCGGCGACGGACTTGCCTGTGGAATCGAAATTCACCACGAATTCCTTGAAATGCCCGTCGGGCCAGACGACGGAAACGCCAGGGATGTCCGCCAACAAGCGTGCGGCATAGCGTGCGCGTGACACGATCAACCGGCCTAGTTCCGCAAAACCTTCGGGGCCAAGCAAGCTCATGTAAACTGCTGCCGCAATGGCCCAAAGGTATGTAGAATTGCCGGTCCAATCGTTGCCATCCTCGCGCATCCCGTAAGAGTTCTGATGCGGGCAGGCGAGACCAAATCCGAACTCTCCTTCGCGCTGCGTTTCGGCGATTGAGACCAAAAACCCGTTGTAGGTTCGCACATAGCGTTCCTCGTCGCGCGACGCGATAAAGCCGCCCGCGCCACCACCACATTGCATATGAACACCAAGTGGTTGCACAGGACCAGTGACGATATCCGCGCCGTAATCGCCAGGGGCCGTTATGACACCAAGGCTGGCCGGATCGACGCCCACAATCGTTTCCGCACCCGCGGCACGCGCGAGTTTTGAAATCTGGGTCGCTTCGGATTCAATCGTGCCCAGATAGGCAGGGTTTTCGAAATAGACGGCGGCGACGTCATCGCCGAGCTTTGCTTTCAGGTCCTCCAAATCCAGCCGGCCTGTGGCAGGATCTGCGGCTAGCGTGACCACTTCGATGCTGCCGTCCATATCGCGGGGCTGACAGTAGGTGCGGATCACCGAAAGGCGCTCGGGGTCAGACAACTGCGACACAAGTACCTTGGATCTGCCGGTGATCCGCGCGGCCATACGCATGGCGTGGCCAATTGCGCACCCCCAAGAATAGACCGGCAATTGCACCACATCGAGGTTCAGTAACGCGCCCAATTGCGATGAAAACTCGAACCACGCCTGATTGCGGCCATGATCGGATTGATAGCTCCCCCAGACATTTGTCGCGAACTCTGTCCGGCCGACAATCTCGTCCACGACGGCTGGTACGTGATGTTGCCAGACCCCTGCGCCGAGGAAGCTAAGATTGACCTCGCAATCGCCGTTGCGTTTCAGGCGGGTCACCAAATCCCGGCGCAATTCCATCTCGGACGTCAGTGCGGGCGGCATATCCAGCGGTGTCTTGCGATAATGATCCTGCGGGATCTGTTCAAACAGTTCCGCAACAGTGGATGCGCCGATCTCGGCCAGCATCGCATCAATTGCGCCGGGGGCCGACAGGGCCATCCACGGGTGTGATTTGGTGTCAGTAGGCATGTGGCGCTTCCTCGTTTTGATCTTGCATGGCGTCGGGCAGGGGTTGATTCTGCTCGCCTTGCCAGAATTGCACAAAAGTTCGCATAACGCACACTGCGATTCAACCCGTTGATAATAGCATCATGGTTTCCCTTCCACGACCTGTGCGCACGCGATGATATCCGGCGAGTTCTGCATCAAGCGCGGGCACGCCGCTGTCGATCCATAGCACCGGTTGAGCGAGCCCTCTGAGTTTGTCCTCAGCTCCTAATATGATGAGTCCGTCACGCCCCGCGCGTGTCAAGACGGCGGGACTGATCTGCTGGTTTCCACGTCCAATTAGGAACCCTTGTTGTCCGGTCACACCCAGCACGATCCGCACCGGGGCGGTGGAAGTCAGCGCCTCAAGCTCTGCTGCGCCAAGATCGCGACCGATCACGGCACCATCGCGCATCGCATCAATCCCCAAGATCGTGGGTGTTTGCCCCGCCGCGCGCATGACGACGCCCGCGCTAGTGCCCGGCCCAATGACATAAAGTGTGTCTGGTTCCATCTGTTCGACGACTTCGGCTGCGGCCCCCGCGAGGGCGGTGCCCCAGTCGACCCGTGGCCCACCCTTGGCGGCTTGCATGCGGTTGCGCTGCACAGGAACGCGGGCGTGCCCATAAAGCACTGGCGCAATATGGCCCGCACGCAAGGCGGCCTCGTCAATGTCCATAACCTCGGCTTCGTCATTCCAGTCGATCCGATCGGGTGTTGTGTAGATGTCGGCTATCAACCCACCAGCGGCTTCCGGCGTCACGGCGAACACACCGGAGTGCATTTTAACGCCACAAGGAATGCCCAAGGTCGCTTGGTTCGCGGCAAGAGCCGCACAAACATCGCGCGCTGTTCCATCGCCCCCCGCAAAGACGATCAACTCGCAATTGCCCATCGCCGCGATAGCTGCGCGTGTGTCGCAGGCCGATCCATTCTGGTTGGCGATTTGGATCACCGACAGGTCCAGATTGATCCCGTTTGCCCAGTCCGCGCCTAGGTCGCCCGCAGCGACGGTCAACTCCGCACCCGGCACCCGATCGGCAAATCGCATTAAGGCACGGCACGCGCGCAAGCCCGCTTGCGGAACCGCGCCGCGTGCAAGCGCCTCGGACACGGTATCCGGCCCGTCGGTTCCCTTGAGCCCGACGCGCCCGCCCAATCCTGCGATGGGATTTACGATAAGTCCGATTTTCATACACGCCTTTGCCATGTTCACTGCAAAGGTTCTTGCAGTGTAGTTCATTATCCGCACAGTTGTTCGCAAAATGGAGGATGACATGAGAATGACCGTGGAGAAAGCCAAGATTGGGCGTGGCGTGCCGCTTCATCGGCTCGTGACCGGACTGTGGCAGATGGCCGATCAGGAACGCGACGGGAAAGCGTTTGATCTGGACGGCGCCGCTGACGCGCTGGTGGAGTATGCCCGCGACGGTTTCGGCAGTTTTGATATGGCCGACCATTATGGCAGCGCCGAAATCGTTGCAGGCATGGCGCACAAGGCGATGCGAGAGGCGGGCGAGGAACCCCCAACGATCCTGACAAAATGGTGCCCCGAACCCGGTCCGATGGATGCGGGCACTGTGCGTAAGGGCGTCGAGACCGCTCTCAAGCGGCTCGATTTGCCCGTGATTGACGTGATGCAATTGCATTGGTGGCGCTACGAATCTCCGGAATACCTCACCGCGCTGGGGCACTTGATGCGGCTGCGGGAGGAAGGCCTGATCCGCGAGATCGGGTTAACGAATTTTGACGCGGCACATTTGCATCTGGTCGTGAAGGAAGGGATTGAAATCGCATCGAATCAGGCCTGTTTTTCGTTGCTGGATCGGCGAGCGGCGGGGGCGTTGAGCGCCGTGGCCAAGGTCAACAACGTAGCGATCCTTGCCTTTGGAACACTTTGTGGCGGGTTTCTTTCCGACAAATGGATCGGGCAGAACGAACCTGCCCAGATCGCGGATTGGAGTCGGATGAAATACAAACGCTTCATTGATGCCAGCGGCGGCTGGGACCGCTTTCAGTCGCTCCTGACCGCAGTCGGTCGCGTTGCCAAGAAACACAGCGTGTCGGTCAGCAATGTGGCGACCGCATGGACCTTGGGTCATCCCGCCATCACCTCCACGATCATTGGCGCGCGCCTTGGAGAAGCAGAGCATCGCAACGACAACAAGCGCGCCTTGAACCTTGTGCTGGACGCGGACGATACCGCACAGATCAAGGCAGAACTGGCAGGGCTGATATCAATCCCAGGGGATTGCGGTGATGAGTATCGTAAGCCTCCGTTCCTGACCGCGTCCGGCGATTTAAGCCATCATCTGAACGCCTTGCCGCCTGTCTTCCCCGTTGTGAGCAGCGCCGCGCGGCCCGAGCGCACCCGCGTCGAAAGTGGCTCGATCTGGGAGGAGAAAGCCGGTTTTTCCCGCGCTATGCGCAGTGGCAATCGTATCTCGGTGAGCGGTACAACTGCGACTGATCCTGCGGGCAAACCAATCGCACAGAGCGATGTTGCCGCACAGGCGATCTATGCTTTGGATAAGATTTCTGCCGCAATCGAGGCCTTGGGCGGGAGCCTGAACGACGTAACGCGAACCCGGATCTATCTTCGCCACGAGGTCGACTGGGAAGCCGTCTCAGCCGTTCATGCCCGTTATTTTAAAGCGGTCCGCCCAGCCAATACCTTGATAGCGGGCATTGGCCTGATTGGCCCTTACGACGTTGAAATCGAAGCTGAGGCAGATATTTCCGACGTTCGAGTCGCGGGCGGGGATTGACAGAATCTCCAAATCAATGGCCATATGCGCACGAAAGTTCGCAATGCGCACAATGCGCTGTTGCGATCCTTTCCAGTCATGGCGCCCAGATCATCAAGGGTGCCGCCCAACTTTGGAGGAAAACGAATGTTGAAACGCAGTTTCCTGGCCGCAGCCCTGTCCGGGCTCGCTATTGTGGCCACACCCTTTACCGCCGCCGAGGCGCGCTCACTGGATGAAGTTCTGTCCGAAGGCGTGCTGCGAGTGGGCATCAACCCCAACTTCCCGAATATGAGCACGCGCAATGACGCAGGCGAATGGGTCGGCTTTGATATCGACATCGCAACCGCGCTGGCCGAGGGGCTTGGCGTCGAAGTTGAGTGGGTTCCCACCGAAACAGCGCAGCGTGTGCCGTTCCTCGTTTCGGATCGCATCGACATTTCGTTGGGTGCGCTGACACGCAATGCAAGCCGGGCGATGCTGATCGACTTTACCGTACCGCTTCACACCGAAGTTCTTGCCGTGCTGACAACCAGTGCAATCGAAGGCGACACTTGGGAAGATTTCAACACTGAGGGCATGACATTGGCCAACATGCGCGGCAACTGGACCGTTGGTTGGGCTGAAGAAAACATGCCCAACGTTGAAATCGAACTGGTCGACAGCATTGCCGATACGGTGCGTTTGGTCGCACAAGGTCGCGCCGATGCAATCGTCGAAAACATCGACTTCTTCATGTCCTTCACCGAGAACTATCCTGACGTTGATTGGCGTGTTGTGGAGAACCCGATCTTTGTGGCGTATTGCGCAATTGGCGTCGCCCAAGGAAATGAAGACCTGACCGAAGTCCTGAATGTGATCCTCTACAACCTGCATTCATCGGGAATGGTTAACGACACGTGGGAAGCCAACTATGGTTCGCCCATGCTGCGCGAAGTTGTTCCGAACCCTTACTTCTAATCAACACTTACTTACCGCCCCTGGCCAGATGATTTTGTCGGGCTGGGGGCGGGCAAGGTGCCCTGACAGACAATGAACTATAACTTTCAATACGGCGTGGTCTGGGACAATTTCGGTGCCTTGATGGAGGGCGCTTGGCTGACATTTCAGCTGGGCGTTTTTGCTTTCGCGGGTGGTATCCTGATTGGGCTGTTGTGCGCGTCGATCAAGACCTATGGGCCTTGGCCGTTACGTCTGTTGGTTGATACCTACGTGGTGTTCATCACCAACACGCCCGCACTAATCCAGATATATTTTCTATATTTCGGCCTGCCAGAGCTTGGCGTGCGCTGGTCAAACGAGGCGTGTGTGCTGATCGGCCTTGTGCTGAATGCTGGCGCCTACTTGACCATGATCCTGCGTGCGGGCTTTTTGTCGGTCCGCAAGAACGAACTTGAAGCAGGGCTTACGCTTGGCTTTTCGGTTGTTCAGCAAATCCGCTATATCATTGTGCCGCATATCGCCAAGGCGGTGTATCCCGCGCTTGCCAATTTCTTCATTGTTGTCCTCGTCATGGGCACATCCGTCGGCGCGTTGATCGGGGTCGATGAACTGACCGGACAGGCTATTAATCTTTCTTCGATCAATTACCGCTGGCTTGAATACTTCTCGGTCGTGGCTGTGATCTATGTTGTCTTAACGTTCGTGGCATCTGTCGGGCTCGCGCTTTTGGGCCGGTGGGCATTCCGCGTACGGGTCAGGATATTCTGATGGAACGTATCCTTGAACAGATCCCGCGCTTTTTTACAGCCGATAACATGGCATTGCTGCTGCAATCGGCGGGCCTCACTCTCGCGATGACAGTTGCGGGCTGCGTGATCGGTTTTGGGCTGGCCTTTGTTCTGGTCTATCTGCGTCAGACGCCGGGTCGGTGGGCCTTGCCATTACGGGTTATCTGCGTCGCCTATGTCGAAGTGTTCCGCCGCATCCCGTTCATCGTTGTAATCTATCTGGTATTATTCTTTATCCAGACCGTCGCAAGCAATGCGTCACTCTTTACGATCGCGGTCATTTCGATCTGTATCTATGCCATCGCTTACACGGCCGAGATCATCCGTGGCGGGCTTGAATCCGTGCCGCTGACGCAGATGGAAGCCGCCCGTGCAATGAACTTTGGTCGCCTGCGCACGCTGGTCACAATCACCTTGCCCCAGGCTTGGCCCGTCATCCTGCCGCCCGCGATTGCGTTTGCAGTCAGTTTTATCAAGGACACTGCGCTGGTCAGCCAGATCGGCGTGTTCGAGCTGACGTTTCGCGGCAAGGAACTGAACAACCAAGGATACTCCGGCATCCTCGTCTTTGGCACGATTGCCATGTGTTATTTTCTTATGTCCTTCCCGCTCAGCATGCTGGGCCAATATCTGGAGAAACGGCTTGCCACACCTCGCAGTGAACAATCTGCGCGCAAAATACGGCGCACTTGAAGTTCTGAAAGGCGTCAGCTTTTCGATTGAAAAAGGGCAGGTTGTTGCCTTGGTCGGCCCGTCAGGGTCGGGAAAATCCACGGTTTTGCGCACGCTTGTGGGGTTGACGCCAGTGACGGGCGGCAATGTCACAATCCACGACGATAAGATTGATTATGCCAGTTCCGGTTCGCTGCGGCGCGCGCGTGATCAGATGGCAATTGTGTTTCAGCAATACAACCTGTTCCAGAACATGCGCATCATCGACAACGTGACCGTGGCACCAGTCAAGATCAAGAAACGCCCCAAGGACGAGGCCCGTGCCGATGCGGAACGACTTCTGGCGATGGTCGGGCTTGCGGACAAATTGAATGCCTTTCCAGATCAGCTTTCAGGCGGTCAGCAGCAACGTGTGGCGATTGCCCGTGCGTTGGCTTTGCACCCCGAGATACTATTGCTGGATGAAGTAACATCGGCACTCGATCCAGAACTGGTGAACGAAGTGCTGGACAGTATCCGCCAACTTGCGAAAGACGGTATGACGATGATTTTGGTAAGCCACGAAATGGCATTCGTTCGCGAGGTGGCTGACAAAGTTGTTTTCATGGACGGCGGCAGCGTGGTTGAGGAAGGGCTGCCCGAAGTTCTTTTCGATGCTCCCAAGACTGACCGCGCGCGCGAGTTTTTCGGCAAGATCCTGCGCCACTAAGAAGAGCCCTACGTCGAAGTCTCAGGCTGGCCGATCGAAAATATAGATGATGCACTCCGGCCTAGCATACAGCCGAGCTGACTGCGCAACCAAACTTGCGCCGGTTTGACTCGCGCTTAATAGCCTCATCTAAACTCTCAAAAGGTCCGACAGTATCGCGTTGTGCCACGGCACGGGCAATCGATGCTTTTCGCGAAGGCGTCGAGGGTCCTTGTCCGTCGATCACCAACAAAAAAGGGTGCCAGATCCTAAGATCCGGCACCCAGCTATAGCAAGCGACAGGGAGAAATGCTTGCTTAGTTCAGTCCAGCGTTGAACAGGTAGACCTTTTCGTCGGGACGCGGTGACCAGTCGACCCGATTGCTGACACCATAGAAGTCTGGCTGGAAATAGAGGTGCAACCATGGACCATCGTCGTAGAAGACCTGCAGCATCTCGTTGACGATTTCGCGCGTTTCTTCTGCGCTTGTCGCCGCTGCGATGTCTGCCCAACGGTCGAACCAACGTGGATCATCCCAGTGGGTGTAGTTGGTGCCGGCATCGACGGCCGCCAGATCGGTCATGTCATAGAGTGGGCTCCAGAGCGCACCACCGGATCCGATGAAGTAGAGCGGACCAGCATTACGTTCGCGGATGATCGGGATGTAGACGCTCGACCATTCCATGATCTGCAAATCGACATCCAGACCTACGTCACCCAACATCTGGGCGATTGCCTGCACAACGTTGGCGTCGTTCAGGTAGCGGCCTTGGCCTGCCTGAAAGGCAATCGAGAAACGGTTGCCGTCGTCGCCACGTGGCCAGCCAGCTGCGTCCAAAAGACGCTCGGCTTCTGCAGGATCATAGGGGTAAGGTTCGATATCAGGGTGCGCATTTTGCGGGTTCACGATACCGGTCATCCGCTCACACTCAAAGTTCAGGAGTTGGCTACAAATGCTTGGCACGTCAATTGCATATTGCAAGGCGCGACGCACAGCCGGGTCCTGAATGGCATCGCCACCGGGTTCCATCGCCATCGTGTCGCTGAGGTTAAAGCCCACATACATCCGGCGTGTGCCTTGGATAGGGTCAACTGAGGCGATGCCGCTGGCGTTGATCACATCCATCTGATCGGGAGCAACATTGGTGATGATGTCGATATTGCCGGCAATCAGTTCGGCCGAACGAGTCGACGCTTCGGGGATGATCCGCCAGACGATGCGGTCAAAGCCCACATCGGCACCTTCGACGGCTTCTAGCACAACTTCTGAGCCAGGACGCCAGTCAACCATTTGGTATGGGCCTGAACCGATTGGATTGCGTGATGCCTCGTCAAGAGACATCGCTTCGTAGCTGTCTTTGCAGTGAATAAAGACTTCGGCGATCAGGCCGAACGCGATCGGGTTTTTGGCACCGACGTTGATCTGCACGCGCAAATCATCAAGTGCTTCGGCACTTTGAAAATCAATCGAGCTGAAAACGAAACCGGGTGTGTTGCCGGTAAAGGCATTTTCAGGGTCCGCCGCGCGGTTGAACGAATAGGCGGCATCCTCGGCTGTCAGCGCCTCGCCGTCGTGGCAGGTCAGCCCTTCGTTCAGCGTATAGACATATGCCAGACCATCCTCTGAAATCTCCAAGGTGGTGGCAATATCAGGACTGGCGACACCGTCACCGCCCATCGAAAAGAGCGTCCCGAAAACATGGCGCGCAATGTTGGAATTGTCCCGCGAAGAAATCGCGGAAGGATCCATTGTGTTGATATCCGCACTTAGCCCGACAATGATCGTGTCGTCGGCGGCCTGTCCAAAGGCCCCCGTTGTAAGCGCGATGCTGGCAGCGCCTGCTGCGAGCAAGTTGTATAGTCTTGGCATTGGCTTTCCTTTCACCTGATGGATGGACTTCGGCGAACTGTATTTCGTCTTTTATTGCTTTTGGTCAGTCCGGGTTTGGGTAGAACCGAAGCCATCGTCGGGCGGCAGCCGCCTAATGTCAGAGCTTCGGGGTCACGGGGTTTGCACGATGGTCGCCGGATCAAAGGCGGCCAGAATGCGTGTATGGTCAGAAATGAGCTTGATGGCGCGTTTGGCGTCGCCATCGGCGAGGGCCTGCACGATTGGCGGATGGTTTCCTGCAACCTCGGACAGGTTACGTTCGTCACGATTGCGCAGGGCCATGATCTGGTGAATGCGCAGGTAAAGGTTCTTCCATGACGCAAGAAGTAAGTCATGATCAGCCAAGCGGATCAGCGCGTGATGGAAGGCTTCATCTGCGGCGACGAGGGCTTCGAAATTGTCGGCTTCGGCGGCGGCGGTCATTTCATCGCAATGGGTCCGCAAGAGATCAAGGGACGCGCCATTTTCGAGAATGCGGCGCGCCGCCATAACTTCGAACACTTCGCGCAATGAATATGTCTCGGCGACCTCGCGTGCGGTCAGCGGTTTTACGCGCTTGCCCTTATAGGCAATGGTTTCCACCAGCCCGTCGTTTTCAAGAATCTGGATCGCCTCGCGAATGGGCGCGCGCGACACATTCATTTGCTCGGCGAGCGCTGTTTCAACAAGGCTGGCGCCGGGGCGGAGCCGCCCGCTTAGGATGGCATTGCGCAGTCGGTCAGCCACCTGCACGCGCAAAGGCACATTCTCGATGGGCGCGATGTCGCTTGGCATGGCGTTGGAAACCGCCGGTTTAGAGATGGTCATTGTTGTGGTCCTCCAAAGTACTCACGACTTGCCTGTCGGGCGGCCGGATGCGGCCGTGGGTCGGAACATAGACCGACAGGAAGGTGGCGAAACTCAATGGAGGAAACGTCTTCGATGGCAACAGTAATCGACAAGCCACAAGTCGATTGGATGCAACTTGTGGTTCCTGTCCCATCATCAGCGCGAGGATTCGCAATTGTGTAATGTCGACAATCCATAGGTGGACAATGCGACGTGACTTTGTGGGTTGTCAAGTATCCATGATTGCTAAGGGCAGCTGCGATGAGGGATTACCTTTTACGCGAGGCTTTTGGTCAGCCAGAATAGCCCAAGCAGCCGAGCGGCAGGCGGTCGGCGCGGTAGCAGACAACAGTTTTTGATTGGCCTAAGTGGTGTGAATGCACGCGCTGCTATGGCCGGGACCGACCGATTTCAACGTCGGCACGACCTTGGCGCACTCGGCAGTCGCCATCGGACAGCGCGTTCGGAAAACACAACCGGACGGGGGGTTGATCGGGCTTGGAATGTCGCCCTTCAGGACCACGCGGTCACGGCGTTTGCCGGGTTCAGGTATCGGCACCGCAGAAAGCAAGGCTTGCGTATAAGGATGGTTGGGCCGCGCATAAAGATCGGCGGCAGAGGCAATTTCCATGACCCGCCCCAGATACATCACAATGACACGGTCACAGATATGCTCGACCACGCCCAAATCATGGGCGATGAACAGCATCGTCAGGTTGAGGTCGGTTTTCAGGTCCTCAAGCAGATTGATAACCTGCGCCTGGATTGACACATCCAGGGCCGAAACCGGTTCGTCCGCGACGATGAACGCGGGTTCGACAGCAAGGGCGCGGGCGATGCCGATCCGCTGGCGCTGACCACCGGAAAATTCATGCGGAAAACGGTCAAGGTGGTCGCGCGAAAGTCCGACTTTTTCCAGCAGCGCGGCGGCGCGGTCCTCGTATTCGGTGGGGCCGCCGATCCGGTGCAATCGTAAAGGGTGGGTCAGGATTTCGCGCACTTTTTCGCGGGGATTCAGGCTGGCATAAGGGTCTTGAAAGATGATTTGCATCTGCTTGCGATAGGCGCGCATTTCGGACGCACTCAGGCCCATCACATCCGTTCCGTCAAAACGCACCGCGCCGCTTGTCGCTTCTTCCAGCCGCAGGATCGTGCGTCCGACCGTCGTTTTGCCGGACCCGCTTTCGCCAACCAGCCCGATGACCTCTCCGGCGTGGACGTCGAACGATATCCCGTCGACTGCTTTCACATTGTTTGTGACACGTTGCAGCACACCTCCGTAAATCGGGAAGTATTTGCGCAGATCATCAACCTGGAGGAGTGGGGGCGTCATGATACCAGCCTCTCGTTGAGGTTCAGTTCACGCCAACGGGCGCAGCGGATCATATGGCCGTCACTTGCCTCCTCCAGCGCGGGCAGTGCCGCCTTGCAAACATCCGTGGCAAACGCACAGCGCGGATGGAACCGGCAGCCGTCCGGCAGGCTGGTTAGGGCGGGCACCGTGCCGGGAATGGCCTCGAGGCGCCTTTTCTTGATTGACGACCCAAGCCGCGGGATCGAGTTCATAAGACCGGCCGTATAAGGCATGCGTGGATTGCGGAAAATGTCCTCGACGCTGGCGGTTTCGACCACTTGGGCGCCATACATCACGACGACGCGATCCGCGATTTCGGCCACGACACCCAGATCATGGGTGATGAATATGATCGCCATCCCCAGTTTCTGTTGCAGGTCCTTCATCAACTCCAGCATTTGCGCCTGAATCGTCACATCAAGCGCCGTCGTCGGTTCGTCCGCGATCAGGATGCGCGGTTCGCATGCCAGTGCCATCGCAATCATCGCGCGCTGACGCATGCCGCCCGACATCTCGTGGGGATAGTTGTCAACACGGGCCTTTGGTTCGGGGATGCCTACCAGCTCAAGCATTTCAATCGCGCGGGCGCGGGCTTTGGATTTTGACAGCTTCTGATGCCGGATGACCATCTCGGCGATCTGCTGGCCAATCGTGTGGACCGGATTCAAGCTGGTCATCGGCTCTTGAAAGATCATGCCGATTTCTTTGCCACGAATTTCTCGCATTTCGGCGTCTGAGAGTTTGGTGATTTCGCGCCCATTCAGTTTGATACTGCCAGCGGACACACGCCCGACATCTTTCGGCAAAAGCCCCATTATCGAAAGGCTGGTGACTGATTTACCCGACCCGCTTTCGCCCACGATCGCCAAGGTTTCGCCAGCGTGGACCTTAAAGCTGACACCATCCACAGCCCGAATCGAAAGCCGTTTGGACAGTTCAAACGTCGTTTGCAGATCGCTCACTTCCAAAAGGGGCGTTTCGGCTGGCACGGGCTGATCCTCAAGCGACATGTTTCATCACCCCTTGCCCTAAGGCAAAAACGGTCCCTGAATTCTGGTGGCGCGGGGTGGCGGTCCCTACGATATCATCGGACATTTTCTTATTCGCTTTCCCTTGGCCCGGGTCGCCATACATTCGGTCATTCTCGCCGCTCCCGGTCTGATTTCCCGATTTGCATGCTTGACGGGTCGGAACCCACATGATTTGGTTGGTCCACTGTCGACAATCTATAACCTACCTTGGGAGAACATCGAATTGAATGTCAAGCATCCCAAGAAGGTGACCGTGGAAAAGATGGGGGGAAGGCCGATGTCCGGGGCGAAAACTTACAAGTGTGCTGTTCATTCGAACGGGTGTAAGCACCGCCTCGTGCCGAAAACCCGCCACGCCACATTCGCAATGACACTCGGATAAAGGGCGCCGCACCATGTGGACATTCCTTGCTAGACGCCTGCTTCAAAGCATCATCGTGTTGATCGGCGTTACATTGATCAGCTTTATTTCGCTGCAAATGGGCGGCGATCCAACCTATTTGTTTGTATCGGAAAATGCGAGTGTCGAAGAAATAGCCCGCGCCCGCGAGGCGTTGGGCTTTGATCGTCCGCTTTATGTTCAATACCTTAGCTACATCTGGAACGCCCTTCAGGGCGATTTTGGCAACTCGCTGAGTTACCGTCAACCGGCGATGGACGTGGTCCTTCAATCTATGCCCGCGACAATCGAACTGACCTTCTTTTCCTTGGTGTTGGCAATCGGCCTGTCGATCCCGCTAGGCATTTACGCCGCCTTGAACCGTGGCAAACCCGTTGATGGCGGGATTATGACATTTGCGATGCTGGGCCAGTCGATTCCGAATTTCTGGATGGGAATCATGATGATTCTGTTCTTCGGGCTTTACCTGCGGTGGTTCCCGATCTCGGGCCACGTGCCATTCTTGGAACCGCTGTTCGACGGTGATTTTGCCACTGCATTCGGTAATCTGCCACGCTCGATCTACTACATGATCATGCCGTCGATTGCGGTGGGAACCTATACGTTGGCCCGCAATGCGCGCCTGATCCGGTCGTCGATGCTAGAGGTCCTCCAGCAGGATTATGTCCGCACTGCCCGCTCCAAGGGGATTTCCGAGCGCCGCGTGGTTATCCATCACGCGATGCGCAATGCGTGGCTGCCAGTCATCACGATGATCGGGCTGGAATTCGGTTTCCTGCTTGGTGGCGTGGTCGTGGTTGAAACGGTGTTTTCCTACCCGGGCATTGGCCGGCTGGTCTTTAACGCGATCAACCAGCGCGACATTCCCGTTGTACAGGCTTCGGTCATCTTGCTGGCCGTGATCTTTATCCTTCTGAACCTGATCGTCGATATGATCTATGCGCGGCTTGATCCGCGCGTGAAACTGTAAAAGGCACGCGACATGGCTGACAACACACCTGCCCCAAGTTCTGCCACGACCCAAGCCGTGGGCGGTATGGCCACGTCCTACCGCCGCAAAGAGTTGCGCCGTGCATTTGAAAGCATGGTCACCAGTCGATGGGCTTTGGTGGGCATGTTGATCCTTTTGATTGTGACCTTCGTTGCGGTGTTCGGGCCGCAGCTGGCGCCGTTCGATCCCAACCGTCAAAACATCATGATGCGCCTGCTTGAGCCGGGCGAGGCAGGGGCAGGGGACTTAACCTACTGGCTTGGCTCGGATCAATTGGGGCGGGATGTTCTGTCGCGGCTGCTTTATGGCGCGCGGGTGTCTTTGTTGGTGGGCGTCGCGGCAATTGCTGTTGGTGGCACCTTGGGTACCGTTGCAGGGCTGGTTTCGGGCTATTTCGGCGGCTGGATCGACGATGTCATCATGCGGCTCGGCGATATCCAGCTGGCATTTCCGTTCATCCTTTTGGCGATCATGTTCCTTGTGGTTCTTGGACCGGGGTTGGTGAACATCATCCTTGTTCTGGGTATCGGCCAGTGGATCACCTATGCGCGGATCGTGCGCGCGCAGACGCTAAGCTTGCGCGAAAAGGAATATGTCGAGGCCGCCCGCGCGATGGGCGATAGCACGTTCTCGATCCTATTCCGTACGATCCTGCCCAATATCGTCGCGCCACTGACAGTCATCGCGTCGTTCAACGTGGCTGGCGTCATCCTGTCCGAAGCGGCACTGTCGTTTCTTGGCCTTGGCGTGCCACCGGATGTTCCGACCTGGGGCAGCATGCTGTCGGAAAGCCGCGACCACCTGTTGTCGAACAAATGGTGGATGGCGGTGTTCCCGGGCCTAGCAATTGTGTTCACCGTTCTGGCGTTCAACATTATCGGCGACTGGCTGCGCGACTTTCTTGATCCGCGCCTCAAGGAAAACGGCTAGGACTTCTGCGTTTCGCCTGCGTCAATTCCGCCTTCCGGAAGATCATCAAACGACGAATAGTTCACGTTGTTCAGTTGGGCATAAAGCCCGTTGTGCGCCATCAGTTGATCATGGTTGCCTTGTTCAAGCACCTCACCCGCCTGCAAGACGATGATCTTGTCGGCGTTGCGAATGGTCGCCAAGCGGTGCGCGATCACAAGCCCAGTGCGACCCGTTAGCAACGTCACCAACGCCTTTTGGATCAGCATTTCGGTGTAGCTGTCGATGCTGGCCGTCGCTTCATCCAAGACCAGAATGCGTGCATCAGCGATAAGGGCGCGGGCAAAGCTGATCAATTGTCGCTGCCCAAGCGAAAGCGCGCCGCCGCGTTCGCCCATGACGGTCTCATACCCTTCGGGCAGCGTGACGATAAAGTCATGCGCGCCGACAGCTTTTGCTGCGGCGATCACGTCCTGTTTTGTGGCGTCGGTTTTGTTAAAGCGAATGTTCTCGATCACCGTGCCGCTGAACAGATAGGGCTCTTGCAAGACCATCGCGATTTCGCGGCCAAGCGAGTTTTGCGACACGTCGCGCACGTCGTGTCCGCTGACTAAAACCTGCCCGTCTTGCACGTCGTAGAACCGCTTGAGCAGCGACATAGCACTGGATTTGCCCGACCCGGTTGGGCCAACCAAGGCAACGGTTTCGCCCGGATTTACTTTGAAGCTTACATTTTTCAGCACCGGATTGGCCGGATTATAGCCAAAGGTCACGTCGCGAAATTCAACCGCACCGTCCATGTCATGGGGCAGGTCCACGGCATTGGGCGCATCTTTGATATCCACGCGCACATCCAGAACGTCGATCAGCCGTTGGCCAGACGCCATCGCGCGCTGCATCACCGAATACTGCATCGTCAGTGACCGGATCGGATCAAAAAACCGCTGGATGTAAAACAGGAACGCGACCATGACGCCGACTTCCAGCTGTTGCCCCAGCACCATCGTGCCCCCGACGACGACGACGACCGCCATTGCAATGCCTGTCAGGCTGTCCACGATCGGCACCATCACCTGCGCGAACTTCGAGGCAGTGCGATGCGCGTGCAGGGTGGCCAGCGCCTTGTCGTTGTAAAGATCGAAATTGATCGACTGGCGATCCATGCTTTGCACCGTGCGCACCCCGTGAATGGCTTCGGCCAGCGCGCCGTTGGTCACCGAATTCGCCTCGTGTGCGGCCATGAATGCGGTGCGCGCACGGGGCAGCCAGACGATACGCACCAAAAACAGCACGGGCAGAACGCATAGCGTGAGCAGGCCCAACGGCACGTTCAGCCAAAGCATCGAAATGATGATCCCGAACAAAAGCACGATATCACCGACTGACAGCACCGAGGTTTCCAGAAATTCCTGCATGGCATTCACATCGCCCTGCAAGCGCGACATCAAGCGCCCGACTTCGGTCTTGTCCATAAAGCTAAGTGAGACATCCTGCAAATGGCTGAACATGGCAGTGCGAATATCGAACAGGACGTTTTCCGCAGCCTTGCCCACCACGCTTTCCTGCACCCATGTGGAGCCGTAATTCAGGCCCGTCGCGATCACAAAAGCGATCATCGCCGTGCGCAATGCGGTTTGACCCGCAGCATCCGCCGTCAACCCGTTGTCAATCGCGTAGCTGATGATCAGCGGGATCGCGAGTTGCGTGCCCGTAAAGACCAGCACAGCGATGATAGAAATGAACAGCAGGCGCTTGTAGGGCCGCACGAACTCCCAGATGCGCATGACGATGTTGCGGTCAAACACCCGCCCGAACATTTCTTCCTCGATCCGGTGCGATCCGACAACCGCGCGCGGCGGGCGGCGTCCGTTGTCACGGATATCGCCGCGTTCGACTTCAAGTTCTTCACTCATGTCGCGGGCTCCTCGGAACGGATTTGCAGGTCATGCAAGGCTTTGTAGCGCCCGCCAAGTGCCAGCAATTCCGCATGGCTGCCTTGTTCGACGATGCGACCCTGTTCGATGAACATGATGCGGTCAGCGTGCATCAATGAATTCAAACGGTGCGCGACAATGATCGTCACACGCTCGCTTGCTTTTGCTTGGATCGTGGTTCTGATCCGCCGTTCGGTGCCTGCATCGACGGCGGCTGTGCTGTCATCAAAAATTAGCACCGAAGGGCGCAGCATCAGCGCGCGCGCGATCGTCATCCGCTGGCGCTGCCCACCCGAAAGCGACGCGCCGCGTTCCCCGACAACGGTTTCATAGCCCGCCGGAAGGGTCGCGATAAATTGATCAAGCTGCGCCGAGGCGCTGGCATCGGCAATCTGTGATGGCGGCGCCCACGGGTCGCCATAGGCGATGTTGTTTTCAAGGCTGGTGGTGAACAGGAACGCATCCTGCTGCACCACGGCAACCGCGTTGCGGACCGACCGCAATGTCACGTCCCGAATGTCTTGCCCGTCAAGGGTGATCGCCCCCTCGGTCACATCGTAAAACCGCGGGATCAGGTGGGCGATGGTCGACTTGCCGCTACCCGGTGGACCAATCAAAGCGATTGTTTCGCCACGTCGGGCGGCAAAGCTGAGACCCTGAAGGGTGGGCTGCACCGCCGCCGGATAGGTGAACCCGACAGCTTCGAACCGCAAAACCCCATCGGTAATCTGCAAATCGGGCGCATCGGGTTTGTCCGTGATGGCCAGATCCAGATCAAGCAGCGCAAATATCCGTTCACCGCAGGTCGAGGTGCGGGCAAAGGAATTGACCAGCATCCCCAGCTGGCGCACCGGCATTTGCAGGATCGTCATAAAGGTCAGGAACGAGGCGAGCGTGCCAACGGTGATCTCTCCTGAGACGACCTTGCCGCTGCCGACCCACAAAACCAGCCCCATGGATATCAGAAACGAAAATGTCATCATCGAGGTGTTGCGCACACGAATGTCGACACGTTCATGCGCCAGTTCCAACGCGTTTTCCGAGGCGTCGTCGTATTTCTCCATCTCGTGCGATTTTGCAGCAAAGGCGCGCACGACACGGATACCGCCAAGGTTTTCCTCCATGACGCGGCTTAGGACTGAAAGACGGTTCTGCAATTCCAGCCATGTCCCGCGCAGTTTCAGCTGCGTCACTGATGATCGCCACGCGACGAAGGGCACGAAACTGAGTGCAAGCAGGCCAAGCGTTAGATCGGTGGACAGCAACAGATAGCCCCCGATCCCGATCAGCATGCTGAGCAGCACAATCCTGACAAGGCCGGTGGAAAAGAACATCCGCACCCCTTCAAGGTCTAGCATCCCGAGCGTGATCAGATCGCCCGAATGGACACGGTCATGGAAACCGAAACTCAGCCGCTGGATTTTTTCGTAATATGACAGGCGCAGCGTATAGCCGATGTTGTGGCCGACACTTTCGCTAAAGTAGTTCTGAAACACAGTGAACGTGCCGCGCGCGACCCAAACAGCCAGCACCAGCCATGCCGTCGTCCACAGCGCTGCCGTCGCGGCTTCGGCATTGGCGGCCCCTGACACCAGCGCCTGCGTCTGGTCAACCGCGCGGCCCAGCAAAATTGGGATCAACAGTTGCAGCCCCGCAGCGATCACCGTCGAGACAAGCGAAATTGTAACCATCCAAGGGCTTTTCAATGCCAGCCGCGTCACCCGCAGGATTGTGTTAAAACCGCTTTTCCAGCCAACCGTGTCGGTGGGGCGCATGATTTCGGTGGCGGTTGCCATACGTCTTTCCTTTGTGGTGCAGGCCAGACGTCTTGCGCTGGACGCTACCTGACTTGAAGCATCATTTTGCGGCGGCAGGAGTGACAAATTCCCCTGCACCTTGCACCCCCACGACATCCCCGTTCAAGAACACGGTGTTGCCCCTGAGTATGGTCTGCGTGACCCGACCGCGCAGGCGGCGTCCCTCGAAAAGGTGGGCAACCTCGCGGGCATGGGTATGGAGCGTTTCGGCGCTGATCACGGTTTCACCAGCCAGATCAACGATAGTCACATCCGCCGCACTTCCCGGCAGTAATGCGCCTTTGAACGGGTAAAGACCATAGCGCCGCGCCCCGTTTGCACAGATCAGATCATGGGCGCGTTTCAGGCTCAGGCGGCCGTTGGCCACCGCGTCAAGCATCGCGGGCAGGATGAATTCGATCCCCGGAACACCCGGTGGCGCGGCAGGGAAATTCCCTTCGGCGGCTTGTTTTTCGGCCTTGGCAAAAGGGGCGTGATCGGTGGTGACGTAGTTGATCACCCCGTCTTCGATGGCCTGCCAAAGCGCGTCCTGATCGGCCTGATGGCGGATGGGCGGATTGACCTTGGCGTAGATGCCCGCCTTTGCGACGTCCTTTTCAGTGGTGAAAAGGTAATGCGGGCAGGTTTCGGCGGTAAAATCGGATGTGCCAGCAAAATCGCGCAGGACCTGCACGGTCTGCGCCGAGGTCACATGGGCGATGTGTAATTTGGCCTGTGCGGTCATGTTCATGGCCAGCAGTTTGGCCACGGCCACCGCCTCGCAAATGGCGGGGCGCGATTTGCCGTGGGTGGCCGCATCGGCCGGATCAAGCGCCTTGGCCGCGTCCTCGTAATGGGCCAACAACGCGGCACTTTCGGCATGGACAACGACGGGCAGGCCGGTATCGGCCAATAGCTGCAAGGCGCGCAACTGGTCGGCCTCGTCGGGGAATGCCAGCCCTTCAAATTCGTCGGCACGACCGGCGGGCGATGGCGTGGTGAAAATCTTCCACGCGATGCAGCCGATCTCCATCATCTTGTCGCGGCTGGCCTTGGTCAGATCGCCGGGTGCGGCGTAAAGGGCAAAGTTGATGACGGCGTTTTCGCTGAAATGGTCACGACGGCGCGCCAGTTCTCCGGGCGTAGAGCAGCAAGGTTTCGAAATGGGCATTTCGAACAGGGTCGTGACGCCACCAGCCGCTGCCGCGCGGGTTTCGGACAGGACAGTGCCCCGTTCCGGATAGGCAGGCGCGCGGACATGGAAATGGATATCAACTATGCCGGGCAAGGCGGTCTTGCCCGCAGCGTCGATCGTTTCAGTCGCGGTGGGCGCGGTTCCGGCGGCGTAAACGCCCGCGACTTTGCCATCCGCCAACCCCAGATCGACACGGTGAAGACCATGGGGCAACAGCACGTCGCCGCCCGTAATGAGTGTATCCAAAACCATCACTTCAGGCCCAGTTCGGTCAATGCCTTGGCCACACCGTCCAGATTTGTCAGATGCATCGAGGCATAGTTGGGCGACAAAACGACGCCGTGACCACCCGCGCGATAGGTCGCCATGACCGACCGATACGCGATGTCAGGCGTGCATTTAGCTTGATCTGCGCGCACGCGGGGCGCATCAATGCCAAGGCCCATGAAAACCTTGGCCTTGTCATGCACACCGCGCAGCGCCTCGGCGCATTGGCCGTAAACATAGGTGTCGGGGTCCAGCCCTTCTTGCACGACGCGATCAAGATCTGCGCCTTGGATGCCAAGGATATCGTCCATGATCTTCATCGCCACGGATGGATCGAAATCACGCAGGATCGTCTTTTGGAAAAAGCCGAACTCTTTGTGCCAAATCTCGCCGGATTGGTGCTGATAGGTGATCGGCTTGACCCAATCGGCATACATCGTTTGTTCGTCCCACGGCCATTGCGCGCGGCGGAACAGGTTGAAATGGTTGCGGTTCCAGACGTTCAGACCAAAGGGCAGGTTGGGCTTGCACCATTTGACCAGCCCGTAAAGCTCGCGGTCGAGGTCTTTGTTCCGCTCAAGCCAGAACCGTTCCCAGATCAGGACTTCGGGGTTTTCCAGCAGGGTCCGGATAAAGGTAATGAACGCCCCGTCGTCGAATTCCTTGCCGGCCAGCGCATCCTGCATGAATTCATACATGGCGATGCAGCCACGGCGGCAGGCCTCGACATCAATGCCGCGCGCGATCGCTTCGTTGCGCGACGCTTCCGAGAAATCGCCCGGGGCTTCGCCTTGCATCATCTGGTCAAACGGGCTGTTGCGTTCGTTGCACCACATGATCCCGTCGATGTCATAGTTGCGCACCTGATCTTCGATGATTGCGTGCATCCAGTTGCGATAGTCGGGGTTCGATGTGCTAGGCTCGTCCTTGCGCACACCGAAGACGTCGACTTCCATGCAAGTGGCAAGGTTGGGGATCTCGATGTTGTTGACTGATCCGTGGCCCGCATATTTGAAGAACGGCTCCATCAGTTCGACATAGACTTTCATGCCGCGCTTGTGGGCTTCGGGGATCACCAGATCAAGGATGTCGATCCCTTCCATTTCCTTATCCGTCGCGCGGAAGTCCTTGATCAGCGTCTTGGAATAATAGCGCGGATCGGGGTTGAAATAGGCGCCGCCCTTCATCGTGAAGGGTTCGGGCACGCCATGATCGGGCCAACCGTCAAGTTTGTGGGCAATGCTGCGCCCCGTCTTGAGGCCAAGCCAGCTCACCGTGCCGAGCATCAACACATTGACGCCAACACGGTCCTGCAACGTGTCCAGAACCGTATCGACACCTTCGTCGATAAAGCTGATCGGACTGACTTGGATGCCGACAAATTTTTCGGCCCTATCAGGTTTCATATTGCTCATGCCGCACCCCCTTTGTGGGCTTTGATAAAGCCGTTGATCCGGCCCATTGCTTCTTTGATGATGGGCAGGGGCTGAAGGTACGAAATGCGAATGAAGTCGCTATCGGGTTCGCCGAACATGTCACCGGGGAAGACCATCACGCCGGTTTCGCGTAGCAGGTTTTCGCAGAATGGTTTGGCCTTCATGTCTGTCGCGGCAATGTTGGTGTAGATATAAAACGCACCACCCGGCGCGCCGTAACTTAGACCCGCGTCGGCCAACGCGCCCATCAGATAGTCGCGTCGCTCGGCATAATCGCGGAATGTCGCCTCCATCTCGTCCTGCGGGCCGGTCAGTGCGGCAAGGGCCGCGAACTGCGACACTGTGCAGGTATTGATCGACAGCGTGTGGCGCGGCTCGGTCAGCTTTTCGACAAAATCCGCCGGGGCCGCCATATAGCCGACCCGCCAGCCGGTCATCGCGTAGGTCTTGGAAAACCCGTTCAGGGTGATCGTGCGCTCTTTCATGCCGGGCAGGGTGGCCAGCGACAGATGCTCGTACGGCGGATAGATCAGCTTGGCATAAATCTCGTCGGCGATGACCAGAATGTCATGCTTGATCGCAAGCTCTGCAATCTTGCGGATCACGTCGGGCGGCGTCACGGCCCCTGTAGGGTTGTTTGGCGAAACCAGCACAAACATGCGGGTTTTGGGCGTGATCCGTTTCTCGATCTCGGCCACATCCAGCGCGAAGTCATCCTTTTGATAGGTCGGCACGGGAATGGGAATACCGCCGCACAGATGCACAGCGGTGTCGTAGGTGGTGAAGCGAGGCGAGGTGATCAACACCTCGTCGCCTTCTTGCACCAGCCCCAACATGCACAGCATGATGCTTTCCTGCACGCCCGCCGTGACGATGATCTCGTCCGCGTCGTAGTCCAACCCGTATTCGGCCTTCAGGTTGTCGCAGATCGCTAGACGCAACTGCGGCAGGCCGGTCGGACCGGTATAGTGATGTTGGTTTTCATCAAGCGCCTTCTTGGCCGCCTCAACGATGTGTTTTGGCGTGTGAAAGTCAGGGTCGCCGCGCCCCAGCGCGATGACGTTATCAAGGCCCGCTGCGATGCCTAGCATCTTGGTGCGGAACGATCCGTCTTCTTCGACGATGCGCGAGGCGGTGCGTTTCAGCAAAAGTGATTGGGTCATTTCAGTGCATCCTTTTGCCATCAATGAAGGTCATCTCGACCTTCTCAAGTGCGGTGAGGTCTTGGTCAGGCTTGCCGTCGACCACGATCATGTCGGCCAGCTTTCCAGCCTCCAAAGTGCCAAGTGTATCGCCAAACCCGTTCAACACCGCCGCGCGGGCGGTAATTGCGCGCAGGGCGTCAAGGTTGTCAGGGCAAACGCCGACTTCGACCATGAAACCCAGTTCGGGCACGATTCGGTCGTGTTCGACGGCGGGACTGCCAGCATCGGTACCAAACACAATCGGCACACCGGCCTTGGCGGCGCGGATCAGGCCGTCAAAGCGCGACTTGTCAGCGACAGCATTTTGGCGTTCTTCGATCTTCCATTCAGGGATACCAAAGGCGCGGGCAATGTCGGGATTGGCCTGAATGACCAGCGCCGAAAACGTAGTGACGATGGGCAGTTTCTTGTCGAGCAGGAGCTGGATCGTCTTGTCCGTCATCGACCCGCCGTGTTCGATGCAATCCACGCCAAACTCGGCCACCCGCGCGATGCAGGCGTCATAGGTTGCATGGGCCGTGACAGGCAGGCGGTTGCGATGGGCTTCGTCAATGACAGCATGAAGTTCTTCGTCGGTAAATTCCAGCGTGTCATGGCAGGCCATGATCTTGATCAGATCGGCACCGCCTTTGACCTGATCACGCACAGCGCGGCGCATCTCGTCGGCGCCACTGGCTTCGCGGCAAACCCAATAGGTATGCCCACCGGTTTGAATGATGCTTTCACCAGACACCAACAGGCGCGGGCCGGGGAAAATCCCCTGCGCGACGGCCTGTTTGGTAAACAGGTTGGCATTGTGGACGCCCAGATCGCGGACCAATGTGATCCCTGCGCGCAGGCTCTTGATCATGTTGCCCGCCGCCTTGTAGGCGCGGATTTCCGGCGCGTCGAACATGCTTTGTTGGCTCAGCTCGTGGATGCCGTCCCAGCTGAGGTGCGCGTGACTGTTCATCATGCCCGGCATCAGCGTTTTGCCATGTGTGTCGGTCGCATCGACGCCCTTGGGCGCATCGGCCCGTTTGCCAACGGCAGCGATCTTTCCGTCTTTCAGGTGGACATAACCGTCTTCGATCACCTCGTCCCCGACGCAGGTGATGACACGACCAAAGAACAGACTTTCGACAGCGGGGGCGTCGAACATTGGCTTTGTGATTTTCTGGTATTTCCAAGCGGCTGGTTCAGGCATCTCTATGGCTCCTCAAATTGCAATTACGCGGGCGTCGATAGGCGTGTCGGATTGAAAGCGGGACGGGGTGTCGACCCCTGATTCAGTCACAATCATTGTGTTGATCGTGCGGTATCCATCAAGGCCGGGGCGGTAGACGCCTGGCTCATTCGAGAAAACCATATTGGTTTGGACCTGCGTGTTATCTCCTGGCGCGAGCCAAGGCGCTTCGTGGCCCTGCAGCCCCATGCCGTGACCGATCCGGTGGCGTATAGCGTCGCCCAGATCGGCGGCGCGGAGGGCGTCAAGTGCCGCATCGTTGACGGCTGTGCAGGTCTGACGTGTGGCGCAAGCGTTTACACCGGCGTCATTGCATTCTTGCATCGCCGTCATGATCCGGTTTTGTTCGGGGCTGATGTCACCCACAATCAGCGTGACGCCACTTTCGGCGTGATAACCGCCAAGGCTAGCACCGATCCCTGCGATCAGTGTTTCGCCGGGTTGCGGCCTGCGTTCTAGCACCGCGCCATGGGGCAGGGCGGCGCGCGGCCCCGAATGAACACTTGCGGTGATGCCCATCGGCGTGCCGGAAAAAGCGGCCTTGTGCTTCGCCATCAAAGCACCACGCGCATGGCCCATGGCATCAGACATAAGATCGGCCTCGGTTCCGCCTTTGGCGATGATATCGCCAGCCGCAGCATGCAGCCGGATCAGGAAAAGGTCGGCGAACTTGGCAGCCTCGATTGTGAGGGCGATTTCTTCGGGCTTTTTGATGCTACGCACCAGCATTGCGTAATCGGTCAGGTCCAAACCGCTTAGTTTGGCCCGCGCAGCATCTAGGAGTGCAGCATCCAGTTGATCAATGGCGATGGACTTGCGCCCGATTTGGTCAAGCATCCACAGGACGGCAGGCACGTCACCCGGGAACTCGTCATAAAAGCGCAGATCAGTTAGCCCCGTGCCTTCGGCATTTTCGCGTTCCAAACCAGGCAGCATCAGGATCGGATCACCTGAGACCGGCAACCAAACCCCCACCGGGCGTTCGTTAGCGGACAGAAACAGCCCCGTTGCATAGGCCATATTAGGAGCACTTAGCAAAAGTAGACCATCTAAGCCTGCCGCATCAGCCCTTGCGCGAAGACGATCGCGGGCACGTGCAAAAAACGCGGTATCAAGGGGGCGAAGGCCTTTGTTCATAGGGTGTCACCCGTGTAACGACCGATCCCTTCAAGAGCCGTCTTTAGCCTCAATTCCTGGCCAAGCGCCTGCATGTCAGCCAATACAACATCATCGATCGGCACGCCGTTTTCGGACTTTGTCGCAGTGCGGCGCGCCTCCTGTTCACCTGGAACAAGAATTTCATCAAAGCCAGGACGAAGCGCGCGTGTCTTGGCCATCTGCACGAATTCACCCATGCGAGTGGCATAATCTTCGGGATCCATGAACCATGAAATATCAATGGCTTGGAAGTAATGCGATACATCAAGTTTGTTCGGATTCGAATATGGTTTCAACCCAAAACCACCGCCCGACAGCACACCTGTCAGGGCTTCGGTCATAAAGGCAAGGCCATAGCCCTTGTGCCCGCCAATCCCCAAAAGCGGCCCCTTCAGGGCGGCGGCAGGATCATCGGTTTCGTCCCCGTCCGGCGTGATCGCCCAGTCGAGTGGCATTTTCTTACCTTCGCGGATCAGCCAGTTCATCATCCCTTTGCCAGCGGTGGTGATGGCGATATCGAGAACCGTCGGAAAGCCCTGATCGGATGGCGCTGCGATGGACCACGGGTTCGTTCCCGTCACACCTTCGCGCCCGCCCCAAGGGGCCATTTCGGGGCCAGCATTCGTGAATGCGATACCGATGCAACCGTGGTCCAAGGCCTGACAGGCATGTACCGCGCTTGATCCGTAGTGGGTCGAATTACGCACGATCACCGTGCCGATCCCGCCCTCTTTAGCCTTTTTGATCGCAAGGCGCATGGCCTTGGACGCGGCCACCGTGCCGATCCCGTTATGGGCATCGACCAGTGCCAACGCCGGACCTTCTTTGACGATGGACCAGCCGGCGCGGGGATCGATCTCGCCATTGCCGATCCGTTCGTGATAGCGGCGCAATCGTGCGACGCCCTGACCCTGACCGGGGTGAAAACGTAGCTCTGAAAAGATCAGGGCGTCGGCAAAAATCAACGCATCTTCAGCCGTGAGGCCAAGCGCCTCAAAGCCTTCGGAAACAAAGCGGCGCAAGGTTTCGCGGTCGACGTTGGTCATCGGGATTGGCTGGCTCATGCGCGTAGCTCCAGAATATCGGCAATGTTCGTGCCCGGTGCGTCAAAGCTGCCCAACTGGCCCGCAGGGGCTGTCATCACGATAGTCATACCGGGGCCATAGCCCGCGCGCGGCCCATCCGTTTGGCCGACGATCCCGATGCTCATCGCGCCGCGCAAATAGCCGTGGTTGTAGCGGCTGTCGGTGTCCTGAATGGCGACGACATCGCCCAACCGCAGCTTGTCGAGGCCGTGCTTTGCCAGTTCGGCACGATCAGTGGATTGGATATGCAGCGAACCGCCCTCAGAGGTAAGGCCAGCCCCCGCGCCGACGAAATGTGGTGGCACGGTGCCGCAGACGCCAATCTTGAGTGCGCCATCCTCAAGCCGCTTGGGAAGGGCATCGAAAAGCGTCGGAGACAGTGATTTGAACGCCACATCGGGGCAATCCGGTACGGTCATACCGACGCCTTCGCTTTTGACCAGTATCTGATCATCGACAGCAATCTTGCGGCGCGTTTCGACGTCAAAGTGGATGATGACCTGATCGGAAAAGCGACCGGATTTTCCGGTGACGATACCGCGCGCGCCTTTAGCGGCACCACTGGTAATCATCGCTTCGTTGCCCACGCAGGCAAAGACGTTCAGGCCGCGATTTTTGTTGGCATCGGGGTGTGCGATGCTGACAGATGGGTGGATGCAATCGCCTGCCCATCCAAAGGCGCTGTCGCCGACCGTGACGTTGTAGACGATGCCGCCAAACGTCGGCCAAAGGAATGCCTTGCCATCTGAATCAAGGCGGTAAGGCTCGGCTGGCAGGCCGGAAAGTGAAGGATTGGCGACGAGGCCAAGAACAGAGACCGTCACAAGATCAGCGGCGTTGGTTTGAATGTTCATATCAGGCTCCGAGATCAAGAAGGGTTGCGAGGGTTGCGCTTGGGTCGACGGTAAAATCGATATTGCCCGCACGCGCGGTCATAAGGGTGAGGATGCCGGGGCCATGTCCGGTCATGATACTGTCGCCGTGGATGCACAGGCAGATCGACACCGCATCTTCGCGATACGACCGCCCCCAGTGGTGATCGGCGTGGCGAATGGCGACCAGATCGCCAAGACGCATTTGGTCGATCCCCAGTTCTGCCATCAAGGCACGGTCGCCCGACATCAGGTCTTGGTCCACATATTCCGAGTTCAGTTCAGCGCCGGATCCCATGATGCGCACGGGCAATTCCATTGCGACGTTCACATGCAGCCTGCCCGCAGTTTCGGTGATCCCCATTGCGTGAAACAGGCGGGGGCTCATCTTTTTCAGGGCGACCCCGGGATAGTCTGTCAGCGCAAGGCCCTGACCCTTTGTCATCACTTGAATCCGGTCGCCGGGTGCCATCACCTCGTGCGCTTCGGGTGAAAACTGCACCAGAATGCGCGCGTGTTCGCCGACCACAATGCCCCGTTCCCCAGCTGCCATTCCAGAGGTCACCATCGCCTCGTTGCCGATGCAATTCATGTAGTGCAGCGCGTGGTGACGGCCGGAATTTGCGTCATCATCAATCGAAACGCCCGGTTCCACATGGTCGCCCGCCCACCCGAAAGCGCGGTCGCCGCAGCGCACATTATAGGTAATTCCGAACATCCCTGGTAGGATCGTCGCCCGCCCGTCGGGGTGCGGGATATACTGCCCGGGACGCACCGAAGGCGTTGTTATCGCGCCTGATACGGCCATCTCGACCAGACTGTTCTCGTTTGTTTTCAAACTTGGCATGGGGCGGGACTCCTTAACGGGCTTTATCGGCGGACTGGCGCAATGTTTTGGTTTGACTCCCGCTGGCTTCCTTGCCATCAGTATATTGTCGACATTGCATTTGTCTGAATGAGATACACGAGCCAAATGGATAGTCAAGCACCCCGCGTCCACGCCGCCGGATTCGTGAAAACCGCAGCGCAGCGCGCGAAACGCCAAGAGGAGAATGGCCAGAGATGAGTTATGCTGGATTGATTGAGGTGACGGGCCGCGTAAATGATTTCCTGAACGCAGGGTCTGTCTTGTCATGGGATGCGCGCACGATGATGCCAAAGGCAGGTGCCGGGAGCCGATCCAAACAGTTGGCAACCCTCGCGGTCGCCGCGCGCAACCTGCTTTGCTCTGACGAAATGAAGCGGGAGCTGGACGGCGCCGAGGCCGAAGTTTCCGGCACGGCAAGCGACAGCCCCGAAGCGCGCATTGTTGCGCAGGTTCGCGAAGCCATTGACTATCATGAACGTATCCCGACCGAGCTCTTGCGGCGCAAAACGGAACTAGGTGCAGCGGCACACGAGGTCTGGGCCGAAGCGCGTGAAAAGGCGGATTTTTCACTGTTTGCGCCAGCGCTGACCACGATGGTCGATATCAACCGTGAAATGGCGCAGGCAATCGGGTTTGAAGAACACCCCTATGACGCACTGATGTATCGGTTCGAGCCGGGCACGACGACAGCGGGGCTAAAGACCCTGTTTGCCCGCCTTCGCGAGGGGATGATCCCGCTGGTGCGTGCAATTGCCGACGCTGAAAAACCGCACTCGGATTTCCTGTTTCGCGACTATCCCGTCGATGCCCAGATGCAATTTGCACTGAAGATGGCAAAGCGGATTGGCTATGACACCGACCGCGGTCGGCTTGATACCACCGTGCATCCCTTCGAGGTGTCGTTCACCCGAAATGACGTGCGGATCACCACGCGGGTTGCCACGGACTATATGCCAATGTCGCTGTTTGGCGCCCTGCACGAAGCGGGCCATGCGATGTATGAGCAAGGCGTTGACCCGGCCTATACGCGCACGCCGCTGGCGACGGATCTGATCAGTCTTTATGCCGTTGGGGGCGTTAGTTTTGGCGCGCACGAAAGCCAGTCGCGCCTGTGGGAAAACCATGTTGGCCGCAGCCGCGCATTCTGGGCCAATCACATGGGCGATATCAAGGCGGCCTATCCCGGCATCCTAGACGATGTGACGGACGAGGAGTTTTACCGCGCCGTAAACCGGTCCGAGCCGAGCTTTATTCGGGTCGAGGCCGACGAGCTGACCTATGATTTCCACATCATGCTGCGCGCCGAGCTTGAGGCCAAGATGGTCGACGGTTCGCTTGAAGTGGCGGACCTGCCCGAAGCATGGAATGCCGCGATGAAGGAATATTTGGGCGTTGATGTTCCCGATGATGCGCAGGGCGTTCTGCAGGACGTGCATTGGTCGTCGGGCCAGATCGGGACGTTCTGCAACTACACAATTGGCAATATCATGGCGGCGCAACTGTTCGACACCGCCACCAGCGAAAACCCCGGCATCCAGACAGCGCTTGATGGCGCGGACTATGCGCCGCTGCGCAATTGGCTGACCGACAAAGTTGCCCAACATGGCCGCCGTTATACCCGCGACGAATTGCTGGAAAATGCGACTGGTCGCGCGCTTGATCCCGAACCCTACATCGCCCACCTGACTCGCAAATTCACCGACATTTACGCACTGTCATGATCGCATGACCACGCGAAGGAAGGACCAAAAATGACTGCACTCGACCCACGGCTCGCCAAACGCGTGAAGCTTTCCGACGGGGGACTGATCACCAAAATGCTCGACATCGCCGATGGCCTTGAAGACGTGATCAAGCTTGGCCGTGGCGACCCTGATCTGGATACGCCCGCGCACATCATCAAAGCGGGGCAAGAGGCGCTGGCCAATGGCGCGACCCATTATACGCACCCGCTGGGGATCGAGCCCCTGCGCGCTGCCATTGCCGATAATATCCGCCACTATGGCGGCGCTGATTATGCAAATGACGAAATTATGATCACGCCCGGCGGGCAACAGGGCATGTTCATCATCGCCCTGTCGCTGCTGAACCCTGGTGATGAAATCATCGTGCCGTGCCCGGGCTATAACCCTTACCAGCAGGCGGCAGAAATGTCCGACGCCGTGGTGCGCAAGGTTCCGATGACGATGGAGACCAATTTCACCCTGACCGTGGATATGGTCGAGGCGCATATCACGCCGAAATCCAAAATCCTTGTGCTGATCAACCCCAACAATCCGACAGGCACCGTCACGCCACCTGACGAAGTGCGCAAGATTGCCGAACTGGCCAAAAAACACGATCTGATCATGATCTCGGACGAGATTTATGCCCGCCTGACCTTTGGCAACAACACGGTTGTGCCGGTCGCTTCCTTACCGGGGATGAAAGAACGCACAATCACGCTCAGTGGCTTTTCAAAGGCCTATGCGATGACTGGCTGGCGTATCGGTTATCTGGCTGGTCCGCGCGCGCTGATCGCGCCGATGTCCGAGGTGAACCACGCCTTTGCTATTTCTACCGCCGCCGTCAGCCAACATGCCGCCCTTGCCGCCATGACAGGATCACAGGACTGCGTGGAAGAAATGCGCCAGACCTATGACGGGCGCCGCAAAGCGATTTGCGAAGGATTGGACGCGATCGGTATGAGCTACGCCGAACCGCAGGGCGCTTTCTATGTCTATGCCAACGTGGCCAGCCTTGGCCTTGGGATCACCGCCGGTGCCTTTTGCGAACGGCTTTTGGCGGACGGGCATGTGATGATGTATCCCGGCACGATTTATGGCGATCACACCGACGATTTTGTGCGCATGTCGATGACCCAGCCGGTAGACCGGATCAAGATCGCGATGAAGCGCATGGCCGACGTCGTCGAGAGTTTTCACGCTGACCACAGCCAACCCGCAGAATAAACGAGGACCGCAAAATGACCGTAAAATCAGATAACCCCAACGTCAAAAGCATCAAGCACATGGCCTTTGCCGTGAAAGATGCCACCGCCGCGCTCGAGGCCTATGCCAAGTTCCTGCATGTGCCTGCCGACACCGAAGTCATCCATTTCCCGAAATCCGGCAACAAGGTGGCGCTCTTTTATCTAGGCGGCATCGAATACCAGCTGTGCCAATCGACGGAAGTTGGCGGGCGTTTTGATGCGTGGATCAAAGAACGCGGGGCCGAAGGGCTGCATCACATTTGTTACGAGGTCGATGATATCGACGTGGCACTGGCCCATGCGCAGGCGCAGGGCGCGGACCTTCGCGAATGCAAGGCCTGCAAAAAGACCGGTAGCCACGCCCACCCAGAAGGTTGGGTCGCGTTCCTAGATAACGATGCGGGGGGCATCGAGATTGAATTTATGCAGGTCTATACGCCCGCACAGCTTGCGGCCTATGAAAAGTCGGGGGCACAAGCAGTATGAGCACGGATGCAAAACAAACCCTGACAGTCGGCACGGCCACGGCCAAACCGGGCGAAATGCAACGCGGGGCGATCCCTGCCGGTGATCTGGCTGGCGGCATCAAGGTCGAAATTCCCGTCGTTGTGATCAACGGTGCGGGGGCCGGCCCAACCTTCTGGGTCAACGCCGCGATCCACGGTGACGAGCCCGAGGGCCCTCTGGCCTGCGCAATTGCGGCTAAACAGATCGACCCGACCAAGCTGCGCGGTGCGGTCGTGTTGGTGCCCTGCGTCAACCCGCTGGCATTTTCCGCCGCCGAGCGCGGCAATCCGCTTGATACCTTCGCCTATGATATGAATCGCATCTATCCCGGCAGGCCCGACGGCTATTTCAGCGACCGTGTTGCCGACTCCCATTGGCAAGCGATGCAGGACGTGGCCGACTTGGAAATTTCGATCCATTCCGGCGGTGCGCATTCGTTCCTTGATAAGGCGATCTTTGTCGACGAACGCCCTGAAAGTGTCGAACTGGCCAAAGCGATGGGGACCGGTTGGGGCTGCATCATGTCCAACTTTACCAAGGCGGGCAGCCCGATGGCGGCGATGAACAATGCGGGCAAGGTCGGCATTACCGTCGAGCTTGGCGGGCGCTCTTATACCTCGCCCGAGCGGTTCCGCTATGTGGGTGACGAGTTGGCCAAGTCGATCCTGAACATCTGCTACCACTACGATATGCTGGACGGCACCGCGACCTATCCAGACGATGCAACCAAAGGCCAGCAAGAGGCGTTGCTGGCCCCCGCATCCGGCATCTTCCTGCCCGACGAAGGGGTCGATTTTCTGACGATGATGAAGAAGGGCACCAAGATCGCCCGCATTATCAATATTTTCGGTGACGAAGTCGGGGAACTTCACGCGCCGGCAGACGGTATGTTCTTTGGCCTGCGTGCCTTGCCGAACGTCAATCAAGGCGATTGGTGCTGCTTCTTCAACAAGGTGGAGGGTCCCCGTGATTGATGTGAGGTATCTTTCGGGGGCGGGCAAATGAACCGGTCCCGCGACCTCGCAGGCTATGGCGCAAACCCGCCTGATATCCGCTGGCCAAACGGCGCGGGACTGGCGGTGAATTTCGTGCTGAACGTCGAAGAAGGCTCGGAGTATTCGGTCGGCGATGGCGACGGTCGCTCGGAAAGCGCGCTCAGCGAAGTGCGTGCCTCCCGTGTGCCGCAGGGCGACCGCGATCTGGCGGCAGAATCGATGTATGAATACGGCAGCCGCGTGGGGTTCTGGCGGCTTTATAACCTGTTTCGAAAACGCGAGTTGCCGCTCACGATTTTCGCAAGCGCCGTGGCACTGGAGCGCACGCCTGATATCGCCGCTGCCATTGCCGCGACCGACTGGGACGTTTGTGCGCACGGGCACCGCTGGATTGAACACTACCATTTGAACCCGGAAGCCGAAGCCGAACAGATCGCGCTGGCCTTTGACAGCCTGACAAAGTCGGTAGGCCGTGCGCCGCGTGGTTGGTACTGCCGCTATTCGGCGTCGACCGCGACGCGGGGTTTGGTGGTGGCGCATGGTGGCTATGATTACGACAGTGACGCCTATAATGACGACTTGCCCTACTGGACGCAGGTAGATGGCAACCCGCATCTGGTTGTGCCCTATTCGATGGTAACGAACGATGCCAAGTTCCTGTCGGGCGATGTCTTTTCAGCCCGCGATTACGCCGATTTTTTGATCGACACTTTCGACGTTCTGCTGGCTGAATCCAAAGACATGCCCCGCATGATGTCGATCGGCCTGCATTCCCGCATTATCGGTCATCCGGGCCGTATGGCCGGATTGATCCGCTTCATGGATCATATCGCGGACAGGGCTGATATCTGGGTTTGTGGCCGTGACCAGATTGCAGACTTCTGGCGCGAGAACGTGCCGCCGGAACAGCGCGGATGACCGGCAAATCCCTCAAGCTGTGCGCACCAGATCCGGTCGCCTTTGCGCCATACGGCGCGTTTGTGATCCCCCCGGATCAGCCGGGCGAGAGGCGGTTTTTCAGCGATGCCCTGATCGAACGGCCCGTAGCAAGCGCCCCTGTCTTGCACGTCAACTTTGTGCAGCCGCTTACCCTGCCAATGTCTGTCGCGCGAATTGAACGCCATCCACATGCCGCACAGTGTTTCTTCCCGCTTGATGTGTCCCGCTATGTCGTGGTGGTGATGCCATCTGACGCTGACGGGCGCCCTTGCCGCGATCAGGCGCTAAGCTTTCTGGTGCCCGGAACGATGGGCGTGATCTATCACACCGGCGTCTGGCATTTGGGCGCGACGGTTCTGGACCGGCCCGGCCATTTTACCGTTCTGATGTGGCGCGGGGATGCGCCGCAAGACGATGTATTCCTCGATATTGAGCCCTTGACCCTGATCGACGCTGATTAACCACCGCAGGTCCGAAAGGCCCGCCAAGAAAGAAGAAACCAATGACCGCACGCAAAATTGAATTGTTCGTTCCCGTCATCACGCCCTTCGCGTCCGACCTGTCCTTGGATACGGACCGCTTTGTGACCAACGCCAAGGCTTTGCTCGCGGCAGGCGCGCATGGCTTGGCCCCGTTTGGCACCACAAGCGAGGCCAACTCGGTTTCGGTCGCCGAACGTATGGCAGCACTCGAGGCGCTGATCGGCGCTGGCATTTCGCCATCGCAACTGATCCCCGGCACTGGATGTTGCGCTGCGGCGGACACCATCACCCTGTCGGCACATGCGACCAAGCTGGGCTGTCGCGGTGTCTTGATGCTGCCGCCGTTCTTTTACAAAGGCGTGAGCGATGAGGGCGTTTTCAACGCCTACGCCCAAGTCATTGACGCAGTCGGACCGGACCTGCGCGTTTATCTTTATCACATTCCGCAAATGTCCGGTGTGCCGATCACGCTTAACCTGATCGAACGGCTGCTTGCCGCTTATCCAAATGCCATCGTCGGCCTGAAAGACAGTTCCGGAAACTGGGAAAACACTGCGTCCGTCATCGCGGCCTTTCCGCAGATTGATACCTATTCTGCGTCTGAATCGCTGATCCCTGAAAACGTCGCCGCCGGTGGGGCTGGATGTATTAGTGCCAGTCTCAATGTGAATCCTAAGGGGATACGGGCGTTGCTTGACGGATTAAGCGGGCCTGACCACAAGGCACTGCACGATCAGGTCAGCGCGGTGCGCAAGATATTCGAAAGCCTGCCCCTGATCCCTGCGATCAAGGCTGCGGTTGCCCAGCAATGGGCGGATCCCGAGTTTGCCCGCGTCCGCCCGCCATTCGTTGATTTGGGGCCCGAGCATGCAGACGCCATTTCCGAGGCCGTGCGTCTGGCTGGCCCGCAGACGCCGCGATGACGGGCGCACCGATCCTTGTCACGGGCGCGGGCGGTTTTGTCTGCTCTGAAATCGCCCTTGCCCTGTCCCGCGCAGGGCATGACGTCGTGGCTGTGGATCAACACTTTGATGCGGCAACCGTCGCCCGCCTGAAAACTGTCCGCCGGATCGAAGGCAACCTGCCGGACGTTTTCACACGCGGCGATCTGGGCGGGGTTTCGGCCGTTATCCACGGCGCTGCGATCACTGCATCACCTGAACGTCTTGGCATCAGCAATGCCGCCCATATCCGGCGCAATATGGAGATGCTGACGTCGGCGCTTGATTTCGCCCGCAGCGCAGGGGCCAACCGGTTCCTGTTTCTTAGTTCGATGGGCGTGTTCGAGCCGCATGACCTTCCCGCGCCTGGCGGGTTTTTCACCGAAGCGACGCGCCCCACTGCAACCTGCACCTATTGCGCCGCCAAACAGGCTGGCGAACTGCTGACCACAGCCGCCGCAGATGACAATTTCACCACATTCAGCCTGCGCCTTGGCAATATCTTTGGCCCGAACGAGGCCCTGCGCGAAACCCGCCAGCATCTTTGTCTTGTCATGCGCATGATCGCCGAGGCCCAAAGCAGCGGTATCATCACCGTCCAATCGCCCGAGGCGCGGCGTGAATGGTCTTGGCTGCCTGATCTGGCTGATACAATTGTGCGGCTCGTCCAGGATTTACCTGTGGCCGGACCGCGGGTTCTCCATGCAGGAAGGCCACCTGTTGTCGCCGACCTCACGCTGGCGCGTGCGATTGCCGGACGGCTGAGTGGCACAACAATCCGCCTCGCGTCACCGCCCGACGCCATTCGCCCGCCGATGGCTAGCGGCGCGCCAAGCGTCTTTGACACGACACAATGGACACCAATCGAAACCGCACTTGACGCATTGATCCCGTTGCAGGTGGCGTCATGACGCCAATTCGCCTGATCATCATCGGACTTGGCGCGCGTGCCCGCACGTGGCTTCAGGTGGCGCAAGCCAACCCCGATATTGATATCGTCGCGCTTTGCGATCCCGATCCTGCTGCCCGTGATCGTGCGGCGGAACAATTCCCCGACATCCCGATCGGCGCGGATATTACCGACGTGATCACCACTGATGCCGACGCGGTTCTGCTTTGCACACCACCGGGCGGGCGCGAAGGCCAGATTGCGGCGGCCTGCGCACAGGGGCTTGCCATTCTGGCCGAAAAGCCGCTGTCGGACGATGTGATCACCGCCGCCCGTTTTGTCGACATGGCCGAACAAGCGGGCGTTCATCTGATTGTCGGCCTTAATTTTCGCTACCTTGCGGTGACGCAGGAAATGCGGCGTCTGCTGACCAGCGGCGCTATCGGCAAGCCCGAGTTCGGCCGGTTTATCTATGAACGCTGGCGCGACGGCACACAGGACTGGCTGAACAAATACCCGCTGACGATGGATCACCCGATGTTGTGGGAACAGTCGATCCACCACTTCGATCTGATGCGCTATGTCTATGATGCCGAGCCTGCGCATATTCAGGCCCATACCTTTAACCCAAGCTGGACGATGTATGCGGGTGACACCAATGTGTCGGCCCTGATCGCGTTCGAAAACGGGATGAGCGTCAACTATCAGGGCACATGGCAATCGGGCCACGAGCCGATGAATTTCAACTGGCGCACCGACGGCTCCGAAGGGATCGTCGTGCAGCGGGAAATGTTCGGCGATCTGGCATGGGCCAAACGGATGCAGACTGACCTGACGCCTGTTCCGCTGCCCGAACATACCCCGTGGATTACCGATGCGGTGGCCCTGCTTAAGTCGTTCGTCGCAACCTGCCGCGGTGCGGAACCGGAATGCACCGGACGCGACCACTTGCAGTCTTTATTTATGTTGCAGGCCTGCATCCTTGCCTCGGACCGTCGCGCGACAGTCGAAATCGAAGAAGTCCGCGCCCTCACATCACCAAAGGAGACACCATGTTAAACGTAGGCATCATTGGCGCGAGCTTTGCGCGCGACGCTTATCTTCCTGCCTTTGCGCACATTAGAGGCGCGAGAGTCGTGGCCTTGGCTTCGGGCCGTCTGGAAAGTGCAAAGGCCGCGGCGGCACCCCACGGGATTGCGGCTGTCTATGACGACTGGAAAAAAATGCTGGCGGACCACACGCTTGACCTTGTGTGCATCGCGACACCAACAGTGATGCACGCCCCGATGGTGCTGGCCGCGATTGCAAGCGGCGCTCATGTTTTGTGCGAAAAGCCGACAGCGATTAATGCTGGCGAGGCGCGTGTGATGTTGGCTGCGGCACGCAAGGCCAACAGGCTGCATATGGTCGATCACGAATTGCGGTTTAACCCGACCCGCGCGCGGATTGCCGAACTGATCCACGGCGGCGATCTGGGGGACATTCGCCACGTCAACATCACCAATATCGGCGCATCGTGGGCCGATCCGGCCTCGCGCCCCAAGGGCGACTGGTGGTCGGATGCGACGATGGGCGGCGGACGTTTGGGGGCCAACGGCTCGCATCAAGTCGACATGCTGCGCTGGTGGCTTGGGGAACCTACTTCGGTCATCGGCCAGGCCTTGACTGTCATCCCCGACCGCGTTTGCAAGAACACCGGCGAGGCCTGGACCGCAACCGCCGACGACCTCTCGCATATGACGCTCGAGATGCAATCGGGTGCTTTGGCGCAGGTCTTCATGAGCGGCGTTGCAGCCGCGAATATGGGCAATGAAACGCAAGTGTTCGGGTCCAAAGGAACGATCACCTTATCCAACGGCGACGAGAAACTGTATTTCGCCAAAGCAGGCGAGAGTTTCAAGGATATCACCGTCGACGATCCGCACGCCAAACTGGAAGGGCTGAATAAGGGCATCTGGAATGTCTCGGTCCTTGCGGCGCTGCAAGAACTGACCGCTGCCATCACCGAAGATCGCGGATTGAAACGTGGCGCAAGCTTTGTCGACGGGTTGCGCAACCAGATGGTGCTTGATGCGGTGATTGCATCGACCACCAGCCGCAAGTGGGAAGACCTTGATATGGCGGGGGCCGTCTGATGCACAAACTGGCAAATCAACGGGTCGTTATTACCGGCGCAGGGCAAGGGCTGGGTGCCGCGATTGCACGGGTCTTTGCGGGTCAGGGCGCTGATCTGGTGTTGATGGATGTGAATGCCGACGGTCTGGACGCGGTGAACGCGCAGATCGGCGGCAAGGCAAAGTGTGTCGCGGTTGATCTGACCGATGCCGCCGCCACGGACAAGGCCATCGCAGCGCTTGATGGTCTGATTGATACGCTGATCCACAACGCCGCAATCCTGCGCCCCGAACCGCTGGAAAACGTGAGCCTTGCGACGTTCCAAGCCACGATGAACGTCGGCATTCAGGCCGCCTTTCAACTGTCCCAAGCGGTATGGCCGCATATGAAGGCAAACGGCGGCGCGTTGATCTTTGTGTCCTCGCAGTCGGGCATCAAAGGCTTTGTTGATGAAACTGCCTATTGCGCCGCCAAACACGCGCTTGAGGGATTTTCCAAATGCCTTGCGATGGAAGGCGAGGCGCACGGCATCGTGTCCTGCACGATCACGCCGGGCATGTTCATGCACACGCCGATGTCCGAGCGGGTCTATACACCCGATCTGAAAAAGAAATGGGTGGAGCCCGACCGGCTGGCCCCCGCCTTTGCCCATATCGCCACCACGCGCGACATGGCCCTTAGCGGGCAGCGACTGAACGCATGGGATTTGTCACAGGAGTTTCCGCTATGAAAGATATCTACGACTACATCGACGCGCACGCGGATGAATTCGTGGCCGATTTGCAGGCCTTTGTGCAGCAGCCTTCAATCTCGGCGCAGGACATTGGCTTGCGCGAATGTGCAACGCTGATCCGCGATATGATGCACCGCGATGGCCTGCCCGCCGAGTTTCATGAGTTGGAGGAGGGGCCGCCGGTTGTTTACGGCGAAGTCCCGTCGAAATCAGCCAAGACGCTGCTGTGCTATTCGCACTATGACGTCCAGCCGCCCGAGCCGATCGAGGCTTGGACGCAAGGTGGCCCGTGGTCCGGTGCTGTCATCGACGGTGTGCTTTACGGGCGCGGGGCGACCGACAACAAGTCGGGCGTGCTGGCATTCAATAAGGCCGCCAAGGCGTTTCTTGCCGTGCGCGGCGAGGTGCCTGTTGGCCTCAAGCTGTTGATCGAGGGCGAAGAAGAAATCGGCTCGCCCAACCTTGGGCCTTGGGCCAAGAAAAATGCCAAGATGCTGGAAGCGGACGGAATGCACTGCCTTGATGGCAGTCTGGAAATCGGCGTCGAAGTGCCTGATGTTTCGCTTGGCCTGAAATCGGTGCTGTTCGTCGAGTTGATCGCCCGCGGTGCGCGCACTGACGTGCATTCGCTGAACGCGCCGCTGGTGCCGAACCCTGTTTGGGACTTGGTGCATGCGCTGGCTACGATCATGGACCGCGAAAAGAATATCCTGATCCCGAACTGGGCCGAGGGCATCTATGTCCCCAACGATGAGGACATGGGCTATCTGGCCGACAAGGCCGCGCGGATAGATTTCGATATGCTCAAGGATGAAATGGGTGTCGAAGAGTTTGCCCTTGGCCGTGATGGCGTTGATGCGCTGAAGGCGCGGACCTATGAACCCACAGCGAATATTCAAGGCATCATCGGCGGTTACACAGGCAAAGGCACCAAGACGATCGTGCCGTCGGAGGCCCGCGTGCGGATGGATTTCCGGCTGATCCCGAATATCTCGCCTGCCAAAGCAATCGTGAAACTGCGCGACCATCTGAAAGCGCAGGGCTTTGACAACATCGAAGTCGTGGGCGAAGCGCGCACCGAAGACCCTTACAAGATTTCCGCCCGCGAAGACATTTCCGTGTCGATCATCGCCGCTGCACACGAGGTTTATGGCGAGCCACCCATCGTCAATGGCGTGTCAGCCGAGGGCGCGATCCTGAAACACGTCTGGATCCCATGTGTGTTGACCGGCTTTGCCAATCCCGGCTGCAACCTGCATGCGCCGGACGAGAACATTCACGTCGATAAATACATCCAAGGCATCAAATACGCTGCCGCCATCATGGAACATTTCGGGCGCAGCTAAGGCCCGCGAAAGGACACGATCATGCCACACGTCGATATCGCCTTTGACACGTATTACACCTACGACCAGATGACGGCGCACCTTCAGGCGCTGGCCAAAGCCTATCCAAAGCTTTGCACGCTTACCTCGATCGCCAAAAGCTTTCGCGGGCGCGACGTCTGGTTCATGACGATCACCAACCCTGACACAGGGCCGGCACTGGAAAAGCCGGGGTTTTATATCGACGCGCAAATCCATGCCGAAGAACACGCAACCAGCGCCACGGCGCTTTATGCCTGTTGGTATCTGTTGACGAAATACGGCAGCGACGAAGAAGTCACGCGCCTTGTCGATCAACAGGCCTTCTACATCATCCCGCGCATCAATCCTGACGGTGCCGAATATGCGCTGACCGCACCTTATCATCCGTGGTGCGGCAATGGTCGTTTCCTGCCCGGCGAGGACCGGATGGAAGGGCTGATCCCGCAGGACATCAACGGCGACGGCTATATCGTGCAAATGCGCGTGCCCGATAGCAAGGGTGAGTGGAAGAAGGATGACGTTGACCCCGCCATCATGGTGCAACGCGAACCCGGCGAGGAGGGGGGCGAGTACTTCCGCCTTTATCCCGAAGGCATGATCCGCAACTACGATGGCGTCCATGTGCATATCGAGATGCAGCAAGACGGCAATATGAACCGCAACTTCCCGACCAACTGGACACCGCAAGAATACGGCGCGGGCGATTACCCGTTCTCGGAACCCGAAGCGGCGGGCATGGGCAAGCTGATCCTTGATCATCCCAATATCGCCGGCATGTGCGCCTATCATACCCACGGTGGCATTATCCTGCGCCCGTCGATGCTCAAGCTCGACAGCGAAATGAGCGCACCAGACCTGTCGCTGTATAAGGCGCTGGGCGAAGTGGGCGAACGTCTTACGGGCTATCCGACGGTGTCGGTCTACGAGGAATTCACGCCGGACAAGACCAAGGCGCGGCACGGCACCTTAACCGATTGGACCTATGAAGAAATGGGCATCATTTCGTTCGGAACCGAGCTGTGGGATCTGGAGCGCACGGCAGGCGTGCCCAAAGAGGGCTATTACAACCTCGGCCCCCGCGATGCCGCGACACAGCGGTTGGTCCACAACTGGGTCGTCGATAATGTTGGCGATCACGGCTTCCGCCCGTGGGAGAGCTTTGATCATCCGCAGCTTGGCCCCGTCGACGTTGGCGGTATGGTCTATATCTGGAGCTACCGGAACCCGCCCGGCAAGCTGCTGGAAGAAGTCTGCCACAACAATGTGATGTTCAACCTCAAACACGCGGCGGCGGCACCCCGCATTGTGATTGATAGCCTTGAGGTCGAAGCACTTGGCGGCGATCTGCACAAGGTCACGGCGGTGGTGTCAAACCACGGGTATTTGCCGACGAACCTGTCGGACGTGGCCATCCAGAACGGCGTGGCCAAGCCAGTGGCGCTTACGCTTGATTGCGAAAACGCGGAACTGGTGATGAACCCGACCGATGTGAAACTTGGCAACCTCGCAGGCCGCAACGAACGCCGCTATGCCTATTCCAACTGGGGGCAGCAATGGTCGCCGGTCACCAAAAAGGTTGAATGGCTGGTCAAAGCGCAAGCATCCGGCGCGAAACTGACCGTGACGGCTGCGTCAGAAAAGGGCGGCACGCAGCGGCAAACCGTGACGGTTTGACCGATGGCCTATGCGCGCACCTATGACGGACCCGGCTTTGCGGCTGATCTGACGGCGCTGTTTCGTCATCAGCTGACCGCCTGCGCGGTGCAGCCGGGCGAATTATGCGTGGCCGTGACGGACACGGCGTGGATGCCCGCCTATGGTGTCGCCTGCACCAGCGCGGCTGAGGCGCTGGGTGCCGACACGATGCAGGCCACCTTGGGCTGGAATCGCGCGCCGGAAGGTCGTGAGTTGGCGGCACTCTGCGGCGCCGCCGACCTGATCGTCTACATGACGTCGCACACGCTGCACTATCGGCCTGAGATCGCCGAGGCACTGGCGCGCGGTGCGCGCGTGCTGTGCTGCATGGAGCCGCCCCATGGGCTTGACCGGCTGCGGTTCGATCCTGACGTGCGCACAAAGGCTATCGCAGGCGCGCGCCTGCTGGATGCCGCCAGCCAAATTCATATCACCTCACCTGCCGGAACCGACCTGAAGATGGACAAGACCGGACGGCGCGGGTTGGCGAATTATGGCGTGGCAGACACGGCCGGGCATCTCGATTTCTGGGGTCTGGGCGCGGTGCAGGCCGCGCAGCTGGAAGGCACGACAGAAGGGCTGCTGGTTCTGGGTGTCGGAGACAGCGTGTTTCAGCTTGGCCGGTTTATCGAAGCGCCGGTTCACATCCGGTTTGACGCTGGCCGGATCACATCCATCGAAGGCGGCCTTGATGCGTTTCTGATCCGCGAGGCGTTGCAGGCGGCAGGCGATGATGGCGCGTGGAATGCGGGCCATATCGCGTGGGGTGTCGACCCGCGCGCACGCTGGACTCAGCCGATCACCCAAACGCCCGACACAGGCGGCGGTGGGTCCGATATCGAGAGTTTCGCCGGAACGGTTCAAGTTCAGCTGGGCAGCAACGACGACGTCGCGTTTCAAGGCCGCAATCGCAGCCGCGCGCATTTGGGTCTCTGCTTGCGCGGTGCTTCGCTCAGTCTCGACGGCGCGCTGGCCGTTGTTGATGGCAAGTTTGATTTGACGACCGCATAGCAGAGATTGCGAAAGCCCATTCGCGTGACTTCCTGAATCGGTCCCACCGATTTTACTAACTCTATCGGCAGGAAACGCTCCTCTTTTTCCACCCCACTTTCAGCCATGACCGCTAATGCGAGTCGGGATTCAAGTGATGTTGCAAGAAAGAACGACGAAGAACGGTAGGTCCGATGACCAATCGTTCGCTGCTCTTCGGGAAGCTGTATGACGAGGCGTTTAACCCGCTTGATGCCTTTGACGATCTTTTTGCCAAAGTTTTTGGTTGGCTGTCTCATGTGCCACTCCTCGGTAGCTACCCTCAGCCAAGAACACTCTCATATCAAATACCACTATTTGGCCCCATAGGCGTTGACGTCAGACGACGCCCTCGCCACCGAAGTTGAATGCTGTTGGTGGGATTGGTGCTAGATCAAGGAACCCTCGCTTTACGCACCAGCTCAACATTGTTCTGATGGCTTTTTCCTGGAGCGGAAACGAACCGCGGACCTAGCGACTATCAGATCGTGCTTCGGCAAGTGTGCCTGTAAGCCACATCGAATATGCTTCCTGGGCGGCAATCATTTCGGCCTCATAGCTGTGTCGGTTATAAACTGCAGCCACTCCGCTGAGTGTCCCAGAAACATGATTCAACAGCCGTTCGGTAACATGGATCGGGGTGCCCAGCTTGGCATGGGCAGTCGCGAAAGTCCTTCGGAGATCGTGCAAGGTGAAATGGGGCAGTCCAGTTTGTCGCAACAATCGCCGTTGCGCACGTGACCACCCGCTAAATGGCTGATCAAAGTCGGGATCGCCGAAAATGAACGATTTATGAATTTTGGGACGGTCGAGGATTTGCAATCCTAGGGTGCCCAAAGGAACGGCATGACCACGACTATTTTTGGTGCGATCCGGCGAGAAATGCAGCCACCCATCTGAGATTTCATCCCAGCGCAATCCTGCGATCTCGCCCCGCCGCTGTCCGGTCACAAGCAGCAAGCTCACAATGCCGCAGTAGCGGTCCGTTTGGCTCAGTGTGTAAGACAGCAGCACCTTGATCTCATTCTCCGAAAGCACCCGATCCCGTGAGTTTGCTTTGTGAGGGCGTTTCAGGCTCGAAAGGGGATTGGCGGCAATATACTGTCTGCGCACTGCCCAGTTGAAGAACACCTTGAACGTGGTGAATGCATAGTTTCGGCTGGATGGACTGGTCGTAAAGCGCTCAATGGCCTGCATAACGCCGCTCTGGGTGATCTCAGATATCGGGCCGCTCAGCTTGATGCCGTTGAGATAGAGCAGATATCCCTCGAGCGTGCTGGGTCGCAGACGGCTCTGGCAATCTGCCAAATAGGCCAGCTGCACATCCTCATAGTCATGTTCAATCGCATCGTTTGAAGTTGTCGCTTTGCTAGCCAAGAAAAGCTTACCCTGCCTACGAGCATCGGCAAGCGATAGCGCAGGATGTCTGCCAATCGTCTTCAAACGCCGCTTCGTGCCATACATCACCACGTAGGATTTGCTTTTGGCAGAGCACCTAATACCAAAGCCTGGGGTGGTTGCATCCCAATAGGTCGCTTGTCCGTCTTGTGGGTTGGCAAGCTTCCGGATGCTTAAGTCAGTCAATCGCACCTTCATTTTAGTCTCTTTTTAGTCACTTAAATCACATGTATAGGAGAGATATTCAGCGAGTAGCTATGTTCAAGAGTTCTCTTTAACTAATTAGATTGTATATATAAAAATGAGCGCATGGCAAGCTATGATCAAAAGAACTACTTGACTACGAATCAAGGGGTCGGGGGTTCGAATCCTCCCCAGTCCACCATAA
>CALAGN010000039.1 GCA_937891785.1 uncultured Octadecabacter sp.
CGAAAAAACCCATCTGCGCCATCACCACATTCCCCTGCCAGTTTACCGCTCAATCCTATCGCAGAACCAACGTCAGGGCAATTTTTAGAGGTGCCCGTAAGTCAATTCAACTGAACGCAATTTGTTCCAGCACAACGTTTCGGATCGATAGCGGATTAAGTTGGTCGTAACTTAAGGAGGCGCGTTATGCGACACATAAAGCTGGATGATCCGGATTTACCGTTGGAGGATCTCATGAATGAATGGCCACAAACCATTCCAGTTTTTTTGCGTCACAAGATGTTGTGTGTCGGCTGTATTGTGAACCCGTTTCACACTGTTTTGGATGCGTGCGCCGAATATGGGCTCGACCTTGACGAATTCTATGCAGCACTCGCGGCGACTGTCATACCTGCGCGCCGGACAATATGACCAGCTGATGTGGCTGGCAGACGGTAATCCGTTTTCGCCCGCTTTCGACAATCCCCTGTTTTTCCCACCCACTCAGAAGGCGGCTGACCGTATGCAGAGTGCTCCCTGTCATCTCGGAGAGGTCCTGCCGTGTGATCGGGAAATCAATCTCGATCCCGTTCTCAACTTTGCGCCCCGTCTGGTTGATGAGCCTCAACATTGCACAGGCGATGCGTTGTTCAACCTGCCGGGTCGCCATTTCCACGATCCTGTTGTTCATCTCGCCGACACGGTTGCCGACTGTCTTGTAGGTCTGCGCAGCGAACCCTTCGTATTTGGCGACGAAATCGTCCCAATGGCGCATCGGCCATGACAGTGCCACGGAGTCCGCCGCCGTGACCGACGTTGCCGGATAGGTGTCACGCCCAAGCGCTTTGGCAATTCCAAACAATTGCCCAGCTGGAATATGAAGCGCAATCACATGTTCGCCCTCAGGCGTTATGCGAACCACTCGCATATAGCCGTCCAGCAGGAGGTAAAACCGCTCGGCTTCATCGCCTTCCTCGAAGATGGTCGCGCCTGCATCATAGCGCCGTGACCTCGCCAGATCGAGGATCTCGCGGATCTGCACATCATCCAGCAATGAGAACGGCGGCAAATCCCGCAGCAGGCTTTCGTCTAGTCGGGCATAGGCGTTGGTTCTTTTGCGGTTTGGCATGGGGCAGTTGTTTCATGAACAAGATGCAAGCGCCATTCAATTTGATTCAGAACAACAAAAAGTGGTCGTTTTGGTTGTTCCACCTCAACGAGATGCCCGTTTTTCCGGACTATGATTCAGCAACTTTAATCGAAAGGATACGACATGTTTCGAATGATTGCTTCAGGTTTCGCACTTAGCGTTGCGATGACTGGCACTGCTTTTGCAGAAAGCTATGATGTTCAAATGCTGAACCGTGGGGACGCGGGCAATATGATTTTTGAACCTGCGTTCTTGCGCATCGCACCGGGTGATACTGTTACATTCCTCGCCACGGATCGCGGACACAATGTTCAATCCATTCCGGAAATGACCCCCGAGGGTGCGGAAGGTTTTGAAGGCCGGATCAACGAAGAAATCGTTGTGACCTTTGATATCGAGGGATTCTACGGCGTAATGTGCAAACCGCACTATGCCATGGGCATGGTGATGACGATCGCGGTCGGTGATGACGTGCAGGCGCCTGACAGTTTCCTTGAAGGCCGCATTCCACGCGGTGCCAAGGCCCGCTTTGAAGAACAAATCGCAAATCTTGCGAACTGAATTACATGGGGCCGCATGAGGCGGTCCCGGATCAAACACCATATTTGGGAGAAGAAAATGACCAAGCAAATTAACCCGGGCCTTATGCCAACAAGCCGCCGCAATGTGCTGCGCGGATCCGTTCTGGCAGGTGCTGCCGCAATGACAGGTGGGGCCGCATTCGCGACACCACGCAGACAGAATACGTCAAACATTCCGGCGCCATCCGCCCGCTTCATTGAGGCCGAGCAGCAAGCACAAGTGCAGGCCCCCGCCGCCGATCTGTCCGGCTACACGCGCGTTAAACAGGAACTGGTCGCGCCCCCATTTGCGCCGGCTCATGAACAGGTCGCCACAGGCGGGCCCAAGATCATCGAAATCTACATGGAAACCACAGAACGCCTGATGGTTGTCGATGAGGACACCGGCGCATCCGTATGGGCGCTGACATACAACGGTTCCGTTCCCGGCCCGCTGATCATCTGCCACGTCGGTGACATGGTCGAGCTAACACTGCGCAACCCCGTCGACTCGATGATGGAACACAACATCGATTTCCACGCCTCGACAGGTGCGTTAGGCGGCGGTGGTCTGACCCACGTCTTTCCCGGTGAAGAAACTGTACTGCGCTGGAAAGCGACAAAACCTGGCTGCTTTACATATCACTGCGCACCCGGTGGCGCGATGATCCCGTATCACGTGACACACGGTATGAACGGTGCGGTGATGGTTCTGCCCCGTGACGGGCTGAAAGACGGCGATGGCAATGCACTGACCTACGACAGCATCGCCTATATCGGAGAGCAGGATTACTACCTGCCGATGGACGAATTCGGCGACTACAGAACCTATGAGGCCGCAGGTGATGACTATGCCGACAGCCTTGATGCGATGCGCACCCTACGGCCGACGCACTGCGTATTCAACGGCGCGGTCGGTGCGCTGACAGGTGATGCCGCTCTAACAGCCAAGGTCGGTGAAACCGTGCTGATGATCCACAACCAAGCCAACCGCGACAGTCGACCACACCTGATCGGCGGACACGGTAACTACGTCTGGGAAACGTCGTTCAGCGATCCACCCCTGACTGGCGTTGAAACATGGTTCGTACGCGGCGGCACCGCGATGGCTGCAATGTACACCTTCGAACAACCGGGCGTGTATGCCTACGTGAACCACAACCTGATCGAGGCCACTTTGCTGGGCGCAGCCGCGCACTTCGTTGTCGAGGGGGAATGGAACAATGACCTGATGGAACAGGTTGTCGCCCCGCGGACTTTTGAAGCCTAGACCGGAGCTGAAAGATGACACTCGTCGCCACCAACCCTGCAAAGGCCTCCCATGCGTTTATGAAAACCACGGTGCATGCGCTGGCGGTGGCGGCGGCCCTGATCGGGGTCGCGTTGCTCCCGCGCGGCCCCGATTTGGATATGACATTTGCTCCGTTGCTTGCGCAACGCCCTGTTGTTCTCACAGATGGTACTGCGCTGTATGTCCAAAAATACGAGGTCACTGTCGCCGAGTGGAACGCCTGCCACCAAGCAGGTGCCTGCACACAACACCTACGCGTTGCGGACAATCGCACACCCGAAGAAATGCCAGCGACCGGACTTTCCTATGTCGATGTTGGTGAATACCTCGCGTGGATCAACGTGACCACAGGCCACGACTACCGCCTTCCCAGCCTGATGGAGTGGGAATACATGGCCGCCGAAGTCTTACCCGAAACACCCGACCCCATCTTTACTGACCCCGAATTGACGTGGGCCTCGGCCTATCTGATGGAACCGCAAACGAAACGCACTTTGCGTCAGCAAGGCGCATTCGACACGACACGCGAAGGCATCGTTGATCTCAACGGAAGTGTTTGGGAATGGACTGATGATTGCTACGCTGGCGCGTCAGAAGGTCTCGTGACCCGTGATCGCTGCCCCGCATTCTTTGTGGGCGGTGAACACATCGCGGCCATGTCGTTTCTGGAACGCGATCCTGCACGCGGTGGCTGCGCCGTTGGCGTGCCGCCTGCACACCTCGGGATGCGCTTGGTCACAGACACAAAACCCTGACACTACCGTTTTCACAAAAGAAGTAGCCGATGAGCCCCCCAAACACGTTAGACGACCTGCCCGGCGATTTGATGTGTGGATTCTGAACATCAGCGAGTTGCTGGTTTTTGGCGCTGGCTTGATCGTATTTTTGTCCGCTCGCAGCCAAAACCAAGACACCCCGTCGAAAGTCCCGGGCGCAATTGCCCGCTAAGCTGTAAGGGACTTGGTTTGCGGAACCCATCAGGGCCAGCGGTCAAAACCGCGCAAACAGGCC
>CALAGN010000040.1 GCA_937891785.1 uncultured Octadecabacter sp.
GGCCGGAAGCAGACCTGCCAACCCGTCCAGCTTTGGGGTGCAAGCCACAAATCGTCAGGCACGGACCTGCGGTGACGCAAGTCAGGCGTTGGGCAGTCACCACACGATTGTTATTGCCGCCAGCTAGTCGCGGGTTCCTGCAAACCGTTCGGCCCAATCGCTACGCTCGTCATCCGTGATTTTGCGGAATGTGACTTCGGGCACACTAAAGGCGTGACCAACGGGCAGGGCCGTCAATGCGCTGCGCACGTCGTCGGGCCAAGCCGTATCGGGCACACGCATCGCCTCGAGTAATTCGGCTGCAGCATCGGGGATGAACGGCGCAGACAGCGCGGCATAGAACGGGATCAGGTTCAGTGCGAGCCGGATTTGCGCCGCTGCCTGATCGGGGTCTGTCTTGAACGTGGTCCAAGGTGCTACCCCTTGCAGGTATTCATTGCCCAGCGTCCAGATTGCGCGCAATTCGGCAGCTGATTTGCGCACCTCCATGGCGTCCATATGGCCCTGATAGGCTGTCAGGCGGGTCGACAAATCGGCAATCAACTGCTCTTCTGGCGCCCCCCACGTGCCGCCAACGGGTACGTTTTCGCTGAACTTCGAGCGGCAGAATTTCGTCACACGCGACACGAAATTGCCCAGCACATCCGCCAAGTCTTTGTTCACATCGGTCTGGAATGTCTCCCAGGTAAATTCTGCGTCCGACGATTCTGGTGCGTGGCTTAGCAACCACCAGCGCCAATAGTCCGCAGGTAGAATTTCCAACGCCTGATCCATAAACACGCCACGCCCGCGCGAGGTAGAAAACTGACCGCCGTCATAATTCAGGTAGTTGAACGATTTTATGTAATCGACCAGCTTCCAAGGCTCGGCGCTGCCTTTGATCGTCGCGGGGAACGACAGGGTGTGGAACGGCACGTTATCCTTGCCCATGAACTGCGTATAACGCACATCATCCGCGCCTTTATCGGTGCGCCACCAGCGTTCCCAGTCCGTGCCCTTACCGGCATCGACCCATTCTTGGGCACAAGCGATGTATTCGATCGGAGCGTCAAACCAGACGTAGAAAACCTTGCCTTCCATGCCCGGCCAATCTTCAGTGCCGCGTTTGACAGGCACGCCCCAGTCCAGATCGCGGGTAATGCCACGATCTTGCAATCCGTCGCCGTCATGCAACCATTTCTTGGCGATGGATGTGGTCAGCAGCGGCCAATCAGTTTTTGAACTGATCCAAGCGTTCAGATCGTCCTTGAGCTTGGATTGGCGCAAATACAGGTGTTTGGTTTCGCGCATTTCCAGCTCGGTGCTGCCGGAGATGGTGGAATGTGCGTTGATAAGATCGACTGGATCAAGCTGCTTGGTGCAGTTGTCGCATTGATCGCCGCGCGCGGACTCGAACCCGCAATTGGGGCAGGTGCCTTCGATATAACGGTCAGGCAGGAAGCGCCCGTCGGCGACGGAATAGACCTGATTTTCAGTCACTTCTTGGATCAGCCCTGCAGCGGCCAAAGCGCCGGCAAAATACTGGGTCAGCTTGTGGTTCTGGGGGCTAGAAGAGCGCCCGAAATGATCAAACGACAGGCGGAACCCTTGCGCGATCTCGGCCTGAACGGCCCACATATCGGCGCAATATTCGGCCACAGGTTTGCCTGCCTTCGCGGCGGCCAATTCGGCGGGCGTGCCGTGCTCGTCAGTGGCACACAAAAACAGAACTTCATTGCCGCGCGCGCGCAGATAGCGGGCATAAAGATCGGCGGGCAACTGGCTGCCGATCAGGTTTCCAAGGTGTTTGATCCCGTTGATATAGGGGATCGCTGAGGTAATAAGATGTCGTGCCATGGGTCTGCCTTTTCGTGCGGTCATGGCCCGTCTAGTGCGATTGCTGCCAAAGGGCTAGGGGGCGGTGTGATTGGCCCCGTGATTATTATTGAGCTGTGTATCCACCATCGACCAGATAGTAGCTCCCGGTGATGATTCAACTGATGCTGCGAGGGTATTTTAGCCATGCGCAATATACCTTTACCTGGGTTAAGACTTGTCGCGGCTGCGTCGCAGCAAACGCCCAATCGTGAAGGATGTGCGCGGCGCATAGACATAGGGCGTGCGGTCGGTGGGCACATTGCGAACCCTCATGCGGGCAAGACCAAAGATCACAAGCGCGATATGACCGACCGAGATAAAGGCGAATAGCGCTGCGGGTCCATAGGCCGTGATCAGCGCCGAGGTGAGCCAAGGTGCTGCAATGGCACCGACTGCGTAAAAGAACATCAGTGCGGCTGACAGTTCGACCCGCTCTTCGCTGCTCGCAAAGTCATGGGCATGTGCAGCGGAAATCGAATAGATCGGAAAGCTGGTAAAGCCGAAAAAGGCTGCGGCAAGCATGATGCCGATTGTGCCCAATGACGCTGTCGCGACCGTAATCGCACAAGCCACAACCGCCGCGACGGACATCGCGATCAGCACCCAGCGGCGATCATATTTATCGGCCAGCCAGCCCGTAGGATACTGCGCGAGCGCGCCGCCCGCGACAAAAGCAGCAAGGAAATAGCCGATCTGGCTGGCCTGCAAGCCAACTTCTTGGCCATAGATGGGGCCCACCATGCGGAAAGACGCGCTCGACATGGCGGCGACGATCACACCCACCACCGCCAGTGGTGACATGCGCCATGCCAACATTGGACGCAGGCGCGGGGCCTTTGGCGTTTCTGGTTGGGATGCTTTGGTGAGCGTCAACGGCAGGATCGCGGCGCAGCACAGGATCGTCAGGATATTGTAGGCCAGATAAACCTCAAGATCGGCAAGCGCGCCAATCATGAACTGTGCCATGAATGACGCGCCCATATCGACAATACGGTAGCTTCCCATTGCCCGTCCGCGTGTTTCATTGGTCACTTTGGCCTGCAACCATGCCTCGATCACGGTGTAGCAGCCCGCGACGCAGATGCCGGACGCAATGCGCATGATCGCCCAAGCCGTCGGGTCTATGGTGATCACATGTGCGGCCATACCAATCGCACCCATCGCCGTGAACGTCGCAAACGCGCGAGAATGGCCGACGTTGCCCATCAGGCGAGGGGCCCACCAGCAACCGATGAAAAAGCCAAAGAAATGCGCTGATCCGAGGAAACCCACCTCGGCGCGGGTAAAGTCGTAAGACAGCCCCGTGAGTGCGTCGAGCGGGCCAACACCGCCCGACGAAAGCTGCAACAGGGCGACGGATAAGAACAGCGAGGCAAAGGAGATCATCATGCGCATGAGGGTACCTTGGCCTGCGCCCCCTTGCGCCGCTAGGGCTTATTCGACATCGCGTGTCGCTTTGGGTTGTTCTTGCGGGCGGGCGGGCTAATGTCTGCCAATATGATTTGGAAAGGCCTGATATGAAACAGATACCGCTTGGCAGTAGCGACATCATGGTCAGTGATTGGTGTCTTGGGACGATGACCTTTGGCACGCATACATCCGTGGCCGATAGTGGTCGCCAGATTGATATGTGTCTGGATGCGGGGATCAACTTTCTCGATACGGCGGAAATGTATCCGGTGAACCCCGTCGCGGCTGAAACGGTCGGCCAGTCCGAAGAGGCAATCGGCGCGTGGGTCGCGGCAAGCGGGCGGCGTGACGCGGTAGTGATTGCCACCAAAGTGTCGGGCGCAAATGGTGGATTTGTGCGGGGCGGAGCGGGGTTTAACGGCGGCAATATCGCGCAGGCCGTGGACGATAGCCTGCGGCGTTTGAACACCGATGTGATTGATTTGTATCAGCTGCACTGGCCTGATCGTGGGTCATATATGTTCCGCCAAAACTGGACTTATGACCCGTCAGGACAGGACCGGACGGCAACGCTGGATCATATGGACAGCGTGCTGGGTGCGATGCAGGCACAGATCGATGCGGGCAAGGTGCGCGCGTTCGGTCTGTCCAACGAAAGCGCTTGGGGTACTACCCGCTGGATAGATCGTGCCGCAGCCGTCGGTGGCCCACGCGTGGTGTCCGTGCAAAACGAATATTCGCTTCTGTGTCGGTTGTTTGACACCGACATGGCGGAAATGGCGGTGAACGAGGATGTGACATTGCTGTCGTTTTCGCCCCTCGCGGCAGGGCTGTTGACTGGCAAATATCAAGGCGGACAGGTGCCCACAAACAGCCGGATGCAGTTTTCCCCTGAAATGGGCGGGCGCAAATCGGTGCGTGTTTTTGATGCGGTTGATGCATATTTGCAGGTTGCGCACGGTCATGGGCTGGACCCAGTGCATATGGCATTGGCTTGGCAAAGAAGCCGTCCATTTCCGGTAGGCGCGATCTTTGGCGCGACCACGGTGGCACAGCTAGAGCATCTGCTCGCCAGGCGGGACCTAGAGTTGGATGACGCGGTCCTAAAGGCACTGGACGCTGTCCATTACGCCCATCCGATGCCCTACTAGCGGGATCGCCTTTTGATAGCTGCGCCTCTGGCAGGAGCTTCAAGAACAGAAGAACTTGGGGTTGCGTGCGTGGTGGGAATCGCGGACGATCATTTGGAACGAGCAATGGAGGGCTGACATGCCGCTAGAGATGAACCGCGAGGTGTTTATCACCGCCGCTGTGACCGGATCAGGATCGACTCAAGATCGCAGCCCTCATGTGCCCCGATCACCCGAACAGATCGCCGCCAGTGCGATTGATGCGGCCAAAGCGGGTGCCGCCGTGGTGCATTGCCATGTGCGCGACCCCGAAAGCGGTGTGCCGTCACGCCGGTTGGACCTTTATCGCGAGTTGACAGAGCGCATTCGCGCGGCTGACGTCGATGTGGTTTTGAACCTGACTGCAGGGATGGGCGGCGACATGATTTTTGGCGGTGTAGACGCGCCGCTGCCAACGATTGCGGGCACCGATATGGTTGGCGCGACTGAACGGGTGGCCCATATTGCGCAGTGTCTGCCCGAGATTTGCACCCTTGATTGTGGCACGATGAATTTCGCCGAGGCCGATTATGTCATGACCAATACGCCGGGCATGTTGGTGGCTATGGGCACCATGATGACCAAGCTGGGCGTAAAGCCCGAAATCGAGGCATTTGATACCGGCCATCTTTGGTATGCCAAGCAGTTGGTAAAAGACGGCGTGCTGGAACCGGGCGCGCTGGTGCAACTGTGTATGGGCGTTCCGTGGGGCGCGCCGGACGATCTCAATACCTTTATGGCGATGGTAAATAATGTGCCCGACGACTGGACGTTTTCCGCATTTGGCCTGGGCCGCGCCCAGATGCCTTATGTGGCGGCCTCGGTGCTGGCAGGGGGCAACGTGCGCGTCGGGCTTGAGGACAATCTGATGCTGGATCGCGGCGTTATGGCGACCAATGCGCAGCTGGTAGAGCGCGCGGCCAGTATTGTTGAAAACCTTGGCGCGCGGGTGATTGGGCCCGAAGACGTGCGCAAGAAACTGGGGTTGATCAAGCGCGCGCCGGTCGCCGGTTGAAGCGTTTTGCGGCGCTGATGGTTTTGCTGGCCGCGTGTCAGGTCGAAGACCCATCTGTGCAGCTTGGCGGCATGTCTTCGGCCGAGGAGATGGCCTGTCTGGGGCAGGGTGGCACGGTAGATATGGGCGGGTTGGCCGATGTTGCGCATTGTGTGCTGCCGATGGCGGATGCCGGGCAAAGTTGCACCACGGGAGCAAGCTGCGACGGGGGGCTATGCCTTGTGCAGGGCAGCAGCGACACAACTGGCCAATGCGTGCCGCGCAGCCCGTTTTTCGGCTGTCACGACGTTGTGGAAAACGGTAGTGTGGCGACCTTATGTTTGGATTGATCGCGCGGATTTTCGCGATGTGGGCGCTTGGTATGGCGGCGGGTTGTGTCGCTACCGTGCCGTCGCGTGATGCATCATATCGCGACCAAAGCGCGCTGATTGCCAGTCAGGTTGACGTGAGCGCTCAAGATATGGATGGCACTTGGCATGTGCGCCAACAGGTCACCGGTGCATGGCCGCGCGGAGCCGGAACTGTGCAGATTTCCGCTGATGGTGGTGCCCTGATTCTGAGCGAGGTTGCGACGGCCTGCAATGCTGACAACCTGTGCGAACCTGCGACGTTTGTGACCCGCTATGAACCAACGCTTCATGGGCGGTTTCGCAAGGTTATGCTGGGGGATGCCCGGTCTGGGCTTAATGCTCCGGACGCGCTTTGGGTGCTGTGGATGGACTATGATCGCCGCACGTTTGTCGCAGGCGATCCATCGGGGAGCTATGCTGCGATCTTTGATCACCAGCCGACGGGCGGGGCAGATCGTATCGTGGCAGCGCGGGACATTCTGGATTGGTTTGGATATGATATATCCCGACTCGAGGAGAGACGCAGATGAAGAAAATGATTCTTGCCGCGGTGCCGCTTTTGGCTGCTTGTGAAGACATGCCAGCGGGTGCGGGAATTGGTGGCGGGTCAACCGGCGGCGGCGGTATCCGTGAATACCTCGTGCTTGGCTCGTCGATGAGCTTTGAGGAGTGTCGCGCCCGTGGTGGTGTTATCATTCGTGACGACGGCAGCCCGATGATCGCCTGTGATCCGCGTGTCACGCGCCAGCCAGTGCCTGCAAATGAATTCGACCACCCTGGATCGCCCATGCCGCAAGCGGCTGCGGCGACCGAGGGTTAATCAATCACAATCAGGGGCTATGGCTCCGACGTTTCTAGGGGGAGCGGACATGGGTAACACGGCAGCCATAATTGGTGGCGGGGTCATCGGCGGTGGCTGGGCTGCGCGGTTCTTGCTTGCGGGATGGGACGTGCGGGTGTTTGACCCCGACCCAAATGCGCAGCGCAAGATTGGCGAAGTTCTAGAAAACGCGCGCCGGTCTTTGCCGGGGTTGTCGGACGTGGCCTTGCCTGATGAAGGCACGCTCTCGTTTCACGATGCCATGTCAGATGCCGTTTCTGGGGCTGTTTGGATTCAAGAAAGCGTGCCTGAACGGTTGGAGCTAAAGCAAAAGGTCTATCAGACCTTGCAGGAACACTGCGCGGCGGATGCGGTGATCGGGTCATCCACCTCCGGATTCAAGCCGTCCGAATTGCAGGGCTGCGCGACGCGCCCCGAACAGATCGTAGTCTGCCATCCGTTTAATCCGGTTTACCTGTTGCCGCTAATCGAACTGGTGACCACGGACGCGAACGGCAATGACTTGCCCGACCGCGCCGAAAATATCCTGCGCGAGATCGGCATGTTTCCTTTGCGCCTTACCAAAGAGATCGACGCGCATATTGCCGACCGCTTCCTCGAAGCCGTCTGGCGCGAGGCGCTTTGGATGATCAAGGACGGCATTGCGACGACCTCTGAGATCGATGAGGCCATTCGCATGGGGTTCGGGTTGCGCTGGGCACAGATGGGATTGTTCGAAACCTACCGGATTGCAGGTGGCGAAGCAGGGATGCGGCATTTCATCGAACAATTTGGCCCCTGCCTGTCGTGGCCTTGGACCAAATTGATGGACGTGCCGGAGCTGACTGAAGAATTGATCGACGCGATTGCAGATCAGTCGGATGCGCAATCGGGGATGCACACGATCCGCGAGTTGGAACGCATTCGCGACAACAATCTGGTGACAATCCTGCGCGGGTTAAAGGCGCAAAACTGGGGTGCGGGGCAGATTTTGAACGCGCGTGACAAGGCGAGCAAAGTCATAGCAACAACGCTTGCTGAAGTTGCGGATATCACCCAACCTGTGTTGACCGTCAGTCGCGCGGTGCCGTTGGATTGGACCGATTACAATGGCCACATGAACGAGGCGCGCTATTTGCAGGCTTTTGGCGATGCCACCGACCGGATAATGATGATTGTTGGCTGTGATGCTGACTATATCGCGAAGGGTGGCAGCTATTTTTCGGCCGAAACCCATATCCGCCATGTGGACGAGGTTTATGCGGGCGCACGCATTCGGGTCGAATCTCAGGTTCTGCTGGGCGCAGGCAAAAAGATGCATCTGTTTCATCGGATGTTGGAGGGGGATCGATTGTTGGCGACGGGCGAACAAATGCTGATCCATGTTGAACTCGCCACCCGCAAGGCCAGTGATCCCGCTACAAGCGTTGCCGAACCGCTCGCCAAATTGGCGAATGCCCACGCCAAACTGCCCCGCCCCGAAGGGGCCGGTGCTGCCGTCGGTGTGCGCTGATGCGTGTGCTGATCACGGCAGGTGGCAGCGGTATCGGGCATGCCATGGCGCAGGCTTATGACGCGGCGGGCTGGGATGTTTCGATCACAGATGTGGATGCTGATGCGCTTGCCGCTTGCCCGTCCACTTGGACATGCCATCGCGCCGATGCCGCGAATGAAACGGCCATGGCGGATGTGTTTGCAGGCCTGCGCGCAGGTGGTCTTGACGTTCTTTGTGCCAATGCGGGGATCGCGGGTCCGACTGCACAGGTGGAAGATGTGGCACTTGCCGATTGGCAACGCTGTGTGTCCGTCAACCTTGAAGGCGCGTTTCTGGCTGCGAAATATGCAGCTCCGATCATGAAGGCGCGCGGCGCCGGTGCGATGGTGTTCACATCCTCGACCGCAGGCATCTATGGCTACCCGAACCGGGCGCCCTATGCGGCTGCTAAATGGGCAATTATCGGCCTGATGAAAACCCTCGCAATGGAACTGGGTCCGTTTGGCATTCGCGCCAACGCGATCTGCCCCGGTGCCGTTACGGGCCCGCGCATGGACGGCGTCATGGACCGCGAGGCGGTGGCCAAAGGTATGACACGCGATCAGGTCTATGCGGGCTATGCCGCCGGAACGTCCATGCGCAGCTTTGTGAGCGCGCAAGACATTGCGGACATGGCGCTTTTCCTTGGGTCAAATGGCGCAAAGATGGTCAGCGGGCAGGTTATCGCCGTCGACGGACACACGGAAAATCCTGACCCAAAGCTTTAGCGGATCAGCGGGCGCAGTCCGTCCAGATGGGCGATGATCCCGCGCGACCCGACCGAGGATTCGCGAACCAGCAAATCAAAATGGCGGGTCAGGAATTGCACGCGTTCTGTGTCGCGGAACGCCATATAGTTTTGCCCCAAATAAAGCACCGCCAACATTGGTCCGAAAACTGTCACGGGCGCTGAAAACATCCGGTGCGCGTCAAACAGATGCACCCGCAGCGCGGGGTAAAGCTGTTCGTGCAGAGCGGCGATATGATCAAGCTCGGCGTGGCGCAGTTCAGCCGAAAGGCCGGTATAATATCCGCTGCCCTCGGCCAAAGCCTGCAATTCGTAAAGCGGCATGGCGATTTCATAATCAGACCGCGCCACGCGAATCCAATCAAGCCTGTCTTGCGATGCACCAATCGCCTGTTCCGTGGTCCGGCCCAGCGCGGGGCCATATTCCCAGCGCAACATATCGGTTGTCTTCATCATATCGGGCAATCCCGCAGGCACATGACGGATTTTGTATCCCTCGGCCTCTTGGTGCCACGCAAAGACTTGTTCATCCACAAGGGCGCGAGGGGCTTGCGTGATCGTCAAGGCCGCCGCGATCAAATCGGCGGCTTGTTCAGGGCGGTCTGACAGGCTCAGCAACCAATCAGCACTGACCCCAAGCGCTGCGGCACATTCGGCGACCAGTTGCGCATTTGGCAGGCGCGGGCCGTCCGATTTCAGAAGTTGCGACAGGGTTGATCTGTCCACGCCGGCGCGCCGCGCTAGCGCGCTTTGAGTCGCGCCGGTTTCTGCCATGGCGGCGGCAAGGCGCGTGCGAAACGCTAAGGCGCGGTCATGTTTGTCAATTTTTATCACCATAAGGAAACATATATCACAAATGATGGAAAATGTGAACAATTAACAGAATGGGCAGCGCGCCGGACCTGTGGCTATGTCGTGTCACACACCCCAACAGGAGCCCCCCGTGGAAAGCTGGCATCGATCCTTTATTAAAGCTGTCGTTTGGAACGTGATCGGCCTCACTGTTATGCTGGGCGTCGGGTTTGCCTTTACCGGATCAATCGCGCTGGGCGGGGCCATGGCCATGATCAACACCGCGATCGGCCTTTGCAGCTATGTCCTTTACGAACGGGTCTGGTCGCGCATCAACTGGGGGCGGCATGTCTGACGTGCGCGCCATTGAATGGCCAACCCTCACGCTGATTGCGGGATGTTATTGCGTCTGGGCGTTGGCTGTTTTCTGGCTCGCAGCGCATTGGCCCGTGCTGGCGGTGATCGTTGCCGCAATCGCAATCGCGCAGCAGTCATCCCTACAACACGAGGCGATTCACGGTCATCCGACGCGCCTGGAATGGCTGAACGTGGCGCTGGTCGCGCCTGCGTTATCGTTGTGCGTCCCCTACTTGCGGTTTCGTGATACCCACTTGGCGCATCACACCGACGAGACATTGACTGATCCCTACGATGATCCCGAAAGCAACTACCTTGATCCCGTGGTCTGGTGTCGGTTGGCGGGGCCGGTGCAGGTGATCTTGCGGTTCAACAACACACTGGCGGGGCGGTTGTTGATCGGACCGCTGGTTGGGCAGATATCATGGATGGCGTCTGACTGGCGCGCGATGCGGCGCGGAGACCGCGCAGTACTGCTGGGCTGGTTGGTGCATATTCCGGCTGCTGCCGTGGTGATATGGATCGTGGCGCTGTCGCCGATGCCTATCTGGGCCTATCTGATTGCCGCCTATATCGGTCATGCGCTGATCAAAATTCGCACGTTTCTGGAGCACCGCGCGCATGTCGATGCAAAGGGCCGCACTGTAATCGTCGAAGACCGTGGACCGCTGGCATTACTGTTCCTTAACAACAATCTGCATGTGGTGCATCACGCGCATCCCGGCGTGCCTTGGTATCGCTTGCCGCAGCTTTATGCCGCGCGGCGCGATGATTTTCTGCGCCAGAACCACGGCTATCGTTACAGGTCATACGTTGAAGTTATGCGCCGCCATTTCTGGCGGGCAAAAGACCCGGTGCCGCATCCTCTCTGGCGCGATTAGGGAAAACGCCGCATAGGGGCGCATGGATACATGGATCCCGATAACAATTCTGGCCGCAGTGGCACAGACCGCGCGCTTTGGACTGCAAAAGCAGTTAAAGGCTACGCGTTTGTCCACGGCTGGCACAACCTTTGCGCGGTTTGTCTATTCGGCACCATTGGTAGCGCTGATTATGCTGGGCTATGGCACAGCCAGCACGCAGGCCATCCCTGCGATCCCGACGCATTTCTGGGCTTACGCGCTGACTGGTGGCACAGCGCAAATCTTGGCGACGATGTGCGTGGTCGCGCTGTTTGCGCATCGTAATTTCGCCGTGGGCATCTCGTTCAAAAAGACCGAAGTCATCATGTCGGTCATCGTTGGCATGATCGTGCTGCGCGAAGGCGTGAGCTGGACAGGGTTCGCCGCGATCCTGCTGGGGTTATTGGGCGTGTTGTTGTTATCTGATCCGCCTGCTGCAACCGGTCCGTGGCACCGCCGTATTTTCAATCGCGCGGCGGGTTTGGGCGTTTTGTCGGGGCTATTATTCGCCATTTCCGCAGTGGGGTATCGCGGCGCGGCGCTGTCACTGTCGCACGGCGATGCACTGCTGCGTGCGCTGACCACGCTGGCCTGCGTCACGGCGTTTCAGACACTGGCGATGGCAGCGTATATGGCATGGCGCGAACGCGGCGAGATCGGCCGCGTGTTCGCCGTCTGGCGTGTGGGACTACTGGTGGGGATCAGCAGTATGATCGGCTCGATCTGCTGGTTTACGGCCTTTGCGTTGCAAACGGTGGCCTACGTCAAAGCACTGGGTCAGGTCGAACTTATCTTCTCGTTCCTCGTTTCGGCGTTAATTTTCAAAGAAAAAACCACGGCCCGCGAATATCAGGGTGTGGTGGTCCTTTGCGTGGCGATCATTGCGCTGATTGTCTTTATCTAAGCGGGCTGCGGCCACCCAGTTGCACAACAAAGCGGTCCTCGTCGTCATTGATAAAGAACGGCACCGTGGCTGGCGGCGAAGGGTCAGCAACGCGCGCGGCGATTTCGGCCAGCACAACTTCGGTGATGAACGGCAAGTCGAAATCACGCGCCTTGGCGAGCGGAATCCATTGCAGATCGCTAAGTTCGTCCTCGGCATGGGTGAAATCATCGGGGTCACTGCGCAAGGCATCAGCATCGGCGAGGAAAAACCGCGCATCAAAGCGGCGCGGCAATCCCTTTGGCGTGATCGCGCGGAACACGAATTGCAGCCCGTTAGGCGTCGGGCGATGACCCGTGCGGGCAAACCCGCGCCAGCCTTGCGGTGCATCTGGCCAATCAGCAGGAACACCCAGTATTTGGCCAGTTTCCTCCCACAGTTCGCGAATGGCGGCGGCGGCCAGCGCGCTGGCAGGCAGGGTGCTGTTTTCGCCAAGGCGTGCATCGCAGGGTGCGGGGATTGGATGGACCAACGGGATGTCTGCGTCTCCGGCATCAACAGCGCCACCGGGAAAGACGAACTTGTTGGGCATGAACGCCGCTTTTGCACCACGTTGTCCCATCAGGATGCGCGGGGCCGTGGCGCGATCGCGCAGCACGATAATCGTGGCGGCGTCCCTTATTGCGGTCTTGTCCATGTGATATTCCCCTCGTCGTGCTAGGCGGGGGCGCCAAACCCGTGCATGCGCCGCGACCATTGTATGGCGACAACGACACCCTTAAGCCGTGGCAAAAGGAAAAGCGACAGCGCCACAACGCCAACCGTAAAGACGGTGGCTAGCACCAAAGGTTCGGGGCGAAAGCGGGTAAAGGCAATGTGGATCAGCGGGGCCATTATGTGGCCAACCACAAGGATCGTCAGATATGCAGGCCCGTCATCGGCGCGATGGTGAAGCAATTCCTCGCGGCAAACGGGGCATTCATCCACAACTTTCAGATATCCGTTAAACAAATGACCCTCGCCGCAATTGGGGCATTTGCGCTGGAAACCGCGCCACATCGCGCGTTTTGCGGGGCGATCATCCTCAGCTAGGGAGGCTGTGCTGATGTCATGGGTCATGGTTCGGGGTCCTTTGCGTGACCCCAGACATGCGGGTTGGGCGTCCAAATGGAAAGAGGACAAAATGTCGTTGCGGCGCGATGTCGCGAAAATAGTTTGGGCCAGAGCGACGGAAAGTCTGGCGTGGCCCGTTTGAGGTACATCGGCAGCAGTTGAGGGCCGCCGGTTAAGTTGAACCTCGAAAGGAAAAACAAATGAAAACGACACTCTTGATGGCAGGTATCGCCACGGCACTGATGGTAAACATGGCCGAGGCGCGCGCGCCCGGTGGTGCTGATGGCCCAATGTTGCCCGAATTCTCGCAGCTTGACGCCGATGGTAATGGTCAGGTGACCACTGAAGAAATGCAGGCCGGAATGCAGGCGCAAGGCGCTGAACGGTTCGCCGCTGTTGACACAAACGGTGACGGCGCGCTTTCGGCAGAAGAGCTGGCTGCCGCGGCCGAGGCCCGCGATGCGGAACGCCGTGGAGGCAATGTTGAACGCATGATCAGCCGTATGGATACCAACGAAGACGGTTTGCTTCAGATGGAAGAAATGCAAGCGCGTGGCGACGGTCACCGCGAGCGCGGCAATCGTGGCACTGGCGGTGAAGATCGTATGTTCGCGCGAATGGACACCAGTGATGACGGCATGCTGAGCGCGGAAGAATACGCAGCTGCCAAGGCATTTATGGCTGAACGTGGTGATCGCGATGGCCGTGGTCGTGGCGGCAACTAAGCTGTAACCGGTTGGTGCCCGCCCATCGTTCCCTCCCCCAGTCTTCTCAGACGGGGTGGGCACCAGCATTGCCGAAAGCGGCGCGAGTGATTAGCAAAGCGATCAATGAACAAGACACCCAATCAGGGCGCCCTCGTGGATGCACCGGACGAAGCGCTTCTGATTGCTTATGCGAACGGGGATATCGCGGCTGCGCAGGTCTTGGCGGTTCGCCTTGCACCAAGGATCATGGCGCAAGCGATCCGCATGCTGCAGAACCACGCCGAGGCCGAGGATGTGACCCAAGACGCGCTAATGCGGTTGTGGAAAATCGCACCTGATTGGCGCCAAGGCGAAGCGCAGATAACCACGTGGCTTTATCGTGTGGTAGTCAATCTGTGCACGGATCATTTGCGCAAGCGCAGGCGCGGCGTCGCACTGGATACTGTGGCCGAACCGGAAAGTGGCGCGCCATCTGTTGCGCAGCAGATGCAGGACGACACACGGATGACTGCGCTGCGCGATGCATTGGCCGATCTGCCGGAACGGCAGGCCCAAGCGGTGGCGTTACGCCATTTAGAGGAACTGGGAAATCCCGAGATTGCCCAGATTATGGACATCAGTGTCGAGGCAGTCGAGAGTCTGATCGCACGCGGGAAACGGGCATTGGCGCAAAGTTTAGCGCCACGCAAAGCAGAATTGGGGTTTGAAAATGACGAACCATAGCGACGACAAAATGCTGGATGACCTGTTTGGTCAGGCCCGTGCCACGCCTGCGCAGCCTTCGGATGCGTTGATGGCGCGGATTGCGGCGGACGCTGTTGCAGTCATGCCTGCGCCCATGGCCCATGCCCCAAAGGGTACGCGCGTCGGCTTCTTGGCAGTCCTTGCCGCAGCCCTTGGCGGGTGGCCGGTTATCAGTGGTCTGACAGCCGCAACCGTCGCGGGTGTCTGGATCGGGTTTTCTCCGCCACAAAGCCTTGATACCATCGCTAACGACCTTTGGGGAGGCAGCGACATAACTGTGCCGTTCCTTGAACTAAGCGACCCATTTGGATTGGAGGGCTAAGCCATGAGCACGCCTGAGACACCTATGAAACCCACACCGATGCGCCCTGGCTTGCGCGTTGTGCTTGTGATTTCGCTTGCGCTGAATTTGATGGTTGCCGGTGTCGTTGCCGGAATGGTCTTTTCTGGTCGCGGACCGGCAGGTGATGCCTATCGGGTCGATCTGTCGCTTGGTCCGTTTGCCCGCGCACTTGCACCAGAAGACGTGGTGTCGATCCGCAACGATCTGATTGATCGGCGAAGGGATATGCGACGTGACCGGCGGGCGATGATTGCGGACACACGTGGCCTGATCGTGATTCTGCGCGATGATCCCTATGATGCTAATGCGGCAGCTGAAATTCTGTTGCGCCAGCGTGCGCTCGTGGCCGATCTTCAGACGATAGGGCAGGATCTTGTGCTTGCACGGATCGCCCAGATGGCCCCTGAAACACGCGCGGCATTTGCAGATCGGCTGGAACGTGAAATGCGCCGGATGGGGCGCGATACAGAGCGTAGTAATTAGGCCGCAGACATGCTGACCGTGTTGCGACCAGCGGTCTTTGCGTCAAACAATGCGGCATCGGCACGGCTCATGATGGTGGTTGTGGCTTCGGTGGCATTCGCATCGCTTTGCCCCAGCGCGACCCCAATCGACACAGTGACAGGGATCGCCTTGCTGGTGGATTTACTCTGAAACGGGCGTTCATGGATCAAAGTACAAAGCCGTTTGGCGGCATCGCGGGCCTTGGCTGCGCTGGTATCGGGCATGGCTATCAGGAATTCTTCGCCGCCAATCCGCGCAATCATATCAATCGCACGCAGGTTGTTGCGCAGCCGGTTGGATACTTCGGTCAAAACCTCGTCACCGACGCCGTGGCCATAGGCGTCGTTAATGGCCTTGAAGTGATCAATATCAAGGACCATCACCGCAAAATCACGCCCCGTATCGGTTGCGCGATCACCCATCCGTTTTAGGTGGGGAAGGGCATAGCGGCGGTTGAACAACCCTGTGAGCGGATCAGTGACAGCCGCTTGCAGTCCGCTGCGCACCGTGTCGCGCAGCCTGTCTTGCTGATGCTTGCGATGCAAAAGCGTGTCAAAGCGATGTGCCAGTTCCGCGCCATCGGCACGCGCCGGCACAACATCGTTCGCGCCAAGATCAAGAACCATCGCAGCCACATCGTTGGCCCCATCGGGGCAGCGCACCAGCAGTGCGGCGTGACGCGTATCCGACCGGCTGCGCAATTCCGACACGAGCCGGAAAATCTGCGCCGGCCCCATGCCAAGTGCTGCGTCCTGTTCGCGGGTCGCGTCGATCACAAAAAGGTCCGGCGCTGGGCGCACGTTGAAACGTGCAAACAGTTCTTCGGGATGAAACCGCGCGCAACTACGCCCGTTCCCCGACACCAGTTCGGCGCAGGCCATTTGTTCGGGATCGGTGCGCGCGGTGACGATAGCGATTTCCCCAGCGGGAACGAATGCCGCGCGCGCCTCGGCGAAACCGAGCGCGCGTTTCGTGTCGTCGCGCAATCGCAATTCGGAGTCGGCATCCCGCGCGCGCAATAAACTTCGAATGCGCGCCTGCAATACCGCGTCACTTATGGGTTTGGTCAACAGATTGTCGGCCCCGGCACATAGCGCAGCAACACGTGTCTGTGGTGAGTCGAATTGGCCGGTCGCAATGATCGGAATGTGCGCCGTTTTGGGATTCCCCTTAATTGCGCGAAAGAAATCAAAAGCTGCCGCCTCGTCGTTGGCTGTGTCGCAGATAATCAGATTGGGCAGCGCGCCTTTCAACGCGGTTTTTGCTTCTTTTAGAGAGGCACAAGGGCGCACTTCATGCCGGCTCGCAAGAAGGTTCACCTTCAATACGATTCTGTTCGTCGCGACGGTATCGACAATCAGAATTTTGCCAGACATTATTGTCGTCCCTTCATGGGCCATCCTAGCCCGATGACACATATTGGCTTTGAATGGTTAAGAAACTGTTTCCGCAATCGTAAGGAATGCAAATGAGTCCTGAACAGGCCGAGGTTATCGCGATAAAGGCCTTGGGGTGGCTTGCGGGCCACGACGATCTTGGGCCGGCTTTTTTGGGGCACACCGGCGCTAGCGCAGAGGATTTGCGCGCCAGAACTGCGGATCCGGCGTTTCTAGCCTCGGTTCTTGAGTATTTGACCATGGATGATCAATGGATCATTGCTTTTTGTGACGCCGAGAATCTGGCCTATGATCGACCGTTGCGCGCACGGTACGCCTTGCCCGGTGCGGAGATGATGAACTGGACCTGAGGGCGTGTAGCAGCGTCAAAGTTAACAAGATCGTGAGGTAAACCTTGCCGCGCGAGTAACCAATCTTACGGATATCCTAACATGCGCATCGAAGGAATTCTTTTCGACAAGGACGGCACCTTGTTTGATTTCAACGCCACGTGGGGCAGCTGGACCCAGGGCCTTTTGGCAGATGAAGGCGGGGGCGATGCGGCTCTTGTGGCCAATCTGGCCGATGTGCTGGGGTACGATCTGGCCACAAGTCTGTTTCGCCCAGATAGCATCGTGATCGCCAATACAGCCAGCTTTGTAGCGGATGCCATTCTGCCGCTGCTACCGCCGCAATCCAAAGCGGAGCTGATCGCACGAATGAACGCCAAATCGGCCCATGCGCCGCAAGCCGAAGCGACACCGCTTGGTCCGCTCCTGCATGATCTCGCGATGCGTGGCTTGCGGCTTGGTGTCGCAACCAATGATGCCGAAGCCCCCGCGCGCGCGCACCTTGAAGCGGCAGGTGTGGTTGACCGGTTTGATTTCATTGCTGGATTTGACAGCGGCTTTGGCGCGAAACCCAGCGCGGGGCAGTTGCTCGCGTTTAGCGCGCATGTGGCGATTTCGCCGGACCGTTGCGCGATGATCGGCGACAGTCTGCACGATCTACACGCAGCACAGAGTGCCGGCATGGTGGCGGTTGGGGTGCTGACGGGGCTTGCTTCGCGCGCTGATCTTGCACCGGCTGCGGATGTTGTGCTGGACAGTATCGCCGATATTCCTGCATGGCTTGACAGTTCCGCGGCCTGATCGCGGTTTGCGACAAAACACGTCGCGAACTGGACCGCATGTCAGAACGGCGGGCGCGATGCTGGGTTTAATGATGGAGAGCCCAATGACCGATGCCCCAACCCGCAAGCGCCGCGCTGGCGGACGTGCTGCAAACACGGCCCGACGTGGCGCGCAACTGTTCAAGCAAATGCCGTTCAATCCGCCGATCAATATCGACCGCCCGACCGAACCGTTGGACGGCGACGGTGTGCAGGCGATCCACGATGGCGCGATGCGGATCCTTGAAGAGATCGGCATCGAGTTTCTGAACGAAGAAGCCATTGAAATCTTCAAAGAAGCGGGCTGCATCGTTAACGGCACCAACGTGCGCATGGGACGTGACTGGGTGATGGAAATGCTGGCCAAAGCGCCATCGCAATTCACCATCACCCCACGCAATCTGGATCGGGAAATCACCATTGGCGGCAATCATATGGTGTTCGGCAATGTGTCCTCTCCGCCCAACTATTTTGACCTCGAGATCGGTAAGAAGGTCAGCGGCAATCGTGAACAATGCGCAAATCTTTTGAAATTGACGCAGTATTTCAACTGCATCCATTTCGCAGGCGGTTATCCGGTGGAACCCGTGGACGTACATGCTTCTGTGCGCCATTTGGACGTGGTGCATGACAAATTGCTGCTGACGGATAAAGTCTGCCATGCTTATTCACTTGGCAAGGAACGGGTCGAGGACGTGATGGAAATGGTCCGCATTGCAGGCGGGCTCACGGACGAAGAATTCGCAGCCAAGCCGCGCATGTATACCAACATCAACTCCACTAGTCCGCTAAAGCATGATGTGCCGATGATTGACGGCTGCCTGCGTGCGATCCGCAAAGGGCAAGCGGTCATCGTGACGCCATTTACACTTGCTGGTGCGATGGCTCCTGTCACCATGTCGGGTGCTGTCGCACTGTCGATCGCTGAGGGGCTGTCAGCGATTGCCCTGTTTCAATACGTTAAACCGGGTTGTGCCTGCGTGATCGGCACCTTCACCAGCAACGTTGATATGATGTCGGGTGCGCCCGCCTTTGGCACGCCCGAATATATGCGCGCCACGCAGATGACCGGTCAGATGGCGCGGTTTTACGGACTACCGATGCGCGCATCCGGCGTGTGTGCTGCCAACGTGCCGGACGGGCAGGCCATGTGGGAGACCTCCAATAGCCTATGGTCAGCCGTGCAGTCCGGCACGAATGTGGTCTATCACGCAGCGGGCTGGCTTGAGGGTGGGCTGATTGCGTCCCCCGAAAAGTTCATCATGGATTGTGAAATTCTCCAGATCATCCAGCGCTATATGGACCCCGCGATTACCGCCACGGGGCCGGATGAAATTGCGATTGATACAATTCGCGAAGTTGGCCCCGGCGGGCATTACTTTGGCGTGCAGCACACCCAAGATCGATATGAAACCGCATTCCATCAACCGTTTGTCAGCGACTGGCGCAACTTCGAAGCGTGGGAACTGGCGGGCAGTATCTGGACCGCCGAGCGCGCCCATAAAATGTTCAAGAACATCATCGCTGAATTCGAAGCGCCGCCGATGGATATCGCCATCAAAGAAGAACTCGCGGCCTTTGTCGAACGCCGCAAAGTTGAAGGCGGCGCGCCGACCGATTTCTAGGGCGCCAGGCAGGATTCAAACTGCGCCGCCATCTGGGTTAGCATTGCGGCGTAGTGATCGGGCCCCGCCGGAATGCTGGCACCCAACGCATCGACCTGTGCTGTGCGCACAGATGTACCTTCGCCCACCAGCGCAGCCCAACGGGTATCAACCTGCGGGTCGGTCATAATGCAAGTGATCGCATCTTGGTCAAGGATGGCTTGCAGGTTGGCGATGCGCGCCGCACTTGGTGTTTGCGCGTCTGACAGGGCAATCGCGCCGCTGGCAGGCATGGAAAAACGCCGCGCGAAATAGCCATAGGCATCATGAGCCACCAGATAAGGCGTGCCGCGCAACGGGGTCAGGCGGGCGTCGATCTCGGCTGCTAGGACCTCGATTTCTAAACTCGCTTCATCGGCATTGCGGGCGTAGATCACGCCATTGTCAGGATCGGCCGCCGTCATCGCCGCCGCGATATTCGTTAACCAGACCTGTGCCACATCCGGGTCAAGCCACGCATGTGGGTCAGTGTCGCCGTGATCATGGTCGTCGTGGCCAGCCTCCAACCCGATCACGTCCCAGCCGTTGGTTTCCAGCAGAGTCAGCACTGTGGCGTCGCCGGTGAAATCGTGGATCGGATCATGCAACCACGGAGTCAGCCCTTCGCCGACCCAAATCATGACCTCGGCGTCGTTCAGCGCGCGTGCGTCTGATGGGCGCAGAGCATAATCATGCGGCGAGGCTCCAGCGCGTAGCAGCAGAGTGGGCGCGCCCAGATCACCCATGACCTGCGCCACAAGGCTATGCACGGGGGCAATATCGACGAGCACTTTGGGCGGTTCAGCCCGCAGGGCAGCGGGGGCTAGCAGCAAAACGGATAGGGCGAAACGGAACATAGCAACCTCTTGCATTGGGTGGATGTGGTAGATATAATTGATATGTTATAACATAACAACCCTATGGATCACAATGGCCCGTCACGATAAATCTGCGACCCCGCTCGGGTTTGCCGCGCACGATCACACCGCCTGTCAGTCCCGCGCGCTGGCGACAGCCGATCAGCTTTGTGCAGCGCGCAGGGTGCAATTCACACCCGTGCGTCGGCGGGTGCTAGAGATTTTGTTGGAAAGCCACGAGGCGCTGGGCGCTTACGATGTGCTGGCACGCCTGAACGCCGAAGGGTTGGGATCGAAGCCACCCGTGGCTTATCGCGCCTTAGCGTTTCTTGTGGATCAGGGCTTTGTGCATCGGATCGAACGGTTGAATGCATTCATTGCCTGCGCCGACCCCAGCCATGACCATAGCCCTGCGTTTATGATCTGTCGCGCCTGCGGCACTGTCGCCGAAGCGCACGCGCAGATGCCGCTGGGTGACAGCGCCGCGCGCAGTGGCTTTCAGATCGAACAGACCGTGATCGAAGCCGAAGGCCTGTGCCCCGATTGCCAAGAGGTGCGCACGCCATGAGCTTGTTAGAGCTGAAAGGGATCGAGGCTCGCCATAGCGCAGGTGCCGTGTTGCACAACGTGTCCTTGTCGATCGAACCGGGCGAGATTGTCACGATTGTCGGTCCTAACGGGTCGGGAAAATCAACGCTGTTGCGGATCATGATCGGAGCGCTGCAACCGACCAAGGGCAGCGTCACCCGCGCGCCTGATCTGCGGATCGGTTATGTGCCGCAAACCCTGCATATTGATCCGACCTTGCCGATGACCGTCCGGCGGTTCCTTGATCTTCCCAATCGGGTCGGCGCAATTGATGCGGCGGCGGCGTTGGAAAAGGCGGGCGTTGCAGGGCTTGGGCAGCAACAAATGGCGACCCTATCGGGCGGGCAATTCCAGCGGGTGCTACTGGCGCGCGCGATCCTGTCACGACCGAATTTGCTGCTACTAGACGAGGCAACGCAGGGCTTGGATCAACCCGGATCAGCCAGTTTCTATCGCCAAATTGATGCCGTGCGCCACGAACTTGGCTGCGCTGTCGTGATGGTCAGTCATGAACTTCATGTGGTGATGAGCGCCTCGGATCGTGTGATCTGTCTGAACGGGCATATCTGTTGCGAAGGGACGCCGGATGTCGTCACAGCCGCACCTGCCTACCGCGAATTATTCGGGACGGGGACCAAAGGCGCGCTGGCACTCTATCGCCACGATCATGACCACGATCATGACCATGGGGATCACGCCTGATGTTGGACGATTTCATCATCCGCGCGGTTTTGGCCGCCGTGGGCACGGCCCTTGCGACGGGCCTGCTTGGTTGTTTCGTGGTTTGGCGGCGTATGGCCTATTTTGGCGACGCCACTGCCCATGCGGCTATTCTTGGTGTGGCCTTGTCACTGGCGTTTTCGGTGTCGATTTTCGCGGGCGTGTTGGCGGTGTCTTTGGCGGTGGCCCTTCTGGTCTTTGCTCTCAGCGGGCGGGGCGTGGCGATGGACACGTTGCTGGGTGTGGTCTCGCATGGCGCGCTCGCTTTGGGGCTTGTGGCGGTGTCGCTGGTGCCCGGAACGCGGCTTGATCTTGACGCCTATTTGTTTGGCGATGTGCTGTTGGTGAGCGTCGAAAACCTTGCTGTGATCTGGGGCGGCGCGGTGATCGTAACAGCAGTGTTGGTGCGCAATTGGGCGGCGTTGTTAACAGCGACGCTATCGCCCGATCTTGCCTTTGCGGCAGATATCAATCCGCGCCGAGAACAACTGATCTTAACGCTGCTGCTGGCAATGGTCGTGGCGCTGTCGATCAAAGTCGTTGGGGCATTATTGATCACTGCTCTGTTGATTGTGCCCGCAGCCGCGGCCCGTGGCATTGCGCGCACGCCTGAAGGGATGGCAGCCCTTGCGACGCTGATCGGGGTGTTGTCGGCCCTTGGCGGCATGGCGTTAAGTCTGCGGTTTGAAACGCCTGCGGGACCGTCGATCGTTTGCGTGGCCGTAGCGTTTTTTGCGATCAGCACTGTCGGCGCGCGCATCCGCGCCTAGCTGTCAGTATCCAGCCAGATCGTGACCGGCCCGTCATTTGTCAGGCTCACTTGCATATCCGCGCCAAAACGACCCGTTTGAATCGCAATGCCAAGGGCGGCCATTGCGGCAACAAAGGCCTCGTAGCTTGTGTTGCCCACCTCAGGCGCTGCGGCTGGCGAAAAACCCGGACGGTTGCCGCGCGATGTGTCAGCGGCCAAGGTGAACTGGCTGACAATCAGGGCAGACCCGCCGATATCTGCCAAAGACAAATTCATCTTGCCCGCATCGTCGGCGAAAATGCGCAGCTTGCTGATTTTCACGGCCAGTTTTGCGGGGAGATCAGGAGTGTCGCCTTGCATGGCGCATACAAGGATCAGCAGGCCGTGATTGCATTCACCTACCAGCGCACCATCCACATGGACCTGCGCGGCTGTGACCCGCTGGATCAGGGCCCTCAAAGGCCCAATTCGGCGGCTGTGGGAGGGTTTGCGCCAGCGCGGGACACGGTAACAGCGGCGGCGCGCACACCAAGGCGAAGTGCGGCGCTAATTTCGTCCTCGGACAGGGCCGCGATGCGCGCCTTTGTCAGGCAACCGCCACGTTCGAGACCCGCCAGCAGCCCCGCGTTGAACGTATCACCAGCACCCACGGTGTCTACAACCTCGGCCCGTTCTGACGGCATGAACACCTTGTGGTTCGCCGTGTAGCCCATGACGCCATCGGCACCTTGGGTGATGCACACCAGCTTGGCACCCTTTTGCACAAGCCCGATCGCCAGTTCGCCAAGGTCGCCTTCGCCTTCCATCCAATGCAGGTCTTCGTCGCTCAGTTTGATCACATCGGCGGCGGCCATCATCCGGTCAATCCGCGTGCGGTAGGCGACCACGTCCTTGATGAACGACGGGCGGATGTTCGGGTCGATCATGGTCACGCGGCTTGGGGCCTCGCGCAGCATAAGCGACTCGTAAACCGCGCCGCAGCCATCCCCAACAAGTGAAATACCCCCAAAGAAAAGCGCATCAGCTTCAACAGCAGGGGCGGCCGTCATTGTCCGCATGGCTGAATTCTCGTCGTAAAACGCATAGGTCGCCTGACCGTTGACCAGTTTCACAAAGGCCACTGTGCAGGGCGCGACCATGCTTGGCGAGGGGCTGTGATCAACGCCACTGGCAGTCAACGCGTCCCGCAGGATATCGCCTAGGAAATCCGACGACATACCGCACAGGAATTGGGAGCTTACGCCCAGCCGCCCGAGCCCTATTGCCGTATTGAATACGGCACCCCCCGGGTAAGGCGCAAACACATCCTCCCCCATGGTCGTTTTGCGCGGCAGCATGTCGATCAGGGCTTCGCCACAGGACAGAATCATATCAGGTCTCCGGTTCTACTGGCTGTTAGCGATAACATATCCGGCGATTCCTGCAACAATCAGTCCGATCACCACCGCAAATGCGATCTTCCATGCGGAATAAGGACGCTCACCCTGCACGCGGCCGGTGCGGCCGTTAACGACAAAGCGATAGGACTTGCCGCGGTATTTATAGGCGGCCATCCAGACGGGCAGCAGGATATGTTTGAACGTCACATCGCTGATATCGGTGTCGATTCCGTGGACGCGCTGGCGGTCGCCGCCGATGTCGAATTTCACATCACGCACGATCACACGATCCATATGTGCGCGGGCCTCGCCATATCCTTCGTCCAGTTCGACCTGATATCCTTCGGCGCGAAAACCGGCCAGAAATTCCGGGCGGTAGGGTTCAAGCGCGGACAGATCCCAAGGCTCTAACCCGTCGGTGTATTTCTTGGGCAGGGATTTGGACGCCAGCACCAACACATCATCAAAGAACCGCGCGACACGCCCCGATTTGCTGTGCCAACGGGTTTTGCGCACACGGACCTGCTCGCGCTTGCCGTTTCGCGTCACGGTTCTGGTTTCGTAATAATCTGTTCCACGCTCGCCGCTGTAGTGGCTTTTGGTATCCGCATCGAACGTCCAATAGGGCACATAGATCCCGTTCAATGCGCGCCCCTTGCGGGCATATTGTTTGACACCATTGGGCGCGAACCAAAGGCTTCCCAGCCAGTTAGTCATGAACCCGCGCGCCTGGCTCTCATCCAGCGCAAACGGCAGCAGCCCTTTGGGTTTGATATGACGATGCAGACCTGTATCCGTGACGACCGGCGTTGCACAGAACGGGCACTCAGCGGCATGCGCTGTTTCGTCGATCTCGGTCTGGGCACCACAATTTGGGCACTTCACGACGCGGGTTTCTTCGATTTCGGCGTTTGGCAGCTGATCGTTGAGGGCCGCGCGGAAATCCAGCTCGCGGATTGCCCCGCCTTGGTAGTCGCCCGCTTCCGTCGGTTGCGTGTTGCCGCAATGGTCGCAGATCAGGCGGTCCTCGCCAGGATCAAAGCGCAGGTCCGCGCCGCATTGATCACACGGAAAGCGGTGTTCCTGCACGGGTTCAGCCGTGTCATATGGCGAAGCGGTATTTGTCATTTCAAGACCTATCTATCGACGATAATTTCCAGATCGCCAAAGCGTTGCATAAAAGCGGGATCAATCTGTTTTACCAGATATCACGACCAACCATCCCCGCCGACATGCCACCGTTTTCCGCGCAACCCCCACTGCACGCCGACCTGATCATAAAGCGCGTCGATCTGCGACATGGCTTAGCCTGCGGGCGGTGGCGGTGGCATGACCGTAAAGAGCTGCGCCAGTTCCGCGACCTCGTCCGCGGTTTTCCATCCGTCTTGGCCAGCGGTCCAGACATGGGTGGTGCGTTTCACATCGCCCTTGGCGACCATCTGGCCGATTGTCGCGCGCGAGAACGGCCCTGTTGTCGCGCCACCTTCTGCGATGTGCCAGACGTGTTCGACGGGTGGGGGCGGTGGTGCCATCCGTGCGGCGGCGGCGGGGGCCGCGCCCCATGGTCCAGCCTGTGCCATTTGGCCAGCCATCGCCATGCCCATGCCAGCCCCAAGGCCGGCACCCATCGCGCCGGATGCTTCGCCACCCATACGCAGGGCTTCGGCGGCGGCGTATTTCATATGCGCATCCAGATCGCCGGTCAGCCCGCGCGACGTGCGGGTATCGAGCGCCTTTTCCACCGCAGGCGGCAGGCTGATGTTCTCGATATACAGTTCAGGGATGGAGATACCGTAACCGGCAATCGTATCGGCAATCGCGCCCGCAATCAGCTTGCCCAGATCGGCGGTGTTTGCAGCCATATCCAGCACCGGAATGCCCGAGGCGGCGATCACGCGTGAAAACTCCTGCACGATGATGTTGCGCACCTGAAAGCTGATCTCGTCCATGGTGAATTCGCCGTCGGTCCCGACAATCTCGGTCAGGAACTTGGCGGGGTCACTCACGCGCACGGAATAGGTGCCAAATGCGCGAATGCGGGTCGGGCCAAACTCAGGGTCGCGCAGCATAATCGGGTTTTTCGTGCCCCACTTCAGATCGTTGAACCGCGTCGTGTTGACGTAGTAAATTTCCGATTTGAACGGGCTTTTGAAACCATGATCCCAATGTTGAAGCGTGGTCATGATCGGCATGTTGTTGGTTTCAAGCATATAAAGGCCGGGCGTGAACACATCGGCCAGCTGGCCTTCATGCACGAACACCGCCGCTTGCCCTTCGCGCACGGTTAGCTTGGCGCCATACTTGATCTCGTGGTCTTCACGCTCAAAGCGCCAAACCATCGTGTCACGCGTGTCGTCGGTCCAATGAATGACGTCAATAAATTCGCCGGTTAGAAAATCGAGAATGCCCATGTGTGGCTCCCTTCCTTGGTTAAATCTGTTTGGCTGCTGGGTGCCATCAACTCTCCCCTCCCACCAGCTCGCGCGCGATGACGCGGGCGATGGGCGCTGCTTGGGCGGCGGTCATGCGGTTGCGCATACGCGGATCATACAGCATTTTCAGCAGCATTTCATCGTGTGTCGTGAGCAGGCCGAATTCTTCGTCGTCGTTAAAGATCGACGGGCGGGCCTGCGGGCTGTCGTTGGCCAAACCCAGACCTTGGGCGATTTCTTCGTGGATGCACGCAATGCGCATCAGGTCGGGGTGTTCGCCGCGAATAAGGGCAACTGCGCGGGAATAACTGGCGTCGTTACCCTGGGAAAACGCGACAACAAGGCAAAGGGTATCGCGCGGCAGTTCAAGGATCGCGCGCATGGTTGATGTGTTGATGTCGGGCACGATTGCGCGCAATTGCGCCTCGTATCCGCGCCTGTCGTCCTCATTCAGGATCAGCACATGGAAATTGGCATTCTCGCGGGCGGGTGTGATGCTAAGGCCGGTCAGACGCGCAAGCCGGTTGGCATAGCCGCGGACAGCGTTGGTGTCAGTGATGCGTTGATTGCTAGAAATGGTGTCGCCAAAAACGATATCCATGCGGATTGGGCGCTCCCAACGGCGAAGATTGCTAATCGTCGGTTGGGCGCGAAAGCCGTCAGTTTCGGCGACGTATTCATCAAACAAAGCAATGCGCACGAAATTGCGCGCAAGTTGGGTGTCGGTAAAGGGCGTGTCTGGTCCGCCGCCATCAGTGCGAAGCAACCCCTGTCCCAAGAGGTCGTTTTGCAGACGCTGATAGTGAACTCGCAAGGCTGCGCTGTCTTGGCTGGCGGCATCCGGAAGGGTGATCGGGGTGGACATCGGTGGCAGTGGTTCGGTCAGCCCGCCAGGGCGCGAAGGGGGCACGGTGACCGGATCAGCGGACTGCAAATCAATACAGGCCGTTAGTCCGGTCAGGGCTAAAAGCCCTAAACTGCGCAGGGCGAATCCTGCAATGTTTCCCGTGTTCCCCAATCGTTTAAACCGCGCCGGCGGCTGTGCCGATGTTGTGGCCGGTGCCTGTGTCGCGCGCCTTAGCAGCAGATAGCGTCGCCTTAAGCTCGGCTTCCATTGCCTTAAGCTCGACTTCGGCTTTGGCCCGCTTGCGCTTGCCTTCGTCCGCGATCTGCAAGCTTTCTTCGATGGTGCCGATCAGGTCTGCGTTGGCCTTTTTGATCGCTTCGATATCGAACACGCCGCGTTCCATTTCGGTGCGGATCATCTTGTTGGCGCTGCGCAGGTTTTCGGCGTTTGCAGTCAACAACTCGTTCGTCAGATCGTTGGCGTCACGTACGGCCACGGCGGCTTCGGCGCTGCGCTGGATCGTGACCGCCTGCGCCAGCTGTGTTTCCCACAGCGGCACGGTGTTGATCAGCGTCGAGTTGATCTTGGTCACCAGTGACTTGTCGTTTTCCTGCACCAGCCGGATTGACGGCAGCGACTGCATCGTCACCTGACGGGTCAGTTTCAGATCGTGAACACGGCGTTCCAGATCGTCTCGCGCAGCGCGCAAGTCGCGCAATTCCTGCGCTTTCATGACACCTTGATCTTCGGGGGCGGCTTCGACTTCGGCGACCTTGCTGGGGATGGTTTTGTCGTCGAGTTCCTTCAGCTTTGCTTCGCCAGCGGCGATGTAAAGCGCAAGCTCGTCATAAAACGCCAGCGTCTTGTCATAAAGCACATCAAGGCTTTCGATGTCTTTGAGCAGCACATGTTCGTGGCGCAAAAGATCATCAGTGACCTTGTCGATCTGGCCTTGCACGGTTTCGAATCGCGCGGCGAATTTCGCAGCCGGTGCGGCGCGGCCCAGCAGTTTTTCCCACCACGACCGTTTGCGACGCACATCCAGTTCGGACACGTTAAACCCGCGGATTGTTGTCACGATCTCGCGCAGGCTGTCACCGGCGGGGCCGACGTCTTTGTTGCGCACGCCTTGCAGCATAGACTGGCTAATCACCTGCAATTCCGCCTGTGCGGATGAGCCAAAGGAAATGATCGAATTGGTGTCTTCCATGTCCAGTTCGGCCATGCGTTTGGTAATGGCAGTCGTGGTCTTTTTGTTTGCGCCTTCCAGCGTCACCAGCTCACCTTTTGGTTCGGCCAGCACAACAGCGGTGACTTTTTCAACTTCGGCCAGCGAGGCTTGTGCCTTTTGCATATTGTTCACAACGGTATCAGACATAATGTCCCTTTCTAGTGGGGCCTAAAGGCCTTCGCGCTGCAAACGATCGCGCAGCACTTTGATTTCAATGTCCATGTCACTGCGGTCGTCCAGCAACAGCTTTTCTGTTCTTGCGGCAAAATTCTGCTCAAGATCGCCGAGCAGGACTTCGTAATCCGCGCGCGCATCTGCGTCGTGATTGCGCTGGTAAAAATCCACAAATTTGACCGACGCGTCGCGTGCCCCCATCAGATAGACGCCCAAGAATTTGCGGGCACCCGTCAGATCGCGCGGGTCTTCTTCGACGGTGCGGATCATGCGACGGGCGGCGGATTGAAACGCGGCGACGCGCAAATCAAGTGGGCGATCCTTGAGCGTGGCGATATGATCGGCCATGGCGCGCAAATGCGCCTCGGCCTCGTCGACGACGCGGGCCACGCGATCTTGCTGAAAGGTGTCGATGCCCTCCATGCGTTTGTCGCGCAACGGATCAATACCAAAAGCCGCCACATGCAGCGCGCCGGCAATGACGGCATAAAGCATGCCGGCAATCACGCTTGGGTCAGTCGCATAGCTGGCAAGCCCAGCGCCGAGCCCCGTCACAACGGCTGCCAAGGCTTTGCGCGGCAGGGCAGGGCGGCGCGCAACCTTGCGGGCATCATAAGCCGCCGTGGCACGTAACCCATCGCGCAGCAGCCAGGCACCCAAAGTCAGCAATCCTGCTGCAACCAGCCCCATCGCAAGGCCAGCGGCCCCCTCGTTCAAAGAGGTAAAGACCAGAATGACAGGGGGCACGAACAACAGGTTTGCACGCGCGCCAGCCGCATCGACTTTGCGTTCGTCAATCATTTCGGGCAACTGTGCACCGCGTTTATCGGGCCCGCGCCCATCCGGGCTATGTGCCCCGCCAAATCGTTTTGCCATGCCCTAAAGCCCCGCGATCCAGCCGGTCGATATCCCGACAAGCAGCAGGAAAAGTGCGCCATATGCTACGTTTTTGATCATGATTACGCTCCTGATCGCAAGTTTACGCCCCTAAGATAGTCTGCGCCAAGCATGTTTACGAGTGCTCTTGCAATGCGGTGCGTTCCGCGTTGAGTTTGCGGCTATAACCGGATTGCAGCACTTCGACGGCAACCAGCACGAGCACCGAGAAGTAGAACGTCGATTTCGACATCGGCACGATTTCCTGACCAAAGACCCTTAGCGCCTGCAACTTGGCCTCGTCATGGGGCATGCCCATCGCCTCAAGGCCATGCACAGCGGCCTGACCGGATTCACCCAACAAGACGACACCGACGATCAGCAGGATAAACAGGCCCAAAACTTCATACATGCGGTTCTTTTGCAGAAATCTGGTCACCCCGTCGGCCAGCAACAGCATAGCCAGCCCGCTGAGGATGATCGCGATCGCAAGGATCGGAAAAACATCCGTAATGGCGATCGCCGACAGCACAGAATCAAACGAGAAGATCAGGTTCATCATCACAATCAAAACGACGACCTGCGTGGCGGATTTCGAGGACTTCCCATCGACATCGTGATCAAGACGATCAATCGACAGCATATGGCCGATTTCTTTGACGGCCGTATACATGATGAATGCGCCGCCAACGATGAACACGCAGGTGGCAAAGTTCACGCTGCCCTCGATCACACCGACCCAAGTGAATTCATAGAACGGGGCGTTCAAGGCATTCAGCAATTGGATGATCACAAACAGCAGCACGACCCGCAGGGCGACGGCGATGATGATACCCCATGTGCGCACGGCTTTTTGCTGCGCGACAGGCGCACGCTGGCTTTCGATCGAGATATAAAGCAGGTTGTCGAACCCCAGAACCGCCTGCAAAAAGCAAAGCATCAGCAGGTTGGTCGCGTTTTCAAATGTCACAAGGTCGGCCATGTCGTATCCCCAATTGTCGTGTTGGCTCCAAAATGCACACCACAGCAAACGGGGCAAGGTTCAACTGCGCGAGTTTTTCCCCCCTTTAGGGGCTGATTTCGCGTTTCTGGGCGCAGATTTTGTGACGTTGCGCCGTGTGCGTTGCGGTTGCGGGCGCTCGGACAGCCCAAGCTGGTCGCGCACGACCCGCGACTTAAGCTCTTCAACTTCGCCCTGTTTAAGGTTGCCCAGTTGGAACGGGCCATAGCTGATACGGATAAGCCGGTTCACGACCACACCGATCGCTTCCATAGTCAGGCGGATCTCGCGGTTCTTGCCTTCGCGGATCGACACGGTGAGCCACGCATTCGCGCCTTGTTGGCGGTCAAACGTGACTTCCATCGGCAGATAATTGATCCCCTCGAAGGTGATCCCTTTGCGCAGCTGATCCAGCTTCGCTTCGCTGACCGATCCGTTGATCCGCACGCGGTAGCGTCGCAGCCAGCCGGTACTAGGTAGCTCCAACCTGCGCTTGATCGCGCCATCATTGGTCAACACCAGCAGACCTTCGGAATTGATATCCAACCGGCCCACAGACATGACGCGAGGCAAGCCTTCGGGCAGTGCGTCAAACACCGTCTCGCGGCCCTTTTCGTCACGCTCGGTCGTCACAAGGCCGGTAGGTTTGTGATATAGCCAGATGCGCGGCGGATCGGGTTCGCCCACGGGCTTGCCATCAACCACGATCTTGTCACGCGGCGTCACGTTCAACGCAGGGCTGTCGATCACCTTGCCATTTACGCGTACGCGTCCCGATTCGATCATGCGTTCGGCTTCGCGGCGACTGGCAATACCAGCGCGCGACAAGACTTTGGCGATACGGTCGCCTTCGGGTGTGGGCGTGTCATTCATCCGCCTGCCATAATCGCGCAAGCGACATTGCGCAATCGGCTTGTGGCCCGCGACACCACGCGCATCCCCTATTCTTCTGTTCAAATCCACTCCCATCGGAGGCATCCGCCCTTTGCAAGCCCGCGTGACCCGCCTAATGATGGACTATGTCATTTCGCAGCCACATGGAGACCGCCTTGGCCGAGGCCCGCGCCGCCGCCATTCGTGGCGAAGTGCCCGTCGGCGCGGTGATCGTCGATGCCAGCGGCACGGTCATCGCTAGTGCAGGCAACCGGACCTGTGAACTCAACGACCCCACTGCGCATGCCGAAATCCTTGCGATCCGTGCGGCCTGTGCTGCCTTGGGGCGCGAACGGCTGGTCGATCATGATCTTTACGTTACGCTCGAACCTTGCCCGATGTGCGCTGCCGCAATCAGCAACGCCCGCATTGCGCGGCTTTACTATGGGGCTAGTGATCCAAAATCGGGCGGGATCGCGCAGGGTCCGCGCGTGTTTGCGCACCCGCAATGCCACCATCGCCCCGAAGTGTACGACGGCATCGCGGGCATCGAAAGCGAGGCCATGTTGCACAAATTCTTTTCAGAGCGCCGTTGAAGGCGAGAGCGTGATCACGTCCATCACCTCGGGCGTCAACACGTTCACGTTTGGCAGGGCGGCGACCAATGCATCAGCCGATTGTTCTAGGATTGGAAAGGTTTTGTAGTGGCATGGGATCAATGTCGTAAAATTGAAGTAGCGTTTGGCGGCATAAGCAGCCCGCGCCATATCCATCGTGTAGTGCCCACCCGCGCAAAGTATCCCCACATCGGGTTTGTGCAAATCGCCCATCCATTCCATGTCGGCCATGATATCGGTGTCACCGCTAAAGTAGATCGTGTGGCTGTCGCCTGCGATCATATATCCGGCTTCGGATCCGGCATAGGTCGGGCGGCCGCCGTCAAAGTCGATGCTGGACGAATGGCAGGCATTCACCATGGTGACCTTAACGCCGCCAAGGTCGATCGTGCCACCTTTGCCAAAACCGATCGTTTTTACACGTTCGGTCTGACCCCAATAGTTGGACAATTCGTGGATGCACAGAATCGGGATATCCAGTTCCCGCGCGATCTCAAGCGTGTTGCCCGCGTGATCCCCGTGCCCGTGTGAGAGCAGGATATGGGTCGCGCCTGCAATTGCCCTCGCGCGCTGATCTTCCGGGAAAGCGGGATTTCCTGATAGCCAAGGATCAAGCAGCAAGACCCTGCCACCAATTTCGATCCGGAAACTCGAATGTCCAAGCCAGATAATGTTCATTATTGCCTCCTGTAGCTTCGTCTATAGTGTAGCCGCGCCTGCGGGTATTACTAGATCGCCGCAGCACCTTGCGACCTGTGTCGGGGGGCGGTAAATGCGACCAAGCAACACAAACGGAGAGACCCATGTCAATAGACACGGATACAGCCCGCAAAGTGGCGAAACTTGCCCGCATCAGGGTTCAAGAAGACGCGCTTCCTGCATTGGCTTCGGAATTCAGCGCGATCCTCGGCTTTATTGAACAGCTTAACGAGGTCGATGTCGAAGGCGTTGAACCAATGACATCTGTGACACCCCAGCGCCTGAAACGGCGTGATGATGTGGTGACCGACGGCGATCAACAGGCGGCCGTACTGGCCAATGCGCCCGATGCCCGCGAAGGGTTTTTTGCCGTGCCAAAGGTAGTTGAATAATGAGCGATCTTACAAAACTGACGATCAGTGCCGCCCGTGATGCCCTGCGCAAGGGTGATCTGACCAGCGTCGAACTTACGGCCGCTTGCCTGACGGAAATTGATGCAGCCGATGCGCTGAACGCTTTCGTGCACAAAACGCCTGAAATAGCGATGGAACAGGCCAAAGCCGCAGATGCGCGCCAAGGTGCGGATGCACCATTGCTGAACGGTATCCCCTTGGGGATTAAGGACTTGTTTTGCACAAAAGGTGTTGCGTCACAGGCTGGCAGCCGCATTCTTGAAGGGTTCAAGCCTGAATACGAAAGCACAGTCACCACACAGTTGTTTGATGCTGGTGCGGTCATGCTGGGCAAGCTGAACATGGACGAATTTGCCATGGGCTCCAGCAACGAAACCTCGACCTATGGCGATGCCGTGAACCCGTGGAAAGTTGACGATCGCGCCCTGACGCCGGGTGGTTCCTCGGGCGGGTCAGCAAGTGCAGTTGCCGCTGATCTCTGCCTTGGCGCGACAGGCACGGATACGGGCGGATCAATTCGCCAGCCCGCCGCCTTTACCGGCATAACGGGCATCAAGCCCACTTATGGCCGCGTCAGCCGCTGGGGCATCGTTGCCTTTGCGTCCAGCCTCGATCAGGCGGGCCCGATGACCAAAGACGTGCGCGATGCAGCGATTATGTTGCAAGCCATGTGCGGCCACGATCCAAAGGACAGCACCAGCGCCGATCTGGCCGTGCCCGACTTCGAGGCAGCCCTGACGGGCGATATTCGCGGCAAAACCATCGGTATTCCCAAAGAATATCATATGGAAGGTATCCCCGCCGAGATTGAAAAACTTTGGGCCGATGGCACCGCAATGCTGAAAGACGCCGGAGCGAAAATCGTTGATATCACCCTGCCACACACCAAATACGCGCTGCCTGCCTATTATGTGATCGCCCCTGCCGAAGCCTCAAGCAACCTTGCGCGCTATGACGGCGTGCGCTTTGGCCACCGCGCGAAACTGGACGCAGGTGATGGTATCACCGAGATGTATGAAAAAACTCGCGCCGAAGGCTTTGGTCACGAGGTTCAGCGCCGCGTGATGATCGGCACATATGTGCTGTCGGCCGGTTTTTATGACGCCTATTACAACCGCGCTCGCAAGGTCCGCACGCTGATCAAGCAAGACTTTGAAAACGTGTTTGCGCAGGGTGTTGATGCTATCTTGACGCCTGCGACCCCGTCAGCTGCTTTTGGATTGGGAGACATGACCGACGCCGATCCAGTGCAAATGTATCTTAATGATGTGTTTACGGTTACCGTGAACCTTGCGGGTCTTCCCGGCATCGCTGTGCCTGCAGGGCTGGACCGTCAGGGTCTACCGCTTGGCCTGCAACTGATCGGGCGTCCATGGGAAGAGGCGGATTTGCTGAATACCGCTTACTCTCTGGAACGTGCTGCGGGATTTGTAGCCAAGCCTGCCAAGTGGTGGTAAGAGCCGCGATAGACAAAAAGGCAGGACCTGTTGTGAAGAAGTATCTGATTTTGGGTATGGCATGTGCCACGCTCGCCAATTGTGCCCAGCCAGTTCCTGACAGTGGCGCGGGCGTTGGGTTTGGTGACTACGCCCAATACGAGGTTGAGCGTGCGCGCCGCGAGGCCCTTTTGCAGAGTGGTACGTCGCCCGCTGGTGCGCCGATGGATGCGACAGCAGGTGTTTTGCCGTCAGCCCCCGCCGTAAGCACTGGCGCGATTGCATCAACCGAGCTGGCTGCAGCCGGAATTGGTGGGCAAGCCACTGCTCCTGTTATTGGCCGCGCCGGTTTGGACGCCACGCCGGGCAATGCCCCACCTGTGATCGTTGAATCAGCCGGAATTTCAGACGAACAGAGCTTTGATGCTGTTGCAGGTCGCGAAAGCATTCAATCTGACGCCGATCGCCGCGCGGCCCAAGCTGCCGCTTATGAGGTGATTGCCCCCACCGCAGTGCCAACACGCGATGGCAATGTGGGGCCAAATATCGTGCAATATGCATTGCAGACGACAAATGCCAAAGGCGTCGAGACCTATCGCCGCTTGGGTCTGTCGGGCCAATCACGGTTCCAGCGCAATTGCGCAGACTACCGGTCCCCCGACGAGGCGCAGCGCGATTTCTTAAGCCGTGGTGGCCCCAATCGCGATACGCGCGGGATTGATCCCGATGGCGACGGCTTTGCATGTGGCTGGGATCCGGCACCTTTCCGACTGGCAGCAGGCAACTGAATCCGCAAACTCACAGGTCTCCCAATTGTGGCGCGCGCCGTGATGGCGCGCGCCCTGATATCGTCGTGATCCATTACACGGCGATGGGTGATCACACCGCCGCCCGTGATTGGTTGTGTCACGCTGATGCAGAAGTTTCAGCGCATTATATCATTTCGGCGCAAGGTGAGGTTGACCAGTTGGTCGATGAAGCCGCGCGGGCGTGGCACGCTGGGGCAGGGCGCTGGGGTGATGTCACGGACGTGAATTCGCGGTCAATCGGGATTGAGCTGTCCAATACTGGTGTGACACCCTTTGCCGCCGCGCAAATGGATGCGCTCGAAACCCTGTTGGCAGGGATCATGACACGTTGGAATATCACGCCGGACCGCGTGATTGGCCATTCTGACATGGCCCCAGGGCGCAAGGTAGATCCCGGAGCACGGTTCGATTGGGCGCGGCTGGCGCGGCGTGGGATGGCTGTTAAACTGTCGCCCGTTGCAGGTGCAAAAGTCGACATCGGTCAGTTCTTAAACGATCTGCGCGTGGCCGGATACACGGCAGATGCCTCTGACGATGGCCTGTTGTCTGCTTTTCGCCTGCGCCATCGCCAAGGCGTGGCAGGTCCGCTTGACGCCACTGATTGTGCGCTTGCGGAACAACTCGCAAAACGCTTTCCCGTTGACCAAACCGTCCCCAGCGCCTAAGTCCCACATCGCGCGGATGGCTGGGTGATCGCGGGTGGTAACATCCGAGGAAAGTCCGGACTCCACAAGGCATGGTGCCGGGTAACTCCCGGCGGGGGAAACCCTAGGGATAGCGCCACAGAAAACAGACCGCCTGTGTCCGCACAGGTCAGGGTGAAACGGTGGGGTAAGAGCCCACCGCGCGAGTGGTAACACAAGCGGCACGGCAAGCCCCACCAGGAGCAATGCCAAATAGGGGCCCCGCGCGGGCAGGTGCCGCAAGGCATACCGCCGCAAGGATGCCTGAACCCAAGGGGCCCGGGTTGGCAGCTAGAGGGCGGTTGGTAACAGCCGCTTTAGATGAATGATCGCCCACGGTGGCGCCGCCTTCGGGCAGCGCCACCGGGACAAAATCCGGCTTATAGGCCGTCCGCGCAACCTACCCCTTTTCGGCAGCCGCCACGTTGGCTTTGACAGCGCGGAACGCATCCGGCGTGACCGAGATGGAATCGATCCCAAAACCCACCAGCAGTTTGGCAAAAGCAGGGTCGTTACTGGGCGCTTGGCCGCAGAACCCGACCTTGGCCCCGACGGCGTGGGCACGGGTGATCATCTGTTCGATCATCCACAGCACGGCGGCGTTGTCCTCTTTGAACAGCGGCGCAAGGGTTTCGTTGTCGCGGTCCACCCCAAGTGTCAGCTGGGTGAGGTCATTCGAGCCGATTGAAAACCCGTCAAAGCGTTTGGCGAATTCTTCGGCCAGAATGACGTTGGCAGGGATTTCGCACATCACATAGACCTGCAGTCCGTCCTTGCCGCGCTCCAACCCGTTTTCGGCCATGACTTCAAGAACGCGGTCGGCTTCTTGGGGGGTGCGGCAAAACGGGATCATCATCAGGATATTGTCGAACCCTTTGACCCCGCGCGCCTTGGCAATGGCCTGACATTCCAGCGCGAACCCATCCTTATAGGCATCCGAATAATAGCGTGACGCACCGCGCCAGCCGATCATCGGGTTTTCCTCGTTGGGTTCAAACTGTGTGCCGCCCAAAAGTGCTGCGTATTCGTTGGTTTTAAAGTCCGACATGCGCACGATCACAGGGTTGGGGTAATGTACCGCCGCGATCCGCGACAGGCCCAACGCGAGCGTGTCGGCAAAGTAGTCGGGCTTGTGATCGTACCCGCGGGTGAGGGCCTCGATTTCCGCTTTCACGGCCTCGTCTGTGAGCTGGTCAAACCGTGTCAGCGCAAGTGGGTGCACCTTGATCGCGTTGTTGACCACGAACTCCATGCGGGCAAGGCCGACACCATCCGCAGGCAGGCGCCACCAGCGCGATGCAGCCGACGGGTTTGCCATGTTGAACATGACCTTGGTTTTCGTTTCGGGAAGATCCCCCAGATCAATCTCTTCGACCTCGATGTCTGCGAAGCCTGCGTAGACATAGCCCTCTTCGCCCTCAGAGCAGCTGACGGTGACGTCTTGATCATCGTGCAGAACATGCGTGGCGTTGCCGGTGCCGACGATGGCAGGCAGGCCCAGTTCGCGGCTGACAATCGCGGCGTGGCTGGTGCGCCCGCCGTGGTCGGTGACGATCGCACTTGCGCGCTTCATGATTGGCACCCAGTCGGGGTCGGTTGTTTGCGTCACCAGCACGGATCCGTCGACAAAGTTGTCGATATCAGCGGCTGTTTCGATCAGACACACCGGCCCTGTGGCGACAGCCCCGCCAACGGACAGTCCCGTTAGCAAACGTTCGCCGGTGTTCGTCACGTTATAGTTTTTCATCGCGCCGGTTTCGGCCCGTGATTGCACCGTTTCGGGACGGGCTTGCACGATATAGAGCTTGCCTGTGTTGCCATCACGCGCCCATTCCATGTCCATCGCACACCCATAGTGGTCCTCGATGGTGCAGGCCTGACGGGCGAGTTCGCAAATCTCGTCGTCGGACAGCACGAATTTCGCACGTTCCGCGTGGCTGGTGCGCACGTTTTTGACGGCTTTGCCTTCGCCAGCATAGATCATCTTGATCTCTTTGGCGCCAAGGGTGCGTTCAACGATAGGCCTGCGCTTGGCGTCCTTCAGGAAGGGCTTGTAGACCATGTATTCATCTGGCGTCACGGCACCCTGCACGACGTTTTCACCCAAGCCCCAAGTCGCGTTAATCAGCACGACCTTGTCAAAACCGGATTCCGTGTCGATCGAGAACATGACCCCCGATCCACCGATATCCGAGCGCACCATCTGTTGCACGCCAATCGACAGGGCCACGGCCATGTGATCGAACCCTTGCAGGGTGCGGTAGGTGATTGCGCGGTCGGTAAAGAGCGACGCATAGCAGCGTTTGCAGGCTGCGAGCAGGGCCGTGTCGCCCTCGACGTTCAGGAACGTTTCCTGCTGGCCGGCAAAGCTGGCGTCAGGCAGGTCTTCGGCGGTGGCAGACGAACGCACAGCAACTGACGGATTTTCGCTGCCGGTGCGTTTGGCCATTTCTTTGTAGGCCGTCAGGATATCTGCGCGCAGATCATCAGGCCATTCGCCCGCGTTGATCATCGTGCGGATGCGGGTGCCTGCTTGGTGCAGGGTGATCTTGTGGTTCGCAAGCGCGTCCATTTCGGCCGTGACGCGTTCATGCAGATTGTTGGCTTTGATAAAGCCACGGTAGGCATCCGAACTGGTCGCAAAACCGGTAGGCACATCAATCCCGTTGGGTCCCAACGCGCGAACCATTTCACCAAGCGATGAGTTTTTGCCGCCCACACGCGCAACGTCGCCACGCGCGAGGTGTTCAAACCAAATGACGTTCTCGGACATCTATTTTCTCCAATATCAATATATGGAGCAATTATGTGCCCGCGCGCGCAATGATGCCTTGACGCAAATCATGTCGGGTTTTCGCCCATAGGAGTAACCGGTGACTAGGGCCGCATAGAGGGAGAAAACGAATGGATACCCAATCACTTGTCGCAATTGCTGATCAAATCGCAGCCGAGCCGCTTTATGATGCGGCACTGTGTCAGGCGGCTTTTGAAGGGGCGCAGGCCCATCTTCTAGAGGTAGACGAGGCCATGACTCGTAATGGAGCCTTGGGCGGCACAGATGCCGTTCTGACGGTGATAGATCACGGTCTGCCCGGTTGGGCGATCTCGCTGCAAGGCAGCGCAAGCGAGGTGAACGGCCATTGGACGTGTTCACTGCGCCGTCAGGTCGGGCGTGACGATGATCCGGCAATAGGCGTCGCCAAGGGGCCTAAATTGTCCAACGTTATGGTCGCGGCATTGCTTAAGGCGCTGACACGCAAGAACCTGAGCTAGATTGGCGCGGTTGAGGGTTGACAGCAACGGCCAAGCCGTTAAGTAGCGGGCTTATAATTCACGAACGCGACGGGCTAAGATGCGCCCCGCTTAACCGGAGACAAGTGACATGGCGAAGCCGACCACGATCAAAATCCGCCTGAACTCCACCGCGGGGACCGGGCACTTTTATGTGACAAAGAAAAATGCACGCACGATGACTGAAAAAATGTCGGTCAACAAATATGACCCCGTTGTGCGCAAGCATGTTGAATACAAGGAAGGCAAGATCAAGTAATCTTGCCAGTCTTTGGACAGTGATAAGGCCGCGCCATGTGCGCGGCTTTTTACATTCTAGGTCCGTGCTGTGACGGTCAGCAAGACCAGCAAGCCAGCCTGCGCGATCAATGTCGCTGACATGCCCCACATGCGAAACCGCCAATGGGTGCCGTGCCGCGTGAAATATATCGCGTGCAAGGCGCGGCCCAGCGTGAACAGTGCAGCAAGGATCGCCAGTGCCATCCCATTGCCCCCCTGCAATTCGGTCAGTGCCATTACGATCAACGCCATCGGCATCTGCTCAGCGGCATTGGCATGGCCACGGATTCGTTTTTCCATGATCCGGTCGCCGTTATCGCCAAGCACAATACCATCTGCGCGCCGCATACGGATCACCCGCCACGTCAATATCAGGTAGATGACGCCAGTGGCGACTGCGGCAAGGCTGGTGATTGGCAGGGTAAAGTCGGCCATTTTCGATCCTCACAGAAAAAAAGGGCCGCCCTTAGGCGGCCCGTTTAAGTCGTTATGTTCAGCGCTGCTTAATTGCGGTTGCCCAGCAGTTGCAGCAGGAACATGAACATGTTGATGAAATCAAGGTAGAGGTTCAGTGCGCCCATGATTGCGGCCTTACCAAGCCATTCCTTGTCGCCGTGGTGGGCATGCTCAAGGTAGGTGTTCTTTATTTTCTGGGTGTCGTAAGCTGTCAGGCCCGCAAAGATAAGCACACCCAGGGTGGAGATTGCATACATGATCGCCGGCGACTGCAGGAAAATGTTGACGACCATCGCGACGATCAGGCCAATCACGCCCATGATCAGGAAGCTGCCCCAACCGCTGATGTCTTTCTTGGTGGTGTAGCCGTAAAGCGACAGACCAGCGAAAGCGATCGACGTGACAAGGAATACCTGAATGATCGAATAGCTTGTGAAGCTCAGGAAGATCCAGCTGATCGACACGCCCATCGCCATGGCGAATACGTAGAAAAACAGCTGCGCGCCAGCGGCGGACAGGCGGTTAATCATCGCGCCAAAGGCAAAGACCATCACCAGCGGCAGGAACATGATCACCCAGCGCAGCGGCGTTGTGTAAAGTGTCACACCGAAATCAGAGAGGAAAAGGCCATTGGCCAGCTGCGCCGAAGCAGTTCCGGCATCAGCCGTCGCAAGGCCGGAAATGGCCCAAGCGGCCAAGGCCGTGATAATCATGCCTACGGACATCGTGCCGTAAACTTTGTTCATATGGGCGCGCAGTCCCGCGTCGATATCAACGCTGCGTGCGCCTACCCTTGCATCAATTTGTCTGTAGTCAGCCATCAAAGCCTCCAAGGTTGAACTGGTGTCACCGCTGATGCGGTATCCTTGGAGGTGATATTGGAGTATTCAGTGGCGTTTTCAAGCAATACCGAACGATCTTTGTGCGAAAATCGGATCATTTCGCGCAGGTTTGCGCACAGTGGCCGGATTCTCGCAGTAATGCGGCCTTTTTAGGCACGCCAACCGTTGGGCACATCCCACAAAGGACGGGTGGCTTCGCGCTGGGCGTCGGCGCGGCTTAGGCCGATGTCACACAGGCGTGCGTCATCAAGTCGAGCCAAGACGCGGCGCTGCTGCCAAACGACGAGCGCCTCGGTGAACAGGCCAAGCGGAGATCGCATGGCCGAGCGGCGGGCGGCGGTGAAGTGCATGTTGTGTGTCGCGGACATTGGAAGAACCTTTCGAATTGGTGATGCATTGTCTGAATTGAATCAGGATGATTGATGTATGATGCTAGCTATGACATATTAAAAATGAATATTTGATCGTTAATGCATCACGGAAATTGATATGCCGCGCAATCTTGACCTCACCGCCCTGCGTTCGTTCGTCGCCGTTGCCGATACCGGCGGCGTCACCAAGGCAGCCGGGGTGCTGCATCTGACCCAATCGGCGGTGTCGATGCAGTTGAAACGACTTGAGGAGTCGATGGGCGTGGTGCTTTTTGATCGTTCGGCGCGCTCCATTTCACTGTCACCCAACGGTGAACAACTGCTGGGATATGCCCGCCGGATGCTATCGCTGAACGATGAAATCTACAGCCGCCTTACCGCGCAGGAATTCGAGGGCGAGGTCACGCTTGGTGTGCCCCACGACATCGTTTATCCGGTCGTGCCGCAGATCTTGCAGCGTTTCGCGGCGGAATACCCGCGCGTCCGCGTGCAATTGCTGACCTCGTTTACACGTGCGTTGAAAGAACAATATGCCCGCGGCGAGGTCGATGTTCTGCTGACGACCGAAGACGAGGTGGGCGAGGGTGGTGAAACGCTTGCCATCAAGCCACTGGTCTGGGTCGGGACCGAGGGCGGGGCCGCGTGGCGCAATCGCCCGCTGCGGCTGGCCTTTGAAAAGAACTGCATCTTTCGCCAAGGCGTGCTGCGTCGCTTGTCCGAGGCGGGCATCCCGTGGGAAATGGTTGTTGAAACCAATTCATCCCGCACGGTCGAGGCGACGGTAACAGCCGATCTGGCCGTACATGCTTTGATCGAAGGAACCGAACCGCGCCACTGTGAACGGATTAACCATGGTGGCGCGCTGCCCGAATTGCGCCAGACCCGCATCAACATGTATCACCGCGAAGCCGAAGATAGCCCGATCGTCGGTGACCTCGCGCAGTTGATCCGGACGGCCTATAAATTAGCCTAAATCAGTCATCCTAGGGCGTCACGACGACCTTGCCTGTGGATTTCCGCGTGCTCATCAGCTCAAGCGATTCTTGTGCGCGGGCAAGCGGCAGGATGTGGCTCACATGTGGGCGCAACCGGCCCTCGGCATGCCACTGCATCAATTCGGCCATGCTCTCGGTCAGTGCCTTGGGGTTGAACGCAAGGTAGCCGCCCCAATAGAACCCGATCACAGTAACGTTCTTGACCAGAATGATATTGGCCGGAATTTGCGGCACGTCGCCGCTGGCGAAGCCGATGACGATCACGCGCGCTTCGCGGTTGCAGGCCCCGAGTGCTGATTTGAACAAATCCCCGCCTACGGGGTCATAAACCACATCGGCCCCGCCCAGTGCTTTGACTTTGGCCTTAATATCTTCGCTGGCATCAATCGTGTGGTCCGCGCCTGCGGCTTGGGCAACGGCCAATTTTTTGGCTCCGCGCGCGACGGCGATCACGCGCGCGCCCAAGGCTTTGCCAATCTCGACGGCTGTCAGGCCAACGCCACCGGCAGCCCCCAAGACAAGTAGCGTTTCACCGGGCCGCAACTGCGCGCGCCGCGTCAGTGCAAGGTGCGATGTGCCGTAAGCAACCTGAAAACCGGCGGCCTCTGCTGCAGTCATATTATCAGGGACCGCGCGGCACAGATCAGCGGGAAATACCCCGTAATCAGCTAAGCCACCGCTACCGCCAAACACCGCCACGCGGGTGCCGATAGCCGGGGCTGTGACGCCCGCGCCAAGGGCCGTCACCGTGCCGCAAACCTCCATCCCAAGGGTGAAGGGTGGGGTCGGGGTATCTTGGTATGTGCCCTTGGCCATTAACAAATCGGCAAAATTCAGCCCACATGCTTCGATCTGCAATGCGACCTGTCCTGCTGCTGGTTGGGGTTTGGGGATTTCGGTCAGCGCTGGCGCGGAATCGAAAGAAGTTAATTGAAATGCAAGCATTTAAGGGACTCCGCCAATAATTACGATTCGCCTTTAACGACTTTAATATTGTCGGTGTCAGATAGCCAGTAGGCTGGTGCGAAGGCACTGATATACAGCCAAAAAGTCAGGCTTTCACAAAGAAATGTTGGATTCAGACTAGCCAAAGGTTAGGTATAGGCCTGCAACCGTTGCGTGTTTTAGCTAAATGATTGCATTCAGTAGGTAGTAACGAATTTTTCGCACAGTCGGCACGCAAATTGATTTGAAAACTTCGCGTCGCCCTGAGCCGAGAATGTAAAAAGAGGACTATTGCAATGAAACACCCTGTAGATGTTCATGTCGGAAAACGCATCCGTCATCGCCGTTGGATGAATGGGACCACACAGCAGCAACTGGCCGAACAGGTCGGAATCAAGTTCCAGCAAATCCAAAAGTACGAAACTGGTATGAACCGCGTCAGCGCATCGCGCCTTTGGGATATCGCCAATGCGTTGTCGGTGCCGACCTCGTTCTTCTTTGACGGGATGGAGGCAAGCAGCGTTCCTGCCGGGTCTGACTCTGATATGCCGAATGATATTCTGGCAGACAAAGAGGCGCTGGAACTGTTGCGGTCCTACTATTCGATCCCTGAAAATCAGCGTCGCAGGCTCTATGATCTTGCCCGCGTCCTAAGCCAAGCTGCCTAAAGCGCGCTTGACCTTGCTGCCCGCCCCGCGTTAGCGCCAGTTCTTAACTGGTGCAGATGCGGGGAGCCGGATGACGACTTTGATAGCACAAATTGACGAGACTCTGCGTGGCGAGCTGATCCGCGCAGCCCACGCCATGGCCGATGCCGCGCGTCCAGAGACGCTGCGCCATTTTCGCATTCCTGCCTTGGTAAGCGATAATAAACTTGGCCCCGACGGCGGGTTTGATCCCGTCACCGAAGGCGATCGCGCCGCCGAACGTGCGATGCGCGCCGTCATTGCCAAGCTGCGCCCTGACGACGCGATCCTGGGCGAGGAATTCGGCAACCAGCCGGGCACCAGCGGTCTGACATGGGTTCTTGATCCGATTGACGGCACGCGCGGCTATATCAGTGGCACACCGACCTGGGGCATTCTTGTGTCGGTCGCCGACGCCACGGGGCCATTATTCGGCCTGATTGATCAGCCCTACATCGGCGAGCGTTTTGCGGGTGGCTTTGGCATTGCCGAGGTTGTCGGCCCACAGGGAACTACGCCCTTGCGGACCCACCCCGCACGCGATCTATCGCAGGCCACGGTGCTCAGCACCTTCCCCGAAGTCGGCAGCCAAGCCGAAGCGCGCGCTTTTGTTGCCGTTGCAGGGGAGGCACGGCTGACCCGTTACGGAATGGATTGTTATGGCTATGCGCTTGTTGCGGCCGGGCAGGTCGATCTGGTGATCGAGGCCGGACTGAACGCCTATGATATTCAGGCCCCGATTGCTGTTATCACGGCGGCGGGTGGTATTGTGACCGACTGGCAGGGTCATCCGGCCCATAATGGCGGGCGTGTCCTTGCAGCTGCAAATCCACAAATCCACGCGCAGGCCTTGTCGATTTTGCAAGCCAGCGTCGGGGACTTGCCTTAACTGCGCGACCTCCGCTAAAGTTTGCAAGCGTCGAGTCCTTGTCCCCCTTCTGTCGGCGCAGGCTGTCCTGCCAAATCCACCGAAGGGGGTGGACTGAAAGGACGCTCAGATGGCCACCACTCTTGTTAAGAATGCCGATACCATCGTGACAATGGATGACACGCGCCGTGAATTGCATGGCGCTGATATCTTGTTGCGCGGCGGTGTCATTGCCGAAATCGGCGTTGGAATTGAAGCCCCCGGGGCCCAGGTTGTCCTGGCCAAGGGCTGTGTTGTAACGCCGGGTTTGGTGAACACGCATCACCATCTTTATCAAACCCTGACCCGCGCTGTGCCCGGCGGCCAAGACGCGCTGTTGTTTGGCTGGCTGCAAACGCTTTATCCGATCTGGGCACGCTTTGGCCCCGAAGAAATGTTCGTGTCAGCCCAAGCAGGGTTGGCGGAACTTGCGCTGTCGGGCTGTACGATGACATCGGATCATCTGTATCTCTTCCCCAATGGTTCGCGGCTTGATGACACGATCGCCGCCGCTCAAGAGGTTGGCTTGCGGTTTCATCCCACACGCGGCGCCATGAGCATTGGCGAAAGCGATGGCGGGTTGCCGCCTGACATGCTTGTGGAGCGCGAAGACGCGATCCTGAACGATTGTATTCGCGTGATTGATGCCCACCATGACGCAAGTGATGGCGCAATGGTCCGCGTCGGTGTGGCACCTTGTTCGCCATTTTCCGTCAGCCGCGACCTGATGCGCGATGCCGCAATTCTGGCGCGCGACAAAGGCGTGATGTTGCACACCCATCTGGCTGAAAACGACGAAGACATTGCCTATAGCCTTGAAAAATTTGGTTGTCGCCCCGGCCAATATGCAGAAGATCTGGGCTGGACGGGCGATGACGTCTGGCACGCCCATTGCGTGAAACTGGACGCACAAGAGATCGATTTGTTTGCCCGCTCCGGCACGGGTGTCGCCCATTGCCCCTGTTCAAATTGCCGTCTTGGCAGCGGGATCGCACCTGTGCGCGCGATGCGTGATGCAGGGGTCCACGTTGGGCTTGGGGTTGATGGATCGGCCAGCAATGACGCTGGAAACCTGATCGCCGAGGCGCGCCAATCGATGTTGCTGCAACGGGTCGCCAATGGCGCGGATGCGATGAGTGCGCGCGAGGCGCTTGAGATCGCAACGCGTGGTGGGGCGCAGGTGCTTGGCCGCGACGATTGTGGTCAGATCGCTGTTGGCAAACGCGCCGATATCGCCCTCTGGGATGTGACGGGGGTTGAAAGTGCTGGCAGCTGGGATCCGGCGGCCTTGCTTTTGGCTGGGCCGACCCGCGTGCGTGATTTGTTCGTTGAGGGGCGCCCGGTGGTGCGCGATGGCCAGATGGTCACGATTGATCTGGAACGGGTTATCGGTGATCAAAACCGCTTGGCGCGGGCCCTGGCAGGTTAAACCTCGACATTGCGGGGCTTGCCAGCCTAGGATTTACTAAACCCATGGGAGAGTCTTATGCGACACATCGCGTTCTTGTTGTTTGGTGTGCTGTTATTGGCAGCTTGTGTCACGACGTCGGTCCCCCAAGGTGGCGGCGCGTCGCTGGCAGCGGAGCCCACGTCTGGCGTTGGCAGCTTACTAAATGCGCAGCGGGCAGAGAACGGACTAGGGCCGGTCGTGCCCAATGCGCAATTGGCCGCTGCCGCGCAGGCGCATGCGCAAGACATGGTGCAGCGCCGATATTTCGCACACGAAGCCCCGAACGGAACCACATCTGCCGCCCGCGCCCAAGCGCAAGGCTATTGCTATCGTAGCATAGCGGAAAATATCGCCAGCGGGCAGCCCAGCATAGAGGTTGTGGTGTCGGCATGGATGGGATCACCAAGCCACCGCCGCAATATCCTAAGCAGCAATGCGCGCGAATTTGGTCTTGGCCGCGTGGGCACGATGTGGGTTCTGGTGTTGGGGTCGTCTTGCTAGCGTAGGGTGCCGTTCACCCAGACCGCTTTAATTGCACGATCGTCGCCCATCATGATGGTCGGGAAAAGCGCCTCCCAGATATCACTGGCGCGGTTGGTGCGTTGATCAATCGCGCGGGTCGAGCCAAGGTCGATCACGCAGATGTCTGCGGCAGCCCCCGCAGTCAGCGACCCGATTTGCCCGCCCATATGCAGCGCCCGCGCAGACCCTTCGGTTGCCAGCCACATCAATTGTGACGGATGCAGCGGGGTGCCGTGCAGCTGTGCGATTTCATAGGCCGCAGCCATGGTGCGCAGCATTGAAAACGACGATCCCCCCCCGGTATCCGTAGCAAGCCCGACAGAAATGCCGCGCGCCTTAAGTCCGGCCATGTCAAACAACCCCGACCCGATAAAAGTGTTGGAGGTGGGACAATGCACCAGCGCGCCGCCGATCTCGGCTATCCGGTCAATCTCGCGCGGCTCAAGGTGGATCGCGTGGCCATAAAGCCCGCGTGCGCCCAACAGACCAGCGCTCTCGTAGGTATCAAGGTAGTCGCGTGATTGCGGATGAAGGTCGCGCACCCATGCAATTTCATCGAGCTGTTCGCTCAGGTGGGTTTGCATCAAACAATCGGGGAATTCTGTCCAAAGTGCGCCAAGTGCGTGCATTTGTTTGGGGGTCGACGTGGGCGTGAAACGTGGCGTGATCGCATAACTGGCGCGCCCCTTGCCATGCCACTTTTGCAGCAGGGCCTTGCTGTCGTCATAGGCCGATTGCGCCGTATCGCGCAGCCCGTCGGGTGCGTTGCGATCCATGCAGGTCTTGCCAGCGACAACGGCCATGCCGCGTGTGTCAGCCGCCCCAAAGAACGCGTCGACGCTTTCGGGGTGGATCGTGCAAAAGCTAGTCAAGGTCGTGGTGCCATGATCCAACGCAAGATCAAGCGTGCGCCCGGCGATGTCATCTGCGTAAGCCTGATCGCCAAAACGCATTTCTTCTGGAAATGTATAGGTGTTGAGCCAGTCAATCAGCCGCTTTCCCCAACTCGCGATCATCGCCGTCTGCGGGTAGTGCATATGCGAATCCACAAAACCTGCGCTGATCAGCGCGTCGCCATAATCATGGGTTTGTGCCTGCGGGTGCGCGCGTTTCAATACGTCGGCAGGTCCGACCTGCACGATTCGCCCGTCAACCACAAGAACACCGCCTTGGCTGTCGTGACGGGTTACGTCGGCCCAATCGGACGTGAGCGGATCGCCTGAAAACGAAAGGGTTTGCCCCAAAAGAAGATGCTGCGTCATGCGCGTAACAATAAGTGGCAAAGCTGCGGTTCGTAAACTCTCGTTTTTCAAGAGAGACCTTCTTGCTGGCGGCGGGTGTTCCTCTATGCTGTGTGCAAATGCGGGGTGATCTGTGGAAGATCTGAACGACATCGAAGATGACGGCCATAGCCTTACGAAACGTGTCATGGACGCGGTGCTTGATGCTGTCGAGGCGGGTGATGCGGGGCTGGTCGATGACTTGCTTAACCCGCTGCATGCTGCTGACATCGCCGACCTTCTCGAACAGATCGACAGCAGGGACCGCCGCGCGCTTTTGATCCTATGGCGTGGTGGGATGGACGGGGAAATCCTGTCTGAACTTGAAGAAAGTCTGCGCGAAGAAGTCATTCAAAGCCTTGCGCCGCTCGAACTCGCCGATGCTGTGCGCGACATGGAAAGCGACGATGTCGTGGATCTTGTCGAAGATCTTGACCATGCGCAACAAGAGGCGGTTCTGGACGCGCTGGGCATCAACGACCGGATCGCGGTTGAACAGGCGCTGTCCTACCCGGAGGATTCCGCTGGCCGCTTGATGCAGGTCGAAGTCGTGCGCTCCCCGAACCACTGGAGCGTGGGCGAAACGATTGACTATCTGCGCAGCCATGATGATTTGCCAGAACAATTCTATCATGTCATCCTTGTTGATCCGCGCATGAAACCAACAGGTTACGTGACTTTGGGTCGCCTTTTGGGCGCGCCGCGCGCCACCAAACTGGCCGATCTAAGCGAGGAGAGCTTTCGCACCTTCCGCTATGATCAAGACGAAGGGGACGTGGCCTATGCGTTCAATCAGTATCACCTGATTTCGGCCCCTGTGGTTGATGGTGATGACCGTCTGGTTGGTGTGATCACCATTGATGATGCGATGATTGTGCTGGACGACGAACACGAAGAAGACATCCTGCGTCTGGCCGGTGTTGGCGAAGGCAGCCTGACCGACCGCGTGATTGAAACCACGCGTCAGCGCTTTCCGTGGTTGGCTGTGAACCTTGTCACGGCGATCCTTGCGAGCCTTGTGATTTCCTTGTTTGAAGACGTGATCGCGGGCTTTGTCGCGCTTGCGGTTCTGATGCCAATCGTTGCCTCGATGGGCGGCAACGCGGGCACGCAATCCCTGACCGTGGCCGTGCGCGCGATTGCGACGCGCGACCTGACCGGCGCGAACGTCTGGCGGGTGATCCGGCGCGAGGTCTTTGTGGGCTGCGTCAACGGCACGATTTTTGCGGTCACCATGGGTGTGGTTGGCATGGTCTGGTTCGGCTCGCCGATGCTGGGGGTGGTGATCGGCCTTGCGATGGTGATCAACATGGTTGTGGCAGGGTTGGCGGGCACTGTGATCCCGATCGGTTTGGAAAAACTGGGCGTTGATCCCGCCCTTGCGTCCGGTGCTTTTGTTACAACGGTGACGGATGTTGTCGGGTTCTTTGCATTCCTCAGTCTTGCTGCGTTGATGTTGTTATGACCGAGCTAGCTGCAGTCAAAAGCGCAGCCCGCAAGGCGGCTTTTGCACGCCGCAAGATTGCGCATGATGGACACTTCGGGGGTGCAGGTTACCTGTCCGAAGTGCTTGCCGGATATCGTGGTGTGTCGCTGGCGGGGTATATGGCGATGCGAACAGAAATTGATCCTTTGGCGGCGATGGAAGAAGCCGCCGCACACGGTCCCGTTTGCGTTCCTGTGATCATGGGCAAGGGGCAACCATTGCGGTTTCGCAATTGGGAGCCTGACTGCGAGATGATCGACGGCGAATTTGGCGCGCGGGTGCCTGCGATGGGCGATTGGATCACGCCGGAAATTCTGATCGTGCCATTGGTTGCGTTCAGTCGCGCAGGCGGGCGATTGGGCTATGGCGGCGGCTTTTACGATCGCACACTAGAAGGGCTGCGCGCGCAGCGTGGCACGATGGCGATTGGGTTTGCATATGCAGCGCAAGAGGACGCGGACCTGCCACTTGAAGCCACAGATCAGCCGCTTGATCTGATCGTAACGGAATATGGCGTGATTGAACCAAAGCGCTAGGGGTGTTGATGGCTAAACACCCGCTAGCCCCCGCGATTGCCCCCGTATTTGAGGCCTAGCCGGAACTGACAGCCAACGGCATGGCCCGTTGACGGAAAGTCTGAAATGGGGTCAGCCTGCATATCGGCCCGCGGCTTGCAACTGTGGGATGAACCTGCGTGTCGGGCCGCACAAGGATGCAGGTTTTGCGCTTTATGCCCCTGTTCTACCACCGTGATCCCGACGCACGCAGAACGGCTTGTAGGTGCGGACCGGATTGATGGCACCCGTGCGGTGCTGTTCGATTACCCTGACCATATCCACCCGGATCGCCGGCGCCTGACGATCCTGCGTGTGCTGGCGTATTTCTTATGAGTCGCTCGCGCTTGGGATTTTTATAATTAGCTTGCACTTGGGCGATGGCATTGCTTTACCCCGCCAATGCGAATTTTATTTCTAGGCGACGTCATGGGCCGCGCGGGACGCGCGGCTATTACCACCAACCTGCCGCGTTTGCGCGAGGAATGGCGGCTCGATTTTGTTGTGGTGAACGGTGAAAATGCGACCGGCGGCATGGGCCTTTCGGGCGCACATGCCAAGACGTTGCTGGACGCGGGCGCTGATGTGTTGACCCTTGGCGATCATGCCTTCGATCAAAAAGACATGATGTCGTTCATCGGCAGCGAACAGCGCATTATTCGCCCGATCAACTTTTCCAAAGCGGCACCCGGTGTGGGTGCGCGCGTATTTAACGCACCAGGTGGGCGCAAGGTTCTGGTGGCGCAGGTCTTGGGCCAAGTGTTCATGAAACGCCCGTTTGACGATCCGTTTTCAGCTGTAGATGCGGTGCTGCGTCAGCATCCAATGGGCGGGATGGTGCAGGCCAGCCTGATTGATATGCATTGCGAAGCGACATCGGAAAAAATGGCCATGGGTCATTTCTGTGATGGCCGCGCGAGCATTGTCGTTGGCACGCATACCCATGTGCCGACCGCTGACGCGATGCTGCTGCCCGCTGGCACCGCCTATCAAACCGATGCTGGCATGTGCGGCGATTACAATTCCGTCATTGGCATGGACAAAGCCGAACCCCTGCGTCGCTTTATCACCGGCATGCCCAAGGAACGGTTTTCCCCGGCAGCGGCCGAAGCAACCCTGTCGGGTCTGTTCGTCGTCACCGATGATCGCACCGGCAAGGCCACGCGCGTGGACATGATCCGCACGGGCGGACGCCTGCAGCAGGCCGCTCCGGCTTGATCTTGGCCTAATCCGCTTGCGCCGCCGCGCGCTTGACGCGAAACTGATCCAGCGCAGTAGGATGGGGCCACAGGATGATGCTTCATGATTGAGCTTTTCGCAGTCTCGCCCACGGGGCAGGCGGTCATGACCCTGACGGTGGTCGTGGTCATGTTCGTGCTGTTTTTGCGCGAAACCTTTCCGACCGAAGTCGTCGCAATTACTGGTGTGGCGCTTATGCTGATCAGTGGTGTGCTCCCCTACGAGGACGCGCTGAATGTGTTGTCCAACCCTGCGCCGTGGACCATTGCCGCGATGTTCATCGTCATGGGCGCTCTGGTGCGCACCGGCGCCTTGGATGCCTTGACCAGTGTCGCCGAACGCAATGCGAAAACCCGCCCGGCGCTCGCGCTTGGGGGGTTGATGGCGTTTGTCGTGTTGTCCTCGGCGATTGTGTCCAACACGCCCGTAGTTGTCGTGATGATCCCCGTGTTCGTGCAACTGGCCCGCACAATGGGGTTATCGGCGTCCAAGTTGTTGATCCCGCTGAGCTATGGTGCGATCCTTGGTGGCACGCTGACCTTGATCGGCACATCCACAAACCTGCTGGTTGATGGCGTGGCACGCGCGCAGGGCCTTGAACCGTTCAGCATTTTCGAAGTGACGCCGCTGGGCATAGTCCTTGTGATCTGGGGCATGATTTATCTGCGCTTCATTGCGCCTGCGCTGCTGCCTGACCGCGATAGCATGGCCAACTTGCTGTCCGATAAATCGAAAATGCGGTTTTTCACCGAGGCGGTGATCCCGCCCGAAAGCAACCTTGTGGGGCGTGAAGTCACGGGTGTGCAGCTGTTCAAACGCGAAGGCGTGCGCCTGATCGACGTGGTGCGCGGCGATGCCTCGCTGCGGCGCAATCTGGCGGGCGTAACCTTGCAGGTTGGCGACCGCGTGGTGCTGCGTACGGCGATGACCGAACTATTGTCTTTGCAGGCCACCAAAGAACTGAAACGTGTTGATCAGTTGTCAGCCGTGGAAACGTCGACCGTCGAAGTGCTGATTACGCCGGGGTGCAAGATGATTGGCCGCACCCTTGGCGCGCTGCGTCTGCGCCGCCGCTACGGTGTTTATACGCTTGCTGTGCACCGTCGGAACCAGAATATCGGCCGTCAGTTGGATGAACTGATTGTGCGGGTTGGTGATACCTTGCTGCTGGAAGGGACGCCCGAGGACATTCAGCGTCTTGCGAGTGATATGGACATGGTTGACGTGTCGCACCCGTCTGCCCGTGCGTTCCGCCGGTCCCATGCGCCGATCGTTATTGCAGCGCTGTTGGGCATTGTCGGGCTTGCCGCATTTGGTGTTGCGCCGATCTTTTTTCTGGCAATCCTCGCGGTCGCGCTGGTGCTGGTGACCCGCTGCATTGATGCAGACGAGGCGTTTTCGTTTGTCGATGGCCGCCTGTTGGCACTGATCTTTTCGATGCTCGCGATCGGGGCCGCACTAGAGGCGTCGGGTGCCGTTGCCTTGATCGTCGATGCGATCGCGCCCGCGCTGGGCATGCTGCCGCCGTTTCTGATCGTTTGGGCGATTTACCTGCTGACGTCGGTGTTGACAGAAATGGTGTCCAACAATGCGGTCGCCGTGGTGATCACCCCGATCGCGATCGGGTTGGCGACGGCAATGGGCCTTGATCCGCGCCCGTTGGTGGTGGCTGTCATGGTCGCGGCAAGTGCAAGTTTCGCAACGCCGATTGGCTATCAGACCAACACGCTGGTTTACGGCCCCGGCGGGTATAAGTTCAGCGATTTCCTGCGCGTGGGTATTCCGTTGAACCTGACAATCGGGATGCTTGCATCCGTGGTCATCCCGTTCCTGTGGCCGCTTTATCCGTAGCGTTGCACGAAACGTTGCAGGATCAGTTCCGGCGTTGTGACATCAGCGGCGCGGCACATGGCGATCAGATCGTCGGCGGCGCTTGGATCAAAATAGCCCTTGTCTTTGTAGAGCCGGATTCGCGTTTCAAAGCCTGCCGCGTCTGCTTCGGGGTGGAACTGCGTAGCGTAGACATTGTCGCCATAGCGGATCATCTGGAACGGGCAATCAGGTGCGGCAACCAGATGGGTGCAGCCTTGCGGCAGGTCCTGCACTGCCTCTTTGTGGCCAACAAATGCGTGAAAATCTGGCGGTAGCCCGTGTAGGAGCGGATCATTGCGCCCGCCGTCCGTCAGCGTGCACAGCGCGGCACTCACGGGTTCACCATAGCGCGCTTTGCTAACCTCGGCCCCCAGATGATGCGCCAGAATGCCGATGCCATAGCAGCAGCCCATAAATGGGTGATCCAGCGCGGTAATCTGCGGCATCAGCGACAGGCAGGCCGCTTCGATCTTGGCTTCTTGCGGGGTTTTATCTTGCGGCGCGTCACTGACGCAGCCCGGCCCGCCACCGACGATCACACCGGCATAATCGCGCACGTCGATGTCCGATGGCAGGTCTTCGCAGTCCAGCCGGATGCGGCGCGTTTCGGATGCTGCCAGCCCGCCTTTGCGCAGGATCGCGGCGTATTCATCATCACTCGCCTCGGTTTCGGGGCGTAGTTGCAGGATCAAAAATTTCTTCATTTGCGCGATGTAGCCCTAGAGCGGCCAAAAGACCAGAATGGCGGGGATAGAGACCGCGACGACTATGATTTCCAGCGGCAGGCCCATGCGCCAGTAATCGCCAAAACTATAGCCGCCGGGCCCAAGAATAAGCGTGTTATTCTTGTGGCCGATGGGGGTGAGGAACGCACAGGATGCGGCCACGGCCACAGCCATCAGGAACGGGTCAGGGGACACATTCAAGGTCTGCGCCATCTGGATGCCGACGGGCGCTGCGACGATAGTGGTCGCGGTGTTATTTAGCACATCCGACAGCGTCATCGTCACGACCATCAACACGGTCAGAATCATCCACGGTGCCATGCCGTTTGTCAGGCTGACCAGCCAGCCCGCGATCAATTCGGTGCCGCCCGATGTTTCCAGCGCTGCGCCAAGCGGGATCATCGAGCCAAGCAATACAACGACAGGCCATTCGATGTGGTGGTATAGCTCGGACAGAGGGACGATTTTGGCCAAGACATAAGCAACGACGACAAGCCCAAGGGCCACGGGGAGATAGACGAACCCTAAGCTGGCAGCGGCCACGGCCCCGCCGAACAGACCGATCGCCAGCCAAACTTTGCTATCGGCGGTGACGGCCAATCCACGATCTGCGAGCGGCAGGCAACCGAGCCAGTCAATCACGTCATTGGCGGCTTTTTCTGGCGTTAGGAGCAACAAGATGTCGCCGGTCTGGATCACAGTTTTGCGCATCTGGGTGCGGATGGTTTTGCCCTTGCGCGAGATCCCCATGAGAACCGTGCTCTGGCGCCACGACAGGCCGATTGTCTGCGCCGTCTTGCCGTTGATCCGGCTTCCCTCAGTCACGACCACCTCGATCGCCACAAGGCCTTCACCGGCGGCTTTTAGGTGTTCTTCACGTTTATCATCAGCAAAGTTGAGCTTTAGCGCCGCGCGAAATTCGTCCAAGGCGTCGGGCGAGGCTTCGATCACAAGTATGTCTTGCGCCCTAAGGGGAGTATTGTGCGCGGTGCCGTAGCGGCGTTTTCCGTCGCGGATCAGGCCAAGGATTGCGACGTCAGCTTTGTCGGCTGCTTCATAAAGTTCCTGCACGCGTTTGCCGATTTGTTTGCTATCGGCAGGCACGGTCAGTTCCGCCAAATAGTCGGCAAAAACCTCAAGCGATTTACCCGCGTCGGTGTCTTTTTGCGGGATCAAACGCCAGCCAACCAGCGCCACAAACAGCAGGCCGGCGATGGCCGTGACAGCGCCCACGGGGGCGAAATCGAACATCTTGAACGGCTCGCCAAGGCTTTCCTCGCGGATCGCTGCAATGATGATATTGGGCGGCGTGCCGATCAGCGTGACCATGCCGCCAAGGATCGTGGCGAACGACAGTGGCATGAGTGACAGGCTTGGTTTTCGGCCCGCTTTGCGCGCGGTTTGCACATCAACTGGCATGAGCAAGGCAAGGGCCGCAACGTTGTTCATGAAGGCCGACAGCACGCCGCCGATCCCGCCCATAATCGCGATATGAGTGCCCAGATTGCGCGAACTATCAACCAGCGTGCGGGTGATCAGATAGACAGCACCAGATCGCACTAATCCTGCCGAAACAACCAGCACCAATGCGACGATAATCGTTGCAGGGTGGCCAAATCCGCTGAACGCATCCTTGGTGGGGACCGCGCCCAGAACGACGCCGATCATTAGGGCAGAAAAGGCCACGAGATCATAGCGAAACTTGCCCCAAAGCAGCATTCCGAACACGGACCCGAACAGGGTAAAGAGGATGATTTGATCTGTTGTCATCCCAAAGGTGTAGCGCGCGGTGGGCGGTGGCAAAAGCCCAAACTGGGTCAATGCAAAGCGTATGGAAAGCGTATGGAAACCGTATGGAAACCGTATGGCTGGCATACGGCGCGGCTTGGGATTGCAGGCGGATACCGCTGTGCCATATAGAGGCCCTGAAATCGCATATCGCAAATCGGGAGAGCACCCATGGCAGGCCACTCAAAATGGGCAAATATTCAGCACCGCAAAGGGCGTCAGGACAAACTGCGCTCAAAGTTGTTTTCCAAGCTGGCCAAGGAAATCACCGTGGCCGCGAAAATGGGCGATCCTGATCCCGACAAGAACCCGCGTCTGCGCATGGCCGTCAAAGAGGCCAAGTCGGTATCCGTTCCCAAGGAAGTGATCGACCGCGCGATCAAGAAATCGCAAGCGGGCGAAGGCGAAAACTACGACGAAATCCGCTATGAGGGTTATGGCCCCGGTGGCGTTGCCGTGATCGTCGAAGCGATGACTGATAACCGCAACCGCACCGCTTCAACCGTGCGCTCGACGTTTTCCAAGAACGGCGGAAATTTGGGCGAAACCGGCAGCGTTGGGTTCATGTTCGACCGCAAGGGGCAAGTGATCTATCCCGCATCCGTCGGCGATGCAGATACGGTCATGATGGCCGCAATCGAGGCAGGTGCCGAGGATTGTGAAACCACTGACGAAAACCACGTGATCATCTGCGGCGATAGTGACCTGAACGAGGTCAGCACCGCACTTGAGGCCGCATTGGGCGAGTCAGAATCGACCAAGCTGATCTGGCAGCCGAATATGAATACCGATCTGGACCTGGACGGTTTGGCCAAGCTGATGAAGCTGGTCGACGCGCTGGAAGATGACGACGATATTCAGAGCGTGATCACCAACCTTGATGCCTCTGACGAGGTCATGGAAGCGTTTGCCAATAGCTAGCAGACCACCACGACCGGAATCGAACTGACGACGACCCCTTTTTCGCGCAGAGCTTGGGCAACTGCGCCCGTCATTGCCTCGTTATAGGGTAGTGCCACTTCACGTAGGGCGGGCATAGACACAAGCGGCGACAGGTCCACCCCGTAAAGACCGTCAACGTTCAGTGTCTCGATGCTGGGGTGATTGCGCAGCGCGCTGAGGTCGGTGATCCGGGCATAGCTGAGGTTAAGCCTTTTGAGATTGGGCATATTGCGCACAAAAACAACGTTCGGGATGGGGGTGTAGCCGATGGCTAATTCCTCTAGCCGTGTCAGTTGGCGCAGCACAAGATAATCATCGGTGTCGACACCTTGGATATGCAGCATGCGCAGGTTCGCGAAATTGACAAGCGGCGAAAGGTCGGTGACGGGGGTGCCGCCAATGTGAATTTCTTGCAGGCCAGTGAGCGGCGCCCGCGCCCAGACCGCTGAAATCGGTGTAGCTGATCATGACCGCACGCAGGTGCGTCATCGTGCCAAGGGCGCTGTAGTCGGGCAAGCCTTTGCTATCAAGATTAAGGGTCGCGCAACGGGTTGCCGCGCAATCGGCAATGATGGCAAACCCTTGATTATAAAGAGGTTTCTAGGTCTCGGTCTCGGTATCGGTCTCGGCCATCTGGCAACTGCCCAATGTAACGACTGTGGCGGCGCAGGCCAGACCCTTGCCAATCGCGGCGGTTATTTCGTTGATAATCGTGGCGGCCCCCGTGTGATGTTGCCCAACGGTCGCCAAAGCCCCCCGTTTCGCGAGTCAGGATTGCCAGACCCCCTTGCGGGCGCGGGCGCGTTGCGATCATCTGCCGACATGAACGCTTCCCCCAAATCCCCGCTGATCGGCATATTCTGGATGGTTGTGACGGGCCTGAATTTCGTGGCCGTCACGGCGATTGTGAAGCATGTGGGCGCGGCGATCCCGCCCGCACAGGCGGCGTTCTTGCGCTATGCCCTTGGGGTGGTGTTTTTGATCCCGATGATCAGGCCGATATTGGCGGCACATCTAACCCGTCGGCAGGTTAAATTGTTCGCCCTGCGCGGGGTGGTGCATACGCTGGCGGTGATTTTGTGGTTCTTTGCGATGACCCAAATCCCGATCGCGGAAGTGACTGCGATGAATTATCTGTCGCCGATCTACGTCACGATTGGTGCGGCGTTGTTCTTGGGTGAAGCCTTGCCGCCGCGCCGTTTGGCGGCTGTCGTTATGGCCTTGATCGGCGCGTTGATCATTCTGCGCCCCGGTCTGCGCGAGGTCGAAATGGGCCATTTCGCGATGCTGTTCACCGCGCTGGGGTTCGCCGCTGGCTATCTGATCGCCAAGCAATTATCGGGCGAGGTTTCCGCCCCTGTCGTCGTGGGCATGCTGTCAGTCACGGTCACAATCGGGCTGTTTCCGTTTGCGCTGATGGACTGGGTTACGCCGACGCTGGCCGATATCGGCTGGCTGTTTCTTGTCGCCTGTTTCGCAACGGCGGGGCATTACTGCATGACGCTGGCCTTTGCCGCCGCCCCCTTGACGGTCACGCAGCCGGTGACGTTCTTGCAACTGGTCTGGGCCGTCATGCTTGGTGCGTTGGTATTCGGCGAAACAGTGGATGGTTGGGTCATTTGCGGCGGTGCCGTAATCATGGCCTCGATCAGCTTCATTACATGGCGCGAGGCGCGGGCGCGGCGACAAATCACGCCGTCCGTGCCTGCAACCAAGGGCTAGCAACCTCTCGACTCTGCCGTGTGCAGGCCCAATATAGGGGCTATGTCACTTCCGCCCGGTTTCCTTGATGAATTGCGCAACCGACTGAGTATTTCTCAGGTCGTCGGGCGCAAGGTCATGTGGGATGCCCGCAAGTCCAATCAGGGCAAGGGTGACATGTGGGCGCCTTGCCCCTTTCATCAAGAAAAAAGCGCGTCTTTTCATGTAGATGACAGCAAGGGATTTTATTACTGCTTTGGCTGTCATGCCAAGGGCGACGCGATTTCGTTCGTGCGTGAAACCGAGAATGTCGGGTTCATGGAAGCAGTCGAGATTCTGGCGCGCGAGGCGGGGATGCCCGTGCCGGAACGTGACCCGCAGGCGCAGGAAAAGGCGGATCACCGGACCCAACTGGTCGAAGTGATGGAGCAGACGGTGCAGTTTTTCCGGCTACAACTGAACACTGGCGGTGGTGCAGGTGCGCGCGATTATCTGGCGGGACGTGGACAGCCGGATGGTTGGTTGGATCGCTGGGAAATCGGATTTGCGCCGGATGGTTGGCAGGGACTGTGGGATCATCTGACGGGCAAGGGCGTGTCCGAGGATCTGATCATGGGCTGTGGTTTGGCCAAGCCATCCAATCAAGGCAAGAAGCCCTACGATACGTTTCGCAACCGGATCATGTTCCCGATCCGCGATGCGCGCGGACGTTGCATTGCCTTTGGGGGTCGCGCGCTGGACCCTGCCGACAAGGCGAAATACCTAAACTCACCGGAAACGGAATTGTTCGACAAGGGGCGGAGTTTATACAACCTTGGCCCCGCGCGTGAAGCGGCGGGGAAGGGGCAATCGCTGGTCGTAGCCGAAGGCTATATGGACGTGATCGCACTGTCGGAGGCGGGCTTTGGCGCGGTCGTGGCCCCCCTTGGCACGGCGATTACTGAGAACCAGCTGATGATGCTGTGGCGGGTCGCGCCCGAGCCGATTATCGCGCTGGATGGTGACACAGCAGGCCTGCGTGCGGCGATGCGGCTGATTGATTTGGCACTGCCGTTGCTAGAGGCCGGACAGTCGCTGCGGTTTGCGTTGATGCCCGAGGGCCAAGACCCCGATGATCTGATCCGTGGGCAGGGTGCCGGGGCGATGGGTGCGGCGTTGGACAAGGCGATGCCGATGGTCGAATTGCTGTGGCAGCGCGAAACCGAAGACCGTGTTTTTGACAGCCCAGAACGCAAGGCGGCGCTCGATAAGACCTTGCGCGAAAAGATAAAACTGATTCGCGACCCGTCGATCCGTGGCCATTATGGGCAAGCGATCAAGGAAATGCGTTGGGAGTTATTCACGCCGCGCCGTGCGGCCCCGAACAGGGCCAAGGGCAACTGGACTGGGCGTGGCAAATGGCAGCCGCCAAGTGTGCCGCATCAAAGCACGAAATCGTCGATGCTGGCGATTGGCGGGACAGGCGAAGACCATCTGCGCGAGGCGGTGATTTTGGCAACGCTGATTGCCAATCCACTGGTTGTGAACGGGTTTTGGGGTGCGATTGAACGGATGATCTGTTCGACGCCTGATCATGGCCATTTGCGTGATGTGATCTTGCGACATGGCGATGCGGGCGCCGATTTGCGGGCCGAGGTCGAGGCGGAAATCGGGCCAGAGCCCCTTGCAAAGCTGTTCACCCAAGCCCACGTGGCAATTGCACCAGCGGTGCGCAAACCTGACAATGGCGAGGTCGCCAAGATGTGCCTTGCCGAAGAACTGGCGAAACTTAGCGCGCGGCGCGGCCATCTGCATGAAATCCAAGAGGCAATCGAGGACATTTCTTCGGATGTTGCCGATGAACGGGTGACCAGGCGGTTGGCGCAATCCGGCGATGCAATGAACCGCGCGGGACGCCTTGATGATGATGACAGTGCGGAATTTGACACCAGTTCAAACGGTGCGTTGCTAAAGAAAGTTGAGCGCAGCGAATTTGATCGTCTTTTAGGGGGTATCGACTTTGCAAAGCGCAGCGCGCGCCCTAAGTAGAGCGACTGGCAACAGGTCAAAAGAATCAGGGGTATCGCCTTGCGAATCACCCCCGCAACAGGTTGATTCGGACACAATCGAATCACCGAATCACTTCCACGGGCGTCAGCCCTTCCGCAAGGAGCCTCACATGGCCGCGAAAGACAACGATGACCGCAAAGTGGATGACGGCGATGGCTCACTCGATATGAGCCAAGCGGCCGTCAAAAAGATGATCGCCGATGCGCGTGAACGTGGCTACATCACCTACGATCAGTTGAACAAAGTGCTGCCGCCCGAACAGGTCAGCAGCGACCAGATCGAAGACGTAATGTCGATGCTGTCCGAAATGGGCATCCAGATCACCGAAGAAGAAGAAAGCGAAGAGGTCGACGACGACGGCAAGGGCCGTGATGTGACGACCACAGGCGGGCCGCGCGAAATCGCGCTGGCAGGCGCTGACAACGAAAAGCTGGACCGCACCGACGACCCCGTGCGGATGTATCTGCGCGAAATGGGCAGCGTAGAGTTGTTATCGCGCGAGGGCGAAATTGCCATCGCCAAGCGGATCGAGGCTGGCCGCAACACGATGATTCTGGGCTTGTGCGAAAGCCCGCTGACATTCCAGGCGATCACAATCTGGCGCGACGAATTGCTGTCCGAGGACATCCTGCTGCGCGATGTGATCGACCTTGAGACTACATTTGGCGACCAGCTTGAGGAAGAAGCCGGCATCACCGCCCCCGTGGTCGAAGGCGCGAGCACGAGCGAAGAAAAAGACGACAAGCCCGAACTAGATGCCGACGGCAATCCGATCACCAAGGACGATGACGACGACGACGACGAGGACGAGCAGGCCAACATGTCGCTGGCCGCGATGGAGGCCGCACTTAAGCCGCGTGTGCTCGAAACGCTTGACGTGATCGCCCGAGACTTTGCCAAACTGTCGGATATGCAGGACGCACGGATTTCCGCACAGCTGAATGAAGATTCCAGTTTTTCCGCTAAAGAAGAAAAGAAATACCAAAAGCTGCGGTCTGAAATAGTGGAATTGGTGAACTCGCTTCACTTGCACAACAACCGGATCGAAGCCCTGATTGACCAACTTTACGGTATCAATCGCCGCATCATGCAGATCGACAGTTCGATGGTAAAGCTGGCCGACCAAGCCCGCATTAACCGCCGCGAATTTGTCGAGGCGTATCGTGGGCGCGAGCTTGATCCCAACTGGCTTGACGACATGGGCGTAAAGGCTGGGCGTGGCTGGCAGGCGTTTATCGAACGCTCGAGCGGCAAAGTCGAAGAACTACGCACTGAAATGGCGCAAGTCGGTCAGTATGTCGGTGTTGATATCACCGAATTCCGCCGCATCGTGCAGCAGGTCCAAAAGGGCGAAAAAGAAGCCCGTCAGGCCAAGAAGGAAATGGTCGAAGCGAACCTGCGCTTGGTCATTTCGATTGCAAAGAAATATACCAACCGTGGCCTGCAATTCCTTGATCTTATTCAAGAAGGTAACATCGGCCTGATGAAGGCCGTGGACAAATTCGAATACCGTCGCGGCTATAAATTCAGCACCTATGCCACATGGTGGATCCGTCAGGCGATCACGCGCTCTATTGCTGATCAGGCCCGCACGATCCGTATTCCGGTGCACATGATCGAAACGATCAACAAGCTGGTGCGGACAGGTCGCCAGATGCTGCATGAAATTGGCAGGGAACCGACGCCCGAAGAACTGGCCGAAAAGCTGCAAATGCCGTTGGAAAAGGTCCGCAAGGTGATGAAAATCGCCAAGGAGCCGATTTCGCTTGAGACACCGATTGGTGACGAGGAAGACAGCCAGCTGGGTGACTTCATCGAGGATAAGAACGCGGTTCTGCCGCTGGATTCCGCGATTCAAGAAAACCTGAAAGAAACCACAACACGGGTTCTGGCATCACTGACGCCGCGCGAAGAACGTGTGCTGAGGATGCGGTTTGGCATCGGCATGAACACCGATCATACGCTGGAAGAAGTTGGTCAGCAGTTTAGCGTGACCCGCGAACGGATTCGCCAAATCGAAGCCAAGGCGTTGCGGAAACTGAAACACCCCAGCCGGTCGCGCAAGCTGCGCAGCTTCCTGGATCAGTGATAAATGCGGGCGCTTGGGCGCCCGTTTTCACATCACGCCGACGACGCTCCGCGTTCGGGGCAGCCGGTCACACCGCGCAGCACTAAAGCGCGCGCGGCATAGCCTGCTACCCAAGCCCATCGGGGTAGAACCGGGCCAGCTCGGATTTGAGCGGCCCAAGGTGTTTGTCATAACGCCGCCAGCGCTGCACGGATGTTTGATAGACTGGCTGGCGCACCTGCCACACCGACAAGGTCCGCGCGCGCTTTTCTGAATTCTGAAAATCAAGGCAGGCCGGATCCCAGTCCAATCCGAGAAAATCAATAACCCGACGTGCAGTGCCTTCGGTATCGGCCACGGTATCTTCGTAAGCGACGTCCATGATCTTAATTGGCAGCACCGTCGCCCAGTGTTTCATAAGCTTGTCATAGGCGCAGTAATAGCGGCCAAGGTTGCCTAAATCGCGGGTGTAGCTGTGCCATGGTCCCAAGGGCTGCATGTAGCAAGACACGCAGTTGTCCATCGGATCGCGGCGCGCATGCAACACACGACCCTTTGGGAACATCCGTGCAAAAAGTCCAAGTAATTCAAAGTTATGCAGCTTCTTGTCGACAATGCGTTTGGCATCAGGGGCGGCACTGCGTATTTCGTGCAAGTATTTCTGGGCCAGAATTTCGGTGTCTTTTTGGGTCATGTTTTTGATCATGTGCACAAGTGCTGCACCGTTATGTTCGGGCAGCTTGAGATCACGCATCATGTTGCTAAGGGCGGCACTTTCGCCGACGCCTGCAACTTCGGAATGTGAGGTCAGAACCTGTTCCAACAATGTGCTGCCGGATCGCGGCATTCCGACGATCAGGACAGGTGTTTCGTCATTTGATCCGCCGCCACCGAAATAGTCGGCCCGCGTGATATTGCTGCATTGGGCATCAACAAACCCTTGATACCCTTGGGCGTTGTGCAGCACGGTTTCTTCGGCTTTGGCCCGCGCGAACAGATCAAACGCTTCGTCATAGGCAGCCATGTCATCGCGTGCCTTTGCAAGCATCGCCAGTGCCTTGGTCCGGTCGCCCTTCTTTAGGTCTTGCAGGTTTGCCACGATCTTGTCGCGCAAGTGCTGATAGATCGGATCGTCCTCGTGCATCTTGCCGGTCAGGCTGTAAATGCTGTGCAATTGCAGATTGTCCGGCTCATCGGCGAAAATCTCGCGGCACATGATTTGTGCATCGTCCATGCGACCGGCGGCGCGCAGCACCGTCGCCAGTTGCAAGCGTGATTGCAGATGATTGGGGCGAATTGCGAGTGCGGCTTGAACGGCGGCGATTGCATCGTCGTGGCGATCCATCTGATAATAGATGGTTGAGGCAACATAAAGCACATCCGGTTTGCGCGGCGCAAAGGCCATGGCGCGCTTCAGGTGCTTCAGGGCCGTTTCAAAGCGTTTGATGTTGCAGGCCGCCTCGGCCGCCTCAAGATGCGCGCGCACGGATTTGGGTATGATCTTTAGCGCGCGTTCTGCTGCGGTCAGCGCTTGTGGAAAATCATGGGTGACACGGTTGTGCAATTGCGCCAGCGCAACCCAAACGGCTTCGTCCTTGGGGCGTCGCTTTGCCTCTGCCTCAAGCAGGTGCATCGCATCTTGCTTGCGTCCGGCACTGATCAGCGCATTCAATTGCGCCCCGACGGTGATGGGTTTGCCTGCCATTGCGGCCTCCTGCGTTGGTTGGGTTCTGAAAACCATGTCTGGGCGCTGCAATCAAGGCGCAGCCGTGGTGTGGCGGCGGATTTGCCTTTTCCAGCACGGCCATGCGCACCATACTTGGGCCAATGCCGCCCAGATATTAGGATAGAACATGCCGCTTTCAGATGCCCAAACCAGCGCAATTGCCCATGTTCAGGGGGCTGCTGTCGATCTGTCAAAAGACTGCGCCACGATCTTTTCTTATGGCGAAACCGCGTGGCGGGAATACCGCTCAGCGGCGTGGTATGTCGCGAAATTGCGCGCCGAAGGGTTCAGCGTCGAAGAAGGTAGCGGCGGGATGCCAACGGCGTTTTGTGCGCAGTGGTCCAACGGGGATGGCCCGGTGGTGGGGATGTATGCGGAATATGATGCGGTGCCCGCGAACTGTCAGGCGGCAGGGGTTGAACGCGCCCCGCGTGATGGTTTGGGATTTGCAGCAGGCGGGCATACCGATCCTCATAGCGCACTTGGGATGTCGGGCCTTGGCGGGTTGCTGGCGACCAAGGCGGCGATGGAAAAACACGGGATTAAAGGCGGGCTGCGGTTCACCGGCGAACCGGCTGAAAAAGTCCGTGGCTCCAAGCCTATTCACGCCGCCAAGGGATACTATGACGGGTTGGCGGGGATGCTGTCGTTCCATCCGTTTTATATGCTACCGATGTGCAATACCGTGCGCTGGGACACGCATTGTGGCGCGGCTTATTCGATGATCTATCGGTTTGTCTGCGAAACGCCAGAAAGCTGGGGCGCGCAGGACGGGCCTAATGCGCCCTTTGGGGGCGACTCATGTGCGCCCCTTGGCGGCGACACCCCGATCCCGCAAAGTCATAGCGACGTGCGCGCGCCGGGCGCCAATGATGCGCTGGTGATGATGTATCAATCGGCGCGGTTTTTGCGGGACTCCATGCTGTCGCATCAAGGCGGCTGGTCGATTTCCGAGTCGATCCTGTCAACGGGGCAAGCGACGGCAGATAACCTGCCCGCGACTTTGGCCGACATTCAATACATGATGCGCGTTCCGACGATAGCCATGGCTGAACGGGTGAGCGCGCAACTGGATAGCTTGGCCGAGGCCGCGGCGGCCGCCACAGGCTGTCGGGTTGAGCGCCACTGGGTCTGCAAATCACGCCACGGGCTGGCCAATCACGCGATGGCGGGGCTGGTGTGGGAGCAAATTCAAGCGGTTGGCGCGCCTGTTTGGGACGCGGCGGCCAAAGACGTGATGCGCAAAGTGCAGGAAAACTGCGGCGTTGCGGGAATGGACGACCCGATCCTGCTTGCTTGCGAAACGTTGATTGATCCGCAAGAGGCCGAGGCGATATTGCGGCGCGATCTCGCGCCCAGCCAGCTGAATTCTACGTCCGACGATTACACCGATATGACATGGCACGCGCCAACTGCGCGGTTCTATATCGCACGTCCTGCCTTGCGCGGCGGCCCATATCCGGCGTGGGCGATGAACGCGCTGGGTGGTATTCCCGCAACGATTGATCCGATGGTGCAGGTGGCGGCCAAGGTGCTGGCATGTTCGGCGCTGCGCTTACTTGAAGACGGCGATGCGCGCGCGTCGACCATGGAGGAATTCACTCGTCGCAAGACGCAAGACGACACACCGCCGCTGTGTGATTATGACCCGCCCATCAATTTCAAATGGCCCGAATATGTGGAGACAGCGCGCGGGTTTGACTGGCATATTCCAAGAGGTTGAAGTTGTATGCGTTGCTTTGTGACACTTGCGGTGATCGTTTGCGGGGCTGGCGCGCAGGCACGGTGTATGGGCGAAGACCATGTGTTCATGTCCTGCACTGTTGACGGTGGCGCAAAGCTCTTGTCGGTTTGTATCGACGACGGGGTTACGACCTATGCTTAAGGCCTTTTGGGGCAGCTGCCTGACCTGTCAATTTCCACCCAGATGGCTGATCTGGACTATACGCCCTGGCCCGGCTACGGCGGCTCTATCTGGGAGGAGGTTCGGTTTTACAACAATCAATACAACTACTTGGTTTTTTCTGCCGTTGACCGGAGCGGCCCTGTGGATGCGAATGGTGACATTATAATCCAAGAGCGCGGCGGGGTGATCGTTTTCCAAGGGGATACATCACTTGCGGTCTTGAACCGCGACGCCGATAGCTTGGACTTTCCGTGGACAGATGCGCTGTCACAGGGCAAGGCCACAGCCGGTTTGCATTGGAATATGCACGCCGGACGCTGGCAGCCTAATCAGTGAAGTGAATCCCAAAGGTCACGCCTATGGCCCATCATATAGAGGCAGCAATTGCGTACTACCCAATACCTGCCAAAGCCCCTATAGTGGTCGCGATTAAATGGGGCAAAGACCCCAGAGGCAGAGACGAGGACAGGATATGCGTTGCCCCTTTTGCGGAAACGTCGACACTCAAGTAAAAGATTCACGCCCCGCTGAGGATCACGTTGCGATCCGGCGTCGGCGTTCTTGCCCCGCTTGCGGCGGGCGGTTTACCACTTATGAACGTGTGCAATTGCGCGATCTTGTGGTGATCAAAACCAACGGACGGCGCGAAGACTTCGACCGTGACAAGCTGGAACGCTCGGTGCGGATTTCACTGCAAAAACGCCCCATCGAACCAGAACGCATGGATCAGATGATCAGCGGTATCGTCCGTCGTCTGGAAAGCATGGGCGAAACCGATATTCCGTCAGGGACAATCGGCGAGATCGTGATGGAAAGCCTCGCGCGGATTGACACGGTTGCTTATGTGCGTTTTGCCAGTGTTTACAAGAACTTCCAAGCGGCAGACGACTTTGACAAATTTGTCAGCGAACTGCGCCCCGGCGCAAAACCAGAAGAGTGACCGGCGCGGCTGACGCCCGTTTCATGGCGCTTGCCCTGACGTTGGGGCGGCGCGGCATGGGGCGCGTCTGGCCTAATCCCGCCGTGGGCTGTGTGATCGTTTCGGAGAGCCGCGTCATTGGGCGCGGCTGGACGGCGGATGGCGGTCGCCCGCATGCCGAAACGCAGGCATTGGCGCAAGCGGGGAGCGCTGCACGCGGGGCCACGGCATACGTGACGCTCGAACCCTGTTCCCATCATGGCAAAACGCCGCCCTGTGCGGATGCGCTGATCGCGGCGGGTGTTGCGCGTGTGGTGATTGCCACAGGCGACCCTGATGCGCGCGTTTCGGGGCAGGGGATTGCCAATCTAAGGTCGGCAGGGATCGCCGTGACGACAGGTGTTTGCGAGGCTTCAGCACGGATTGATCATGCAGGGTTTTTGTTGCGTGTTACCGCGAGCCGCCCCTTTTTGACCCTTAAACTCGCATCAAGTTTTGACGGGCGCATTGCCACGGCTAAAGGCGAAAGCCAGTGGATCACGGGGCCACAGGCGCGCCGTGCGGTGCATGCCATGCGCGCGTTTCATGACGCCGTGATGATCGGCGCGGGTACGGCGCGGGCCGATGATCCGACACTGACAGTTCGCGACATGGGCGTGACCCGCCAGCCAGTGCGGGTGGTGGTATCGCGCAAGCTGGATCTACCAAATGATTGCGCGCTGGTGCGCAGCTTGGATGTAGCACCACTGTGGCTTTGCCATGGGCCTGATGCCAGTGACGCGGAAGTGGACGCGTGGGAAAAACGCGGGGCGCGGTTGATCGAATGCAGCGCGCAGGTGCAGGCCGATGATGTGATGACGCAACTGGCCGCCGCGGGCCTGACCCGTGTGTTGTGCGAAGGCGGTGGCAGTTTGGCGGCGTCGCTATTGCAGGCCGACGTTGTGGACCGGCTTGTCGGGTTTAGCGCGGGGCTCGCGCTTGGGGCCGAAGGCACGCCCGCGATCGGGGCGATGGGGCTGGAAAAGCTGGCAGATACGCCGCGATTTTCACTGAGCAATCATACCCGCGTCGGCGATGACCTTATGCATATCTGGCAGCGTCGCTAACGCCATATCCACGCATAGCTGGCCAGTGCACCTTGGGCCTTGGCAAGCAGTCGATTGGCGCGGCTTGGGCGTGGCACGTCGCCACTGGACAGTCGGTCAACGACCACCTCGACGGGGCAGGGCAGCCCGGTCTTGGGATCAAAATAGCGTGGATAATCAATAAGAACTGCATGTGCGAGGGCGGTAATGTCAGGCCGTGCGACGCGGCGGGCGATAGGTGCTGCGCGGTCGTCTGTCAGCCCCCATCCGGCGTAAAATGGCGTACCAAGACAGGTCACACGTTTGCCACGTAACAGCGCCTCAAAGCCCAAGGTGGAGGTGATCGTCCAGACCTCGTCAACCGCGTCAAGTGCTGCGATCGGGTCAGTGCGGCTCAGCACGGCATCAGCGATGTCACCCGCATCTGGAACGGCCCCGATCCGCAAGCCCGCTTCAACATCTGGGTGGGGTTTGTACAGGATCACGGCGGCGGGATTGGCGGTGCGGGCTGCCAACAGCAGGTCACGATTGCCGCGCACTTCGCCCGCGCCAAGCCGGATTGATGCGTCGTCTTCGACCTGTCCGGGAACCAGAATGCGCCGTCCGGCAGGCAGGTCTGCGGGCAGGTTTGCATTTGCGGAAAGGTTGTATTTGCTTAGTCGATCTTGCGTCAGGCGCGTGATCAGGCGGTCGGCGCGCGCGCGGGCGCTGTCTGGCAGATCGCTGCTGTCGTTGATCAGTTGTTCCAACCGGCTGGGGCCGGTCGGATCATAGTAAATCCCGATGTCGTCACAAACCAAGCTGAGCGGTGCGACCAGATCAGCACCAAGCCCGCGCGAGCGCAAGAAACCGTCCTCGACCCGCACCGCGCCGTCATGATCTGCGGATTCGCTGGCCCAAACCATATGGCCACGCCCGTCTTTGACAGCGCGTACCACGGCGTTCACCCGATCATCGCTAAAGATAATTTTGCGCTGGCGGCCAAATGCCATCTGCAGTGGCGCGCGCTTCCAAAGGCGCATGCCGGACGCAACCCAGCCCATGTGATCTTCGCGCCATGCGCGGGACTGGGCGGCCAATGATAGGATCGCCGTTTCAAGCGAGCAAAGCTGGTCGCGATAGGGGTCATACCAAGTGGGATAGAGGATCATCGCGGCGGCAAAAAGCTGCGCGCGGGTCAGATTGCGCTGGCGTCGGTCAAGTGGTTTGCGATCGTCACTCAGGCCCCAGCCGATATAGAAGGGCTGGCCGAAAACCACCGGCTTATGGCCCATCTGGATCGCCTCGAACCCCATTTGCGAGGACACGGTGTAGACCGCCACGGCCCCTTCGAACAATGCCCATGGCGAAATCGGGTCTTGCAGCAGCGACACGCGGTCGCCGGTATCGTCTGCTGTGAAATACCCGCTGCGATGCCCGCCTTGGGTTTCGGGGTGGGTTTTGATGACGATCCGCGCGGCTGGGTGTTCTTCTTGCGCGTAATAAAGCATCTCGCGGAAGGTATTCAGATCGGCGCCGCTTGCGGTGACGGATGCATCGCCACGGGTCTGATCGATCACCACCACATAGCCGGGATCGAGGGCAGGCGTGGCAGGATCAAAGGCGTTGTATTTGGATAGGTGCAGGCGTTTGAGGTCTGCCATGCAATCGCGCGCGCGGTTCAGCAGTGCTGTGTCATCAAGCGGGTTATCGCGCAGGATCAGTTCCAGATCGCTGGGGGTGGTGGGGTCGAAATGCACGCCGCTTTTGTCCAGATGCAGCCCGATTGGAGGTTCGCCATCACGGCCCGGCAAGACCGAGCGCAGAAAGGCATCCTCGATTCGTAGAATGGGGGCGGCGGTGCGGGTGGCGACAGCCTCGCCGCGCCCCGATGTGGGCGATTGCCCCCAAACGCCGATCATGTCGCCGTCGCGCGGTTTGCCAAGCCGGATGTCATAGCCTGCGAGTTTCAGGATGCGCCGCACGCGGATCTGGGTCAGGAAACCACCGCTATAGACGTAAAGACGCCGCAGGGTTTCCCCCGCGGCGGCCTGTGTTTCATGATCGCTCATGGTTTAGATGCCGGAAGCTAGGTCTGAGACCGCGGTAGCCGAGTTGAGAGAGCCAGTCGCGGCGGCGATTGCCTTGTTGAACTGCACGAACGGTGCCTCGGTGACGTACACGGTGTCGCCGTCACGGATCGCAAAATCACGCGCCATGAACATGCCGTTCGGGCGGGTCAGGTCCAGCACGTAAATCACGCGCTGTGTGCCGACCAGATCGTCGCGGCCAACAAGTTGACGGGCGATTTCTTCGGGTTCGTTGCGAAACACGAAAACGCCTGTCGGGTCGGCTACGGCGCTGGACAAGCCACCAACGGTTGCCAAGGCTTCGATTGCCGAAATCGTCTGGCTTCTGAAGGTTACGCGGTTCTGTGCACCCGTTGCGCCAAGGGCTGTAAAGGTGCGTGTGTCCTGTTCAACGATGATCCGGTCGCCGCCACGTAGGGCGATATCGTGGCTAGGGTCATCGTAAAGGTCTTCGAACCAGATTGATCCCGTATGGTTGCCGCGCACAACGGTGACCTGGGCAATGCTGGGTTCGATCGAGACGCCGCCTGCACGGGCCAGCATGGCCGCTAAGGTTCGGGTCGGACGCTCGATTGCATAGACGCCTTGGCTGCCGACGGCGCCAACAATTGACACCGTTGATCCATCACCGGCCACCCGGCGCACTTGCACCTGCGGGTCGGGGGTTTCGTCGTTCAGTTTTTCACTAATCAGACGGCGAATTGCTTCGGGGGTATTGCCCGCGGCGCGGATGCGACCGGCGTAGGGCACAAAGATAAAGCCTTCGCCGTCAACCTGCACTTCGTCAAGCACTGTGGCGTTTTGACCCTCGGGGACCAGCAAGCCGTCATCGACGTTTTCCCAGATTGTCAGGCCAAGCACGTCGCCCGGCTGGATCGTGTCTGATCCGACAAGGCCTGCGTCACTAAAGCCGGCGGAAAAGGCCAAGGCGGGGGTCACGCTTGCAATGCGATTAATCCGATCATTGACCGTTAGGATGAATGCGTCACCGTCCTCTAGCACCGAGCCAGAGAAGATTTCGTTTCTGTTTGGCCCGGAACGCGGCAAGCCACATGAGGACACAAGGCCCAACACTGCCACGATGGCCACGCCCTTGGACAGGCGCGTCGCTATGTTTTTCACTGCTCCGGTCTCCTCGACCTTGTTATTAACTGCCTCAGTTTTTCTTTTAATCTACTGGAATCGTGTTGCTATTGCTAGCCATAGGTCTTGTGTGTGCGGGCTTGGCAAACGCAACTGTTGCTATGCTGCCGCGCTCAGGCGGAGGTATCGCAACCCCTTGTGGGTGTCACGTGACGACGCGCAACTGCTGGCGCGGTGCCGCCGTTCCAGAGCGCAACGCATCATAGGGGTCTTCGGGTGCGAGCATCAAATCAACCACATGTCGCATCAGTTGACGCCGCCCACGCGACGAATAGAACCCCCCCGCGACCTGGCTCGTTTCCAGCAAGAAACGGCGGTAGTGCTTGTAGGCGCGATTGTCAGGGCGGCCGGGCTGGGCAAAGAAATCCGGCAATGGATCGGTCGAGACAAATTCGGGTTTCGCATAGACTGCCGCGCCAAACACCTTGAGCGGTATACCGCGCCACAGCACCTGTTGGGCGGCGGTGGAATTGACGGTGACGGCGGTGCGGGCGTGGTCCAAAAGGCGGGCCAGCTTGCCGCCGCGCACGTAATGGACACGGGCTTTCACCCCATTTTCATGCGCCAACTGTCGGATTATCTTGCGCATGGGCGAGCGGCCGTTTTCCAAAGGATGCGCCTTGAAGACAAGGTGGTGATGTTGTGGCGCACCCTTGGCAAAGCCATCAATCACCAGCTCAAGGAATTCTTCCATCCGCGTAAACGGGCTGTGCATCTGGAAACTTGCATCATGTTCCAGTTGCAACAGCGCAAGGTGATAGGGAAAGCCGCCGTATTTGATGCGGGCGGTCGCCAAGATCCGGTCCATTGCGTGCAGCGGCATCAAGACTAGGCGCTTGGTATAAAGCATGGTTTCGCGACCAACAGGTAATTCGCGGTGGCGTTTGAAATTGCGATAGTCACCATTTCGAAACATTACAAACCAATGATAAAGCGCGCCGTAGAAAATGTGCTGGCGCATGTCACCCCAATGCGCCGGGGCCTCGGGGACGTCCAGATCGGACAATTCCAGCGCGTGTTTCATCTGCGGGATCGTCATATCCATCAGGCGGGAATTGCCGTTGGTGCCACCACGTTCGTAGGTCACCCAATAAGGGCGCATGTAGCCTTCTTCAAACACATGCACAGTTAGGCCTGCAGCCTTGGCGGCCCCTACGGCCTCTGCATGGATCGGGCGGGTGTCACCATAAAGAACGATGTCAGTGATCTGTTTGTCTGCGATCAGCGCTTTGAATGTATCGGGCCAATCTTCGGCTGCGCCGCGATAGGGGATGTAGGTCGACGGGGTAAACCAGAATGCGCGATCCCCTGCGTTAAATCCCACGCGCCACGTTTGCGCCCCCGCCGCGCGCAACATATGCGACAGCCGGTGGAAGAAGGGCCCGTGTGGCCCCTGAAGAAAGAGAAAGCGTCTGGTCGAAGTTTCCATCATGGTCCCGTACAGTATCCTTTGGGGTGCTGGACACTTGGTAAAGCCGATATCTGGCAACAATATGGCGGTTTTCCGTAGGGTTGTCGCCAATTAGTTAGGGGCTATTCCTTGCTCGGGCGCGCGCAAGACGTTACGTCTGAACGCAAAGCGAAGGGGAACAGATGTTTACCGGCATTATCACCGACATGGGACAGGTTCTTGAGGTTGAACAACGCGGCGATTTGCGCGCGCGGATTGGCACACGCTATGACATCGCGGGAATTGATCTAGGCGCGTCGATTGCTTGTGACGGGGTTTGCCTGACGGTGATCGCGTCGGGCGCCGGCCCGCAAGGCTGGTTCGACGTTGAAATCTCGGCGGAAACGGTCAGTAAAACCAACATTGGTCGCAATGGCTGGCCTGTTGGTAAACGGATCAATCTGGAACGCGCGTTGAAGGTTGGCGATGAACTGGGCGGGCATATCGTGTCAGGACATGTGGATGGCGTGGCCGAGGTGATTGGCGTGGCTGAAGAAGGCGACAGCACGCGCGTGACATTGCGCGCGCCCGATGATTTGGCGCGCTTTATTGCGCCAAAAGGATCGGTGGCGCTGAATGGCACATCGCTGACCGTGAACGAGGTGAATGGTGCAGAATTTGGTGTCAATTTCATTCCTCATACCAAAAAGGTCACCACATGGGGCGGGGTGGTCCTTGGGGATCACGTGAACCTCGAAATTGATACGATGGCGCGCTATGTCGCGCGGCTGCGCGAGTGGGACTAGCGGCGCGGGCAGGGTGAAAACCTTGCAGTAGGGCGTCGCCTAAGGTGGGTCGCGACCCTCAGATATCTTTGACGAAGTAGTGCAGATGAGGACGAAACATTGGTTGATCGATGTAAGTTATCGTTTCGATCGGCCCGTCGACTTCTACAAACCCCATCTTCGGGTATAGTCCGCGCATCTCGACGTTGGGCGTGAGGGTATCGGCAATCAACCTTTTCAGCCCCATGCTTCGGGCAGCGGTTTCGCGGGGCCTCGATTAATGCGCGGCCCGCGCCTGTGCCCCGCGCTGCTTGGGTGACAAAGACCCTTTTCAACTAGCCCGTGTCTTGATCAAGGCGCTTGAGAATCCCGCAGCCTATGATGTGTCCGGCATTGTTGCGGGCCACAACAAGGCACCCATTCGGGGGCAAATAATCGTCAGAGTTTGCCCAGAATTCAGCGAGCGCGCTTTTGGGTGCCTCGGGATCGATCTCGAGACCCATGCCCTGAATCCTTTCGACGACTAGGTCATAGTATCGAGCCACTAAGCCGCTAAACGCGTCTTTGGACGGCAGGTCACGACACATTTCAATCTCGAAATTCTGCATTTGGTTTCCGCCTTTCAAAACGGCGGTTCCAGACGAGGCAAAGCGGCCTGCGATGCGCGCAAGTCTGGCAGGGCCTATGGTGTTCACCAAGTTTTTTGCGTCGATCCGAAAACGGCGACCTAGCGCGCGCGACGGTCCTTATGGCGGGCCTTGGCCTAGACGCCCCCTTTTCACTTGGCGCGCAAACGGCTATCCCGCACGCAACTGCCAAGGATAGCGCTATGAACCAGACATTCGAGACCCCCGGACCCGTCGAAGAAAACTGGCGTGATGCTATTTCCAGCATCGAGGAAATTATCAACGACGCGCGTAATGGCCGGATGTTCATTCTGGTCGATCACGAGGACCGTGAAAACGAGGGCGATCTGGTGATCCCCGCGCAGATGGCCACGCCAGACGCGATCAATTTCATGGCGAAACACGGGCGCGGGCTTATCTGTCTGTCGATGCCCGGCGAACGGATCGATGCGCTGGGCCTGCCCCTGATGTCGACTTATAATAGCAGCCGCCACGAAACTGCCTTTACCGTCAGCATTGAGGCCCGTGAGGGTGTCAGCACCGGCATTTCCGCCCACGACCGTGCCTTGACTGTGGCCGTCGCGATTGATGGCACCAAAGGCGCGACCGATATTGCTACGCCCGGCCATGTGTTCCCGCTGCGCGCGCGTGATGGTGGTGTGCTTGTGCGTGCCGGTCATACCGAAGCTGCGGTCGATGTGTCCCGTCTTGCAGGTCTCAACCCAAGCGGCGTGATCTGCGAAATCATGAACGAAGACGGCACCATGTCGCGCCTGCCGGAACTTGTCGCCTTTGCGCAGTTGCATAGTTTGAAGATTGGGACGATCAGCGATCTGATCGCTTATCGCCGCCGTTACGATAACCTAGTTAAGGTCCGTGACGAGCAGACTATCCAAAGCGAATTTGGTGGCGAATGGACGCTGCGGATTTACACGGATGAAACCCAAGGGGCCGAACATCTGGCGCTGATTAAGGGTGACATCTCCGGCGATGATCCGGTGCTTGTGCGGATGCATGCACTTGATCCGCTGTTGGACGTTGTTGGCACTGGCGGGCAGGGCCGTGCGGGTGAATTTGGCGATGCGATGAACTTGATTGCCGCCGAAGGGCGCGGTGTCCTCGTGCTATTGCGTGACCTGCATATGAAGGTTGCGGCAGCAGATGATGTGTCGCCCCAAACCCTGCGCCAATACGGGTTGGGCGCGCAGATATTGTCTTCGCTCGGGTTGTCGCAGATTACGCTGCTGACCAATTCGCCCAAGCCCAAGGTTGTCGGTCTTGAGGCCTACGGTCTTGAAATCGCGGGCACCCGCAAAGTGTCGGAGGGCTGATCGTGGCCGGAACATCAAATTACATCATGGCACGCGCTGAATTTGACAAGCCTGTAAAGGTGCTGATCGTCGCCTCGCCCTATTACAAAGACCTGAGCGATAACCAGATCGCCGGTGCCGTGGCCGAACTGGACGCGGCGGGCGCAACACATGAAATTGTGCATGTGCCCGGCGCGCTTGAGATCCCGACCGCCATTGGTATCGCCGAACGGCTCAGCAATTTTGACGGCTATGTTGCCCTTGGCTGCGTGATCCGCGGTGAGACGACCCATTATGATACGGTCTGCAACGACAGCAGCCGTGCGTTGCAACTGCTTGGCCTGGAAGGGCTTTGCATCGGTAATGGCATCCTGACGGTTGAAAATTACGAACAGGCCGCCGCGCGCGCCGACCCATCAGATCAAAACAAAGGTGGTGGCGCCGCTGCTGCGGCCTTGCACCTGATCGCGCTCGCCCGTAAATGGAGCAACTCAAACAAGGGTGTCGGCTTTACCAGCGATATCCTTTTGGCAGGCGACACAGGCGGCAAGACCACAGCATGAGCAATCTTTCGGGCAATCAAAAACGTAAAATGCGCTCGGCCAGCCGGCTTTATGCGGTGCAAGCGCTGTTTCAGATGGAACAATCGGGCCAGACCGTCGACGCAGTTATGCGCGAATTTGAAGACCACCGGTTCGGCGCAGTCTATGAAGGCGACGAAATGGCCGAGGGTGATGTCGAAACCTTCCGCCGTGTCATGGAAGACGCGGTGAACAATCAGGCCAAGATCGACAAGATGACTGACCGTGCTCTGGTGGCAAAGTGGCCCATCGCGCGGATTGACCCGACGCTGCGGGCGCTGTTTCGCGCTGCCGGCTCGGAAATTATCGGCAAGTCCACACCGCCCAAGGTTGCGATTGTCGAATACGTTGATGTGGCGCGCGCGTTCTTCCCCGAGACCAAAGAACCCAGCTTTGTGAACGCAGTTCTGGATCACATGGCCCGCGAAGCGAAACCCGAAGCGTTTTAGGCCAGAACTGGCCGATCATCCGCGGCATCTGCGTCATCCAGACACCCCCACTAGATAAGCGACCCGCGCAGGATTACCTTTGCAACAAAGGAGAACTGCCATGTCTCAGAACAACGGTTCGGGCAACGGTCCAAATCTAATTCAGATGTATATCAAACATTGCATCATCGGCTTTATCGCCTCCGCGATTTTTGTGGGAATGCTGTTTGCCTTTGATGTGGGCGGGTTGTGGCGGCTGGTGTCCGGCTCGCCGATCGGGATTGTCGCGGCCCTGATGCTTTGGGTGTTCAATGGGGTCGTCTTTGCGGGCGTGCAATTCGGCATCGCCATCATGAACATGGGCGAGGATGACGACGATGATAACGACAAGGGCCATCGCGACCGTATCGGATTGCATATTCCCAACCACGCGCCGATCCCTGTGCGGGTTGATCGCCACTAAAAGCAAATAAATTTGCAGGAGTTATGTCATGAGCGATCACAATAATCGCCTGTTGGACGCTATTGAACGTCACGCCAAACGGTTTCGCACCCTTGGCATTATCCTCATGGTGTTGGGGGTTTTGGCGATCCTGTTTCCGCTGATCGCAAGTATCGCAATCAAGGTCATGATCGGTTGGTTGCTGTTGCTTACGGGCGCGGCAGTGTTCTTTTACGCCTTTCAGACGCGGGATTGGTCGTCCGCCATATTTAGCGGAATTATCGGTGTGCTGCACCTTGCCGCTGGTGTCTATCTGGCGTTTTTCCCGCTTACCGGGTTGATTGGGCTGACTGCATTGCTTGCGGTGGTATTCTTGATCCAGGGTGGGATTGAAGCGGCGATTGGCCTTCAGACACGCCCGCGCAATGGCTGGGGCTGGTTGGTGGCCAGTGGCATCGCCGCCGGATTGGTTGGCATGATGTTGCTCATCGGCTTGCCCGGCACGGCCACTTGGGCCATCGGCCTGTTGGTCGGAATTAACTTCCTAAGCTCGGGGATATCGTTCTGGATGCTATCGCGCGTGGCGCGCTAGCAGCGGGGCAGTTGGTGGCGGGAACCGCGGCATCCGTCAGGGTATGTATTCCCGAGGACCTGTATGTACAGGTGGTAGCCAGGTAACGAAGCCAGGGCCACGACAGCGCCAGCCACCTCGGATTTGCGTAAGGCCACTGGAATTATCCCAGACGACGTGAAGCGCAGAAACCCGCCACTCTCTTAGGTAGGGTGCTTGGGGCGTTGCGGCAAGGGGCGATACGCCTCCGCCAGTTTTTAGGCGTCTGCCTGCAGGCTGCGCGCATCGGGTCGAAATGATCGTCCCAGCCACGATCCAGTGCGAGGGTTAGCACAAACGCGTCTTCGCTTGCTGGCAAGCCACTGTGTTCCAGCGAAAGCCGCGCATCGCCTGCAACCGCGTCTAGTGTCCATTTCACAGTGCTTGTCGCATCTCCCATCGGTGTGATGATGAATGTGTATTCCAGCAGGTCATGTGGCTGCGCGGGGTTCCGTCGCCCCACATCAGCTTGTCGCCGCTCTGGGTGGCGAACATCGCGTATGTTTCGCGTTGCACCAGCGGGGCTTTGGGCTTGTGAAACCACAGCCCGAGCTTGTCGGGGTCGGTCAGATAGGCCCATACCTGTTCCGTGCTGGCGCGCAGAAAGATAGTTTTGTTGAGGGTGTTGTAGATCATTGCATGACCTTTATGACGCCAGATTTCAGGGCTGTAAGTCGGTCATCCCAGAAGGCATCGAAAAAGCCGAGCCAATCAAGAACGGGTGCCAAGCCCTGTGGGTTAGGGGCGTTCATGCGTTCGCGCCCGCGTTTGGTGGTGGTGATCAGCCCGCCGTCAGGCAGCACGGTCAGGTGCTTTTTCACGGCGGCACGGGTCACATCAAAGTTTTCAGAAACCTGCGCGACGGTCATGTTGTGATCGCGCAGCATCAACAGGATAGTGCGGCGCGTCGAGTCAGACAGTGCGAGAAACGGGAGGTGTTCTTGGTGTGTCATGAGAATAATCGCGATACCTTATGGTTTCATGTCCTCAAGGATACCAAAAGGTATCATGACGAGCGTTGATCGGTTCTTGCGTTTTGTTCACCTATTGTTCAAGTGTGGGCGATGCAGAATGACGTCACCACCGATACGTTTTTGGACACGATGCAGCCCGGTCAGCGGCTAGCCCGCGGCGTGTGCCGCCACTTGCTTGGGCATGATTTCGTCAGTGTCGAAGAATTGGTGCCCACATCCGGGCTACGGGTTGATGTGATGGCGCTTGGTCCCAAGGGAGAGGTTTGGGTGATTGAATGCAAATCATCCCGCGCCGATTTCCAGTCAGACAACAAATGGCAGGGTTATCTGGAATGGTGTGACAGGTTCTTTTGGGCGGTCGATAGTGATTTTCCAACGGATTTGCTACCCGATGACACGGGGCTGATCATTGCCGATGCTTACGATGCTGAAATTTTGCGAATCGGGCCGGAAAACAAACTGGCCCCGGCGCGTCGCAAGGTGATGGTGCAAAAATTCGCGCGCACCACGGCGCTGCGTCTGCAATCGTTACGCGATCCGCGCCCCAGTCGTGCGTTCAGCCTTTTGCAGCCCTAAGCGGGGCCACGTTCAGCAGCCTGTCACGCTCGCGCACCAGCAAGGCCGCACCACGGAAATGACCCACATCTGACAATTCGTTCATCACATCGTCAAGCTGGGCATGCCCAGCATCGGCGTCGTCATGCAGCATCGCCAGACCGTCTTGGCCCAGTGTCGTCAGGCGATCTACGGGCGCATCATCTGCCAGGCTGGACAACGCGCGCCGTGTGATGCCGCGATTAAGGACTGTCATTGCCCACGCGCCTCATTCACCTTGCGCTGTCGGACCTCAACCGCGCCTTGGATTGCCGCGAGGGATTGGGTCAGGATATCGCGGTTCTCTTCCCATTCACCAAGCGGGTGACCGGGTATCAGCACGGCGCACGTCCAGGGCTGCGTCATAAGCCTCTATTGCGCGGGTCAGGCGGTCATTGCAGGGTTCGCGGATCGCCAAAGCATGCAAGGAGTTGGCAAGGTTCATCTGCACCTTGGCGGCCTGTTCACCGTCACGGATCTGTTCCCGCAACAAGGCTTCGACCCGATCAAAGCGGGTAGCAGCGCAACTTCGGCCTTGGCGGGCAATAAATCCGCCATGCGTTTACCATCAAGACGCCCGCTGACAACTTCGCTCGGGCGCAGTTTGATATGGGGCAGAACCTGATCAAAGCTCGCCATCGTGCTTTCGCGCATCGCGTCATTGGCGTGCATTGGCGGATCAGACCTTCCGGATCTTTTTCGATCTGTTTGCGAAACAAGGCCAATATTTGCTCGGCGATTTTGCGTTTTTCATCCGACAGATGTGCGATCAGACGTCCGGCCCCAAGCGAGGTTCGCACCGTTCCCGGTGGCGGCACGACGCCGGTGCTGGCCGAAAAGGCGAAAATCGACGCACCCATAAGGATGGTCGAAAAATTACCCAAGGCTTCGCCGGTTTTGAAAAGTCTGAACATTCCGTCCCCCAAAGCCAAAGGTGGCAGGGATACGGGGCAGCTGACAAGGGGTACGTGCGCTAAATGTCGGGCTTTATTTGACTAAGCGCGCGGCTTTGGACGCCGCCAAGATTTCCTCGGCGATTTCGGCTGCTTCGTCGGGATCAAAATCCATCGGAATTTCGATGCCGTTTCCTACGATGAAAATGCGCACCATGCCTTGATCGGTCGGACCGATCTGCATGTCGGCTTCGATGTCGCGTTCGGTGTCGATGCCCATGCTGGCCTCCTATATGAACTGTGGATGGCTTAGCGCGGCGCGGGCTGGATTGGCAAGGGCCGCGCAATCAAGCAGCGGCGTCGATTTCATGTGTCTGGTGACTTGCATTCATCTGGCATGGGCGCTAAATCGACCTCGTGTGCCGCCTTAGCTCAGTTGGTTAGAGCACTGGTTTGTGGAACCAGGGGTCCCCCGTTCAAGCCGGGGAGGCGGTACCATTCCTCCACTTAGCTGGACAATGGTTGATCCGGCGCCTCATTCGCCGGAACGGGCCATGCCCCCATTGTTAGCGACCCTTTTTATTTCGGCCCTTGGCATTGGCACATTCAAGCTGGCGCATCTGCCGCTGCCGTGGCTTCTGGGCCCGATGCTGGGGTGTTTGATCGCGGCACTTGCTGGTGTGAACTTGCGCGGCGCGCCGCGCGCCAGCACGGTGATGCGCACGGTTTTGGGTGTGGCAGTCGGCGCGACGATTACGCCTGCGCTGTTCGGCCAGCTTGGCGGGATGATTTACACGCTGGCCCTGATGCCGGTGCTGGTGATCTGTATCGGTGCGGTGGGGTATCCGTTTTTCCGCCGCGTTTTCGGGTTTGACCATGCCACCGCATTCTATTCAGCGATGCCCGGTGGCTTGCAGGATATGCTGCTGTTTGGCGAAGAAGCGGGCGGTGATGTGCGCGCGCTTTCCCTGATCCACGCGACCCGCGTGTTGATTGTGGTGACGCTACTGCCGTTTGTTTTTGCCTATTGGTTTGATGCGGATTTGAACGCGCCGGTGGGCGCGCCGATCACGTCGATTCCAGTGCAAGAATTGTTGATCATGGCTGCAGCAGGGCTGGTTGGATGGCAAGGTGCCAAGGCCATCGGTATGTTCGGCGCATCCATCCTTGGGCCACTGTTTTTGACGGCGGCGCTGTCGCTGGCAGGGGTGATCCACTTTCGCCCACCCGCCGAGGCGATACAGGCCGCGCAGTTCTTTATCGGCTTCACGGTTGGTGTGAAATACGCAGGCATCAGCTGGCGCGAACTGCGCGTGGATGTGGCTGCGGGCGTGGGTTACACGCTGATCATTCTTGCCATTTCGTCGGCGTTCGCCGTCGTGGTGATCAATATGGGTTGGCTGCCCGTGACCGAGGCCATTCTGGCATTTTCACCCGGTGGTCAGGCGGAAATGGCGATTGTTGCGCTGGTGGCGGGGGCAGATGCAGCGGTGGTTGTGGCGCACCATTTGATCCGGATCGTCTTTGTGATCCTTGGCGCGCCGTTTCTAAGCGGTATGTTCAAGCGCGACTAGTTAACATCCAGTTCGGCCACGAGGGGACCCCAGCCCGCACCGTGCATGTCGCGATCATCGCGCGCCCCTTGGATCGTTGGACGCGGCATGCTGAATTTGATCACGTTCAGATCAGGGATATCAAAGCGTTTGATCTGATCCGATGAAATCTGGAACAGCGTCGCGACGCGATCCGTGCTGAGGTTGTCCCTGAGCTGTTCAAACGCCTTGGGCGTACCGCAGAAAATATCGACGGTTAGCCAAAACGGACCCGCGTTTTTTGATCGCACTTTCTGGGCAATTTCGCCAACGCTAGACATCGGTCACCTCCAGCCGGAAGGCATCCATTGGGTCGGCCAGTTCCATTACATGGTGCAGGACGAATTCATAGGCCGCGCCACGGTCGATTTCAGCCGGGGAGAACGGGAACGCGAAGGTGGGCATCGGTTCGTTATTACTCAGCGCGTGGTGCAACAGATAGGGGTTCATCAGTTTTGCAAGCGTCGCCGCCGTCTGCTGATCAGGCGCTGTCAGGATTGCCAGAACGCCCAGTTCGACTGTGTCGGCGGTGCGTGTTTCCAGCGCTCCAAGGGTCGCGTTGCGCCCTATAATGCGCAGTTCGGCAGACCAAGTGGCTGGGTCCAGCCCCATACGATCTGTCACCTTGGACTTGTGGTGGTTGAGGATGTCGTCGCACCAAGCCTGCGCGTTCGCCACGTAATGTGCGTCACGCAGGATCGCGATGGCGATGGTCTGGTAGCCGGTGATCCGGGCCCCTTCGAGTTTAACTGTATACTTGTCCGAAGGCACCCATGTGGATCCTTCCACGCGCACGGTCGTGTCGTTCTTGGCGGTATAGGTCGCGCCCGTCACGTCAAGATGGCCGCCCGGTTCATAAAGGATGAACGGATCGGAGTTTTCATAAAGCATATGCGCGCTTACGGTGTGCGGAGTGGCGCGGGTGTCGTCGGCCAGCGGTGTGATCGTGAAACCATCAGCATCAAAGTCGATCATGATGACGCCAGTGGCGGAATTGGTCGTGCAGATTGCGCCGCATTCGCCGATCTTGGCACCGTGCCAAGCGCCGCCTGCACTATCGCCGTTCTGCAAGGGCAGGGCGGCAATGATGGCAGTGTCGGTGGTGCGCCCCGCGATGACGATGTCCGCACCCGTGTTCAGCGCGACCTGAATTTGTTCTACGCCTGCGAGGGCGACGATATGCTCGCAACTGGCGATCGTCGCGGCGTCCACGTCGGGAGCGGCTGACAGGGGAGTGATCTGTGTCCGGGCGATGACTTGCGGGTCTTGCTCGCTATAGAGGCGCGCGATCTTGGCGCTTTGACCCAGTTCGGACAGGATTTCGATTGTGATGTCGTAGAGCCAATCAACCATGCTGTCCGTGCCGCAGGTACCCGCCGTACCGATGACCAGTGGACAGCCTGCCTTTGTGCGCGCTTGGATCAGCCCGCGCCATTCGACCTTGGTGCTTTCGCGGGCGTATTTCGACACGCCCCGCCCAAGGTAGGAGGGCCCACTATCCGTGGACCCCCCGTCAATTGCGATCAGGTCGGGTTTGGCCGCAACCGCGCGATCAAGCGCCGCCTTGTCATAGCCAAGGCCAAGCGCGCCCGAAGGGATCAGAACCCGCACCATTAGTCAGACACAGCCTGTGGTTTGGTCAGGACCTTGCGCAGGAAGATTGGCGCAAAGAAACCCAACACGGCGGCGATCAGCAGGCACAGGGCAATCACCGACAGGTCGGTCGTATCGCTTGGGCGTGTGTAAATCAGCCCCCACGCGCTGCCGTCAGACAGAACCATCGCATCACGGAGCTGTTTCTCCATCTGGTGGCCCAGCAGGATGCCAAGGATCACCGGAACCGTCGGGATATCCAGCTTGCGTAACAGATAGCCGAGCACACCGAATGCGACGACCAGCAACAGGTCAAAGTAGCTGCCTGTCAGCGAATAGATTCCCACAAAGCTGATCATCGTAACACCCGGCAACAGAATCGCGGGTGGCACTTGTAAGACTCGCACAAAGATTTTCACCATCGGCACGTTCATGATCAGCAGCACGACGTTGGCGATCAAGAGCGATGCGATCAACCCCCAAACGACGTCGGGACGTTCTGTGAATAAGGTCGGACCGGGGGTGATGTTGAGCGTAACCAGCACCGCCAGCAAGACGGCCGTCGTCCCTGAACCGGGCACGCCCAGCGTCAGCATTGGCACCAACGCACCACCGGCGGCGGCGTTATTGCCCGCCTCTGGGGCGGCGACACCTTTGGGCACACCTGTGCCAAAGCCGCCTTTTTCACCCGCGATGGATTTCTCCATCATATAGGTCATGAAGCTGCCAAGGCTGGCACCCGCACCGGGCAAAACGCCCGCGAAAAAGCCCACGAAACTTGACCGCAGCATGGTCCAACGTGTGTCCCAGATATCAGCCCAAGGCACGCGAACCTTGCCGACTTTCACACCCACGGCGGATGATTTCCCGTGGCTTTCGATGAAAAAGAAAATCTCAGATACGGCGAACAGCCCGACAATGGCGACTAGAAAATCAATGCCGTCATAAAGGTGCAGGTTGCCCCCCGTCATGCGGGGCAGGCCAGAATTGGGATCAAGGCCGATCATCGCGATCATCAGGCCGATACAAGATGCCAGTGCCGCCTTGGCTTGGTTATTGGACGAAATGCCGCCCAAGGTGGCAAAGGCCAGCAGATAAAGCGCGAAGTATTCGCCGGGGCCAAATTCATAGGCGACGCGGCTAAGAAGCGGGGCCAAAAGCATCAGTCCGATTGTGGCCAGCAAAGCGCCGACAAAGCTTGCGACGCCGGAAATGACCAGCGCGTCAGCGGCGCGCCCGTTCTTTGCCATCGGATACCCGTCAAGGGTCGTCATCAGGGCCGGTTCATCGCCCGGAATATTGAGCAGGATCGAGCTGATCCGCCCGCCATACATCGCGCCGTAATAGATTGATGTGAGCAGCACGAGGGCGGCCACAGCATCAAGCTGCAGCGAGAAGGTAATAGGGATCATGATCGCAACACCGTTCGCAGGGCCAAGGCCCGGCAGCGCGCCGACTATTGTGCCGATAAAGCAGCCGAGAATTGCAAGGAACAGCGTGTAGGGCGAAAAAGCGATCGAAAAGCCAAGCGCGAGATTATCAAAAAGTTCCATCAGAACCACCCCCGTGGAAAGCCGACAAGGCCCAGATCAAGAATGAATTTGAACAGAACGAACAAGCCAGCCGAAAGGCCAAGACCCGTGAGGACTGCGGCAACTGGTTTGGGCGTAATCTGGTAGCTGAGTGCGCCCGCGACGATCGCCGTGGGGATCAAAAAACCCAATGGGCGCAACGCATAGGCGTATCCCACCAGCAGCACGATCGAGATCAGGATCGAACCGACTGTCCATAAAACAGGCCAGTCCGGCTCTTCGTCAGGGCGTAGGATCATCACGACGCAGCAGATGACTGCAACGGAAGCCACGCCGATCGGAAAGGCCTTCGATCCGACGGGATCGGCAAGAAAACTGACCTGAATCTGGAGGGCGCTCGCGATATACACGAGCGCCACACAGATCATGGCCAGACCGAATATGCGGTCTGACAAGCGCGCCATCTTACTGGATCACGCCGATTTCGCGGCTCAGCTCTTCGGTGCTGGCCACAACGCCGTCAATCCACGACTGGAAATCGCCACCGACTTTGGTGAACGGGGCAAGACCGTTGTCCATCATTGCCTGCTGCCATGCATCGCTGGCTGCGACTGCTGCCAGACGGTCGGCCCAGACCTGGAATTCCTCGTCGGAAATATCCAAGGGCACGTAAAGACCACGCCAGTTCACGGCGACAACGTCATAGCCCTGCTCTATAGCAGTTGGGATATCTTCGAAACCAGGCACGCGTTCTTCGGTCAGAACGGCCAGTACACGCACGTCACCGGACTGAACAAATCCAACGATTTCGGACATGTCACCAGTCATCGCTTGGGTAAAGCCACCAATTGTCTGGGTGATCGCATCTGCGCCACCGTCAACACCGATGTATTTCACCTGCGTGATATCTTCGAGGCCAGCAGCCTTGAGGATTTGCAGCGGCTTGAGGTGGTCAAACCCGCCAACAGCCGAGCCGCCAGCAAAGGCAACCGAGCTTGGATCGGCCAGAACGGCATCAACCAGATCGTTCAGTGTTTGGAACGGGCTGTCTGCTGCGACGACAATAACGCCCGGATCGGCACCGATGGCGCCAACAAAGCGCACCTGATCGGCGGTCGCACCGCCATAGGCGTTTTGTGCCAAACGGGTTGTGGTTGCCGAAGATGCAGCAATGATCAGGTCAGCATCGCTTGAGCGTTCGGTGACAACGTGGCTAAATGCCAAACCGCCGCCAGCGCCAGCCATGTTGGTAACCTGAACGGGGCTATCGACTTCGCCGATGTCGAACAGAATCTTGCCGATCTGGCGGCAGGTGAAATCCCAGCCACCGCCGGGGTTTGCCGGTGCGATGCACTCGGCGGCCATGGCAGATGTGCCAAGGGTTATGGCGGCGCCAGTGACCAGCGCCTTAAAAGTTAACTTGTTCATTTAGGGTCTCCTCCCAGAGATTTCGTGCAGGGCTGGCGACAATTGCAACAGCCCCTTGCAGATGCGCAGGATTTCGCTTCAACCTGACATGAACCTGTCACGGACGAAAATAAACAAAGAGGAGGGTGCGATGCGATTTCTGCTGGTCGAAGATAACACCGACCTCGCACAGTCGGTGCAGACCCGCCTAAGCATGGACGGGCATGGTGTTGACTGGGCCCCGACCCTGCAAAGCGCCGAAGACCATTTAGGCAGTGCAACCTATGATCTGATTTTGCTCGATATCATGCTGCCAGACGGTGACGGGCGCGACTTTTTGGCGGCCCACAGGCGTGCAAAACGCGACACGCCAGTGATCGTGATGACGGCGCGATCTGCGGTGACGGATCGGGTTGCCTTACTAGACAGCGGTGCCGATGATTATGTCACAAAACCTTTTGATTTCGCCGAGTTAGAGGCGCGCGTGCGGGCAGTCTTGCGCCGCCGGTCAGGTGTCGCACAGACCACGCGCAGCTACGCTGATCTGGTGTTTGATCCGCTCTCGGCCACCGTGGTGGTGAACGGCGATGCGCGGGAATTGCGCAACCGCGAACTGCGTCTGTTCGAGGTGCTTTTGTCCGCACCAGACCGGATTTTCTCCAAGGCGCAATTGTGTGATCGGCTGTTTTCCTACGCCGAGACCGTCACCGATAACGCTATCGAAGTTTACGTGGGCCGGTTGCGTCGCAAGCTGGATGGCAGCCGTGCGCGGATCGAAACGGTGCGCGGTGTCGGCTATCGGCTGACCCAAACATGAGCAGCGCACGCGCCACGTCGCCATCGATTCGCCAGCGCCTTGTGTTGCAGCTTGTCGTCGTTGCGGCGCTTTTGTCGGGACTGCTGTATCTGTCGGTGCGCACGGTTGCGGACGCCGCCGTGGAAACCACGCAAGACAGTATTCTGGGCGCGGCCACGACAACCATTGCGGATGAACTGCGTGGTGGTGAAGACGGGATCGAGGTCGATATTCCCTACACCGCGTTTTCGATGTTGGGGGCGATCGGGCAGGACCGGGTTTTTTATCGCATCATGGTCGGCAATCAGACAGTTACCGGATATGATGATCTGCCCGCACCTGATGGGACAGCCTCGGGGCTTGAGCCACGCTATTACAGCCGCCCGTTTCGCGATGTTGACCTGCGGATTGCCGCTGTGTCACGCACCGTTCTGGTGCAGGGGCGCGCGGTTGAGGCGGTGATTATCGTCGGCCAGACCCGCCAGGGCCAAGCGGCGATTGTGGCCAATATGGCGAACCGTGCGGCGGCCCTTGGATTGGGGTTCTTTGTGGTGGCGACGCTGTTGTCCATCCTGACAGCGGGCACAGTGCTGCGCCCGATCAACCGTCTGGCGGAAGCCGTGGGGCGGCGCGGCCCTCAAGACCTGCGCCCGATCCATCGTGACGCGCCGCGCGAACTTGCACCGTTTGTTACGGCTTTGAACGGGTTTATCACCCGCCTTGGCGGCGCGTTGTCGCGCACCGAAACGTTTATTGCCGAAGCCGCACATCATATCCGCACGCCGCTTGCCACGGTGCGGGCCCAAGCCGAAATCGCCCTGCGCCAAACCAACGATGATGCGACGCGCACCGCGTTGCGCAGTGTGGTGCGGGCTGTGGATGCTTCGGCGCGATCTGCGGGGCAATTGCTGGATCATGCAACCGTGGTTTATCGCACCGATCAGCGCACCGATGAACGCCTTGATCTGGGCGCGCTGACACGTGACATCGCACGCGCGTTCGAGCCCACAGCCGATCTGCGCGAGATCGTGATTGCGCTGGATGTGCCCGTTGATCCGGTTCAGGTCACGGGTGACCGCCTGCTTTTGGAAAGCGCGCTGCGCAATCTGGTTGATAACGCGATTAAATACGCGGACCCCGAAACGCAGGTTGATATCGCGCTAAAGCTTGGTGACGGCCGCGCAGAAATCTTGGTTTGTGACCGTGGGCGCGGGTTGTCGGGCGTACAGGCGCAGGCCCTCACGAAGCGGTTTCAGCGCGGTGAAAATGTCGGCGATGTGGTTGGCTCGGGTCTGGGTCTGACCATCGTCAACGAGGTCGCCCAAGCTGCGGGCGGCAGTTTTGATATTGTGAACCGCAAAGGAGGTGGCGCGTGCGCAACCCTGCAATTACCGCTGTCCTAAGTGGGCTGTTGATCTGCTGGGCCGCCATGGTCGCGGCCTTTGAGATTGAAGAAGATACCCTATTTGCAGGGACCGGCACGGGCGGTGAATTGCGCATTCTGTCCACCACAGACACCGGGATTTTCGCGCCACTGTTGCGGGCCTTTCAGGCGACCCGCCCTGACGTTTCGATCCGCTACACCGTGGCCAGCAGTCAAGAGGTGTATCGCGCCCTTTACGACGAAGGCGCGGGATACGATCTGGCGATTTCATCGGCGATGGATTTGCAGATGAAACTGGCCAATGACGGCTTTGCCCAGCCGTTTCGTGGTGCGGCGGGGTTTGATTGGCCCGCTTGGGCGCATTGGCAGGATCGTCTGTTTGCCTTTGCACAGGAACCTGTCGTTCTGATCGTGTCGCGCGCTGGATTGGGTGATTTGCCCCTGCCGCGCACCCGACAAGATTTGATCAGCCTGATGCGCGATTACCCTGACGTCTTTACGGGGCGTATCGGCACCTATGATCCGACGCTATCGGGTGCGGGGTATTTATTTGCCACCCAAGACGCGCGCCAATCCGATACGTTTTGGCGGTTGGCCGAAGTCATGGGCGGGATGCATCCGCGCCTTTACAGTGCGTCGGGCGCGATGATCGCGGACCTGCAGGCGGGGGAACTGGTCATGGCCTATAACGTGTTGGGCAGTTACGCCGAGGCGCGTCTGGACGCGGATGCCGGCGACGTCATCGTCGCGCTTGAGGATTTCACTCTGACCTTGTTGCGCACAGCTTTGATCCCGCAGCAGGCACCGTCGCCCGAGCTTGGTGCGGCATTTCTAGGGTTCATGTTATCACCCGCTGGCCAGCAAATTATCGAGACGCAAACCGGCCTGCCGGCAATTGACGAGTCAGCATTGGCGGCTGGTCCGCACCTGCGCCCGATTCGTCTGGGGCCGGGATTGCTGGTGTTTGTCGATCCGCTAAAACGCGAACGTTTCCTTGAGGAATGGCGGGCGGCGGTGCAGCAGCCTAGTGATCAACCGTGATGGTTTGGCGCAACGCGCCCGTGCCTTGATCGTAAATCAGGATGCGGTCGTCGTCTGTCACTACGGCAAACCAGTCGCTGCCTTGGGTAAATGCTGCGGCGTTTGCCCCTTCGGGTAATGTCACGCGGTCGGGCAATGCGACGGGATCACCACCGAAGCGGATGACAAACAATCCGATCAGGACTATGAAGCCCAAAATCATCACGCCGGTCAGCACAAAGACCATGCCGCGCAGTAATTTCAAGCTTGCCGGTAATTCCGGCGTTTCATCAGGAGCATGTTCTATGGGTGCGTCCCCCGCCCGCCAAATTGTCAGTTTCGAAATCGCGGCTGATCCGCCTGCGCGCCTTGATAAGGCGCTTTCGCGAGATGTGCCAGAAGATGCGTCGCTGTCACGCTCGCGCCTTGCCAAACTGATCCCCGCGGGTGAGGTCACGGTGAACGGCACCGTTGTAACTGACCCGCGCGCCAAGGTGGCCGAAGGGGACATTGTAGCGGTAACAATCGAAGTGGCCACCGAAAGCCATATTGGCGGGGAAGACATCCCGCTTGAGGTGGTGTTTGAAGACGACGACCTGGTCGTGATTAATAAACCTGCGGGCATGGTCGTGCATCCGGCGCCCGGATCGCCCAGCGGCACGCTTGTGAACGCGTTGATCCATCATTGCGGCGAAAGCCTGTCGGGAGTGGGCGGCGAAAAGCGGCCCGGAATTGTGCACCGGATTGATAAAGAAACCAGCGGGCTGCTGGTTGTCGCCAAATCCGACAAGGCGCATCACGGGTTGGCCGCCCAGTTTGAAAGGCACACAGTCGTGCGCCATTATCAGGCCGTCTGTTACGGCGCCCCTGACGCAAATGATCCGCGTCTGCGCGGTGTGCGGGGCACAAACTTTGAAAGCGGCAATATTCTGAAAATTTCGACGCAACTGGCGCGTCATAAACACGATCGTCAACGCCAAGCGGTGCTGTGGCACGGCGGGCGGCACGCGGTGACACGCTCGCGGATCCTTGAGACATTCGGCGTAACGCCTGTCGCGTCCTTGATCGAGTGCTGGCTGGAAACCGGCCGCACGCACCAGATTCGCGTGCATATGGCGCATGTGGGGCATTCGCTGATCGGCGATCCGACCTATGGCGGCAAACGAAAACTGTCCGCAAAAGCGGTGAATGTGGTTGCAGTGGACGCGGTGCGTAATTTTCCGCGCCAAGCGCTGCACGCCGCCAGTTTAGGGTTTGTGCATCCGGTTACGGGCGAAAAAGTGCATTTTAGCGCGCCCTTGCCCACGGATATGACCGAACTGCTGGAAATCCTGAGGCTGCCTGTCACCTAACGATAGAACATGTTCCAATACGTTGCCATGTAGTCAGGAAAATGCCGCATGATCTTGGACTTCAGGGGGGATCCGACCCTTGAGCCATTGCGACGGTGTGCATGGGCCGAGTTGATGTCGCTCGCGACAGGGCGGGCTGAAAACGGTGGCGCGTCTAGCGAGAAACCGCGCAGCCGCCGCGCGCAAAAAGACCGCAATTCAGTATCGACAGGGCCACGAATCGACCTCCCAAAGCGGGTATTGGGAAGATGGATGATGTCCCAGTCTGGAGCGGAAATTTCGATTTGGTCTATCAATGTCGACACAATTGTCCTTGCGTCCAGTGGGATCGTTGCATCGTCTTCCAATACGAGCGCAAATTGCGCACCTGACGCGAGAAACGCATCAATCGCGGCGATGTGGCTAAGATAACAGCCGACTTCGCCACCAATCAGGGCGCGGTCATGCCGTGTCATCGCCGCACCTTCATCGTAAATGTCGAAATCGGTTGCTTGACGATGCTGCCCGTCAACAGCAGCAATAATCTGTGCTTTCCAATTGGCCGCTTGCATGGCGTTCTGCGCATAGGCGCGTCGTTCGCTCGATCACTCCAGATTGATAAGATAGGCTGCAAAGTCTGCCATGGGAATAGAATGGGCCTTTTCCCAATATTACAGCACTAATCGAGTATGGAAGTTGATGGAATTACACTGTCACGGTGCCACATGGGATTGAAACACACCATCGCATGTGCGTGAACGCGCAGAAACATCTCTCGCAAAACGACGGACGCGGGTTCATATCTTGTTAAACAAATTGATGCAGATGGTCTTGAATTAGTCCGTTAGCGCCACCAAATAGATGTTAAGCCAGTAAACATTGGGAGGGACAAGATGAGTAATGTAAGTGAATATGCAAGGCTGCCGGCCCCGTCGCCAGAGCAAGGCCTGAACCGTTATATGCAGGATATCCGCAAGTTTCCGATGCTTGAGCCCGAGCAGGAATATATGCTCGCCAAGCGTTGGGTGGACCACGAAGACACTGATGCTGCGCATCAGATGGTCACGTCACACCTGCGATTGGCTGCCAAAATTGCCATGGGTTACCGTGGCTATGGCTTGCCCCAAGCCGAGGTGATTTCCGAAGCAAACGTTGGTCTGATGCAGGCTGTGAAGCGCTTTGACCCCGAAAAAGGCTTCCGTCTGGCGACTTATGCCATGTGGTGGATCCGCGCGAGCATTCAGGAATATGTGCTGCGCTCGTGGTCGATGGTCAAACTTGGCACCACGTCAGCGCAAAAGAAGTTGTTCTTCAACCTGCGCAAGGCCAAAAACCGTATCGGAGCGCTGGAAGAAGGCGATTTGCGCCCTGAAAACGTTGAACGGATCGCACATGATCTGGGTGTGACCGAGGCCGAAGTTGTATCAATGAACCGCCGTTTGTCGGGCGGTGATGCATCGCTGAATGCGACCGTCGGGTCGGACGGTGAAGGCACGATGCAATGGCAGGACTGGCTTGAGGATGAAAGTGCCGATCAAGCTGGCGACTATGAAAAACGCGACGAGTTGGAAACGCGCCGCGAGTTGTTGACCGAAGCCATGGATGTGCTGAACGATCGTGAAAAGGATATCCTTGTGCAGCGTCGTTTGCAGGACAAGCCGATCACACTGGAGGACCTCTCTGGTCAGTATTCGGTCAGCCGCGAACGGATCCGCCAGATTGAAGTGCGCGCGTTCGAAAAGCTGCAAGAGCGGATGCGCAGCCTTGCCAATGAAAAAGGCATGCTGGAAAACGCTTGATTTGATTGCCTCCGCCGGTTTCTCTGGCGGGGGTTTTTCTTTGGCGCAAAGGGGTGCGATATGGCCGGTGGCTGGGCAAAAGACGGCGCAGTAAGCGAGCAGATCGAAGCATCGATCGGCGACGAGTTGGCCCGCATGAAAGCGCGCCGCCAACCAACGGGCGAAAGCCTGACCAATTGCGCCGAATGCGAAGAACCGATCCCCGAAAAACGCCGCACGGCCTTGCCCGGCGTAAAGCTGTGCATTGATTGCCAACTCGAACGCGACGGTGCGCACAAAGCGCGTGGCGGGATCAACCGACGTGGCAGCAAAGACAGCCAGTTGAAATAACGCGACCTTGCAATGGCGCCCGCGCCCTGCCAAATTTCATTTCTGGACCGGACGCAGGAAAGGCCGCATCACATGAACAAAGTCATCCGCTGGGGTATTCTGGGCGCGTCGAAATTTGCCCGTGAACAGATGGGGCCAGCGATCCATTCGGCCCGTGGCGCCCAGCTTGTGGCGTTGGCCAGTGGATCACCTGACAAGGCGCAGGCGTTTGTCGACATCGTGCCCGGCTTGCGTGTCTACGCTGATTATGACGCGCTGCTGGCCGATCCAGACATTGATGCAGTCTATATCCCGCTTCCCAACCACTTGCATGTGCAGTGGTCCAAACGCGCGTTGAACGCGGGCAAACATGTGCTGTGCGAAAAGCCGATTGCGATGGCTGCGGACGAGATTGATGATCTGATCGCACTGCGTGACAAAACCGGCCTGCACATCGCCGAAGCCTTTATGATTGTGCATCATCGGCAATGGCAGCGCGCCCGTGAATTGGTGCAAACCGGCGCGATTGGCACCCTGATGCATGTCGAGGGGACGTTCGCCTATAACAACGCGGGCGACATGGCAAACGTACGACAAAAACCGGAATTTGGCGGCGGCGGCATCCCCGATATTGGCGTCTATACCTACGGCGCGACGCGCTGGGTGACAGGGCAAGAGCCCGTGGCGATCACCCATGCTGATCTGACCTTTGAAAACGGCGTAGACGTGGTGGCGCGGGTGTCGGCGCGGTTCGATGGGTTCAGTGCCCATTGGGTCAATTCGATGCGGATGCACCCCTTGCAGGACATGGCGTTTATCGGCGATCAGGGCATCGTAAAGCTGACAGCGCCGTTTAATCCGCAACGCTTTGGCGAAGCGCGGGTGGAATTGCATCAAAATGGAATGGCTGTGCGGGTTGAACGCTTTCCGGCTGACAACCATTATATCAATCAAGTGGAGGCTTTTGGTGAGACGGTGCGCAGTGGCGCGCAATACGCATGGCCGCTGGAACAGGCGCGCGGCACGCAGGCGATGATCGACGCGGTGTTCGCCAAAGCGCGCGAGGGAGAAAACGCATGAACAACGAAAATGAACCCGATTATGAAAGCCTATGGATGCGTTTGGTCTGGATGATCCTGATCGCCGTGATGTTGTCTATGTCACATACCGTGCTAGGCGTGATCACCGTGCTACAATTCATCATCATGGTGTTCAACAAACGCGAACCCAATGAAACGCTGGCAGAATTTGGCACGACCTTGGGCGTGTGGATGGCCAAAGCGGTGCGTTATCAAACCGCGGCGAGTGAGGTGAAACCTTGGCCGTGGACGGAATTGGATTAATTGGTTTCCGCGTGCGGTGTAGCAATTTTGCGCCGCAATTAAGCGGGCCGCACCCTGCTACTATGCGCTCGCCTGGCCAGCATCAAGTATAGTGGGATTGACCCCATGGGGAGGGCGCTAAAGCACCCACCCCGAGGCCTAGGCGCGGACAATTTGCACGCGCTGGATCACTCCTCCAGCGCTTCCAATTCGTCAATGAACCCTTCGATCATGCTCAGCCCTTTGTCCCAGAATGCAGGGTCGCTGGCATCCAAGCCGAAGGGGGCCAGCAATTCCTTGTGGTGCTTTGATCCGCCCGCTTTGAGCATGTCGAAGTATTTGTCTTTGAAGCTTTCACCAGATTCTTCGTAGACCGCATAGAGCGCGTTCACGAGGCCGTCGCCGAAAGCATAGGCGTAGACGTAGAACGGTGAGTGGACGAAGTGCGGGATGTAGGCCCAGAAGCGTTCATAGCCTTCGGCGTATTCGAACACGGGGCCAAGGCTTTCGGCCTGCACGGACATCCAGAGCGCGTTGATATCGTCGGGGGTCAGTTCGCCCTGCGCGCGCGCGGCATGGAGTTTGCATTCAAAGTCGTAGAACGCGATTTGGCGCACGACGGTGTTGATCATGTCTTCGACCTTGCCCGCCAGAAGGACTTTGCGTTCGTCTTTGTCGGCAGCGTTTTCCAGCAATTCGCGGAAAGTGAGCATTTCACCGAACACCGAGGCAGTTTCGGCCAATGTGAGCGGTGTTGAGGACAGCAATTCGCCCTGACCTGCAGCCAGAACCTGATGCACACCGTGGCCCAGCTCATGCGCCAGCGTCATCACGTCACGCGGTTTGCCCATGTAGTTAAGCATCACGTAGGGGTGCACGGTGGTCACGGTGGGGTGCGCAAATGCGCCCGGTGCCTTGCCCGGTTTCACGCCTGCGTCGATCCAGCCTTTGTCAAAGAACGGCCGCGCCAATTCGGCCATGCGCGGATCAAACGCGCCGTAGGCTGACATGACCGTGGCGCGGGCTTCGTCCCAATCCACAAGTCGTTCGCTTTCCATCGGAAGGGGCGCGTTACGGTCCCAGACCTGCATCGTGTCAAGACCTAACCACTTGGCTTTCAAGGCATAATATCGGTGCGACAGGCGTGGATAGGCGGCGACAACGGCGTTGCGCAATGCCTCGACGACTTCGGGTTCGACGTGGTTGGCAAGGTGGCGGCCGGTTTGCGGTGTTGGCATGCCGCGCCAGCGATCCTCGATCTCTTTTTCCTTGGCCAGCGTGTTGTGCACGCGCGCGAAGGTCGGCAGGTGTTCGCCAAAAACGCGGGCAATTTCGCGCATCGCGGCTTCGCGTTTGCTGCGGTCTTGTTCGGTCAGCAGGTTCAACGCGCCTTCGATGTTCAGCTCTTCGCCGTCCAGATCGAACGTTAGCGCTGCTATGGTTTCATCAAACAGGCGGTTCCATGCGGCGGCGCCCACGGTAGATTGATCGTGCAGGAATTTCTCAAGTTCGTCGGAAAGCTGATAGGGGCGCATCGCGCGCATCCGATCAAAGACCGGCTTGTAGCGCGCAAGATCAGCGTTTTCAGAGAGGCGTGCATCGACGTGCGCGTCTTCGAGGCGGTTAAATTCAAGGCCGTAAAACACCATCGGCGTTGTATAAGCGGTGATCTTATCTTGCATGTCAGACATGAATTTTGCGCGCTCGGCGTCGGTGGTGGCCTGATAATAGCGCAGACCCGCGAACGACATGAGCCGCCCCGCGATCACGTCGATTTTTTCGTACCGCAGCACGGCTTCAAGAAGGTCGTCGGCATCAAGGTCAGCCAGTTTCCCTTCGAAATCGCGGGCGAAATCGAGGCAGGCCTGTTCGATCCAGTCCATGTCGCGTTTCAACTCGGGGGCGTCCGTGGCGGCGTAAAGGTCGCTCAGATCCCACTCGGGCAGGTCGCCAAAGGCGTTGGCGCCGGATGCAGTCGCGTCATAGGTCGGAGTTTTCATGTGCTGCCTCATTTGCATGGTTTACACATACATAGGTGAGCCGCGCACGGGTTGAAACCACCGGAGCCTCCGGCGGGGATATTTTGGGCAAGATGAGGGGCTAAGATTAGCTGACGGGCGCCGTTTGCGCGTCAAAATGTGCGCAGGTTTTGTCGAACACAATTTGCCGTGTGGCAGTTTTTTCCATCATCACTTCGTGGCGTGCATTAGGGATCACTACCAATTCGCCGTGGGCCCATTTGCGCATGCGTTGGTGAATGCGGGTCGGGTCGACGATGGATTCCTCGCTGCCAAGGAAGGTTATGCAGGGCAGTTTCGGTGCGGCGCGCTGTGACAATCCGCGCATTTCACGCAAAGATTCGTTGAGCCAGTGCAAGGATGCCCCGCCAAGCGAGAATTCGGGGTGGGCGATAAGTTGTGCCTTCATGTAGGCAAACATGTTGGGATCGGATGTCAGGGTGTTTTCGCTGAAGTCTACCCGTTCGATATAGCTTTCCGAGACTTGCCCTGGCGCGAAGGCGTTGCTGAAGCCAAGGGGGCGGCTGACGGTGGAGAGGCCCCATGCCAGCGGGCGCAGTGCTGTTGCCATCTGGATGCCCCACATCGGCGCAGAAAAGCACGCACTGGCAACGGGCAGGTCTTCGTAAAGCGAGCGTAGACCGATGCAGCCACCCATGGAGTGGCCGATCAGGTGGAACGGTTCGGGCAGGCCCAATTGGCGGGCGTGGGCGACGGCGGCTTGCACATCAAGCTGGTAGTCTTCAAAGCGGCCCACATGCCCCACGGCAGGATTGTCGTGCACGCGGTCGGCAATGCCTTGGCCGCGCCAGTCAATCGTCAGTGTTGCATAACCGCGCTGCGCAAGATCACGCGCTGCGCGGCCATATTTTTCGATGTATTCGGTGCGTCCGGGGAAAAGCAGGACCGTCCCTTTGGCTGATTTCAGGGACCAGTGGCCCACACGAATGCGGTGTCCGTCAGCGCAGCGTAGCCAATGAGCTACGCCGCCGTCTGGGCCATCCGCGATATCTGCAAAGAAGGGTGCCTGCTCCATGGTGGTTACGCCAAAACGCCGGCGAGTTTCATTGCCAGCCCCATGTCGCCATCAACCGACAAGTTACCCGTCATGAAGGCGGCGGTGGCGTTCTGTTCACCCTCGAGAATCGCTTGGAATGTTTCGGCGCTGGCCGAAAGCGTCACGTCGGCATCATCGTCGCCTGCGCGGGCACCGTCACCGTCAATGATGATGCTGCCTTCGTCGTTGATCGTAAATTTTGCGGTTCCATCAAAGCCAGCGCCGCCCATCTTTTCATTCAAGGCCGCTACGGCTTGGGTCACAACATCGCTCATTTTTCTGTCATCCTTTGTCGGTTTGCCCGTCGCCCCTCTGGTAACGGGCGCTGGGTGCGTTACATTCGCACTATGGGCATGATAACGCATAGCTTCAAACGTATCGTTACGGCATTCGCTTTGGTAGTCTGGGTTTCCTTACCTGCGGTTGCTGATGACGCGCGTCTGGACGAGCTGTTTGATCAATTAAAACAAGCCGATGAGTCCACATTCCAATGGATTGAAGATCGCATCTACGAAGAGTGGGGCAAAAGCGGATCACCGGCAATGGATTTGCTGCTCAAGCGGGGGCAAGATGCAATTGCCGCAGGCGAACCTGACGCGGCTCTTGAGCATTTTACAGCCCTTATCGATCACGCACCCGATTTTGCCACGGCTTACAATGCGCGCGCCTTGGCCTTTCATGCGCTGGGCATGTACGGACCCTCGATTGACGATTTGCGTCAGGCCATTGTGCTGAACCCGCGCCATTTCGGTGCCTTGCGCGGCTTTGGCATTATGCTCGAAGAGATTGGCCGCGAAGATGACGCGCTTGAGGTATACCGCCTTGTGCAGGCGCTGCATCCGATGGCAACAGAAGTGGCCGAAGCGATTGCACGGCTTGAGTCGAAATACGAAGGGCAGGCGCTGTAAAGCGCTTGTTCAGGGGCAAGTATGAGCAATCAAGCCCGGATCGTGGCCGTCCTTGGCCCGACCAATACCGGCAAAACCCATTATGCAATCGAACGGATGTTGGCCTATCGCACAGGTGTGATCGGCCTGCCGCTGCGGTTGTTAGCGCGCGAGGTCTATGACCGTATCGTCGCGTTGCGTGGTCCATCGGTCGTCGCACTGGTCACGGGCGAGGAGCGTATCGTGCCACCGCGCGCCGCCTATTGGGTTTGCACAGTCGAGGCGATGCCCGAGGGGTTGGGCTGTGATTTTCTAGCGATCGACGAAATCCAGCTCTGTGCTGATTTGGAACGTGGGCATGTGTTTACCGACCGACTGTTGCACGCACGCGGCTTGCACGAAACGCTGTTCTTGGGCGCAGACACAATGCGCCACGCGATCGCGGCGATGGTCCCCGAGGCCGAATTTATCCACCGCGAGCGATTGTCGACGCTTACCTACGCAGGTTCCAAAAAGATAAGCCGGATGCCGGGCCGCGCGGCAATTGTCGGGTTTTCGGTTGATAACGTCTATGCGATCGCCGAACTGCTGCGCCGCCAAAAGGGTGGGGCCGCCGTTGTGATGGGCGCGCTTAGCCCGCGCACGCGCAATGCGCAGGTTGAAATGTACCAAAACGGCGATGTCGATTATCTGGTGGCCACGGACGCCATCGGCATGGGACTGAACCTTGATATCAACCATGTGGCCTTTTCATCTCTGAGCAAATTTGACGGACGGCGGATGCGCCCGCTAGCGCCCGAAGAACTGGCGCAGATTGCAGGGCGCGCGGGGCGGCATATGTCGCACGGGTCGTTTGGCGTTACAGGCGAGGCGATGGAGCCTGACCAACATGTGATTGACGCGATCACCAACCACCAGTTTCGCCCTGTGCAAAAACTGCAATGGCGCAACACGCGGCTGCAATTCGGGTCTGTAGACCGGCTGATCCAGACGTTGGAGATGCGCACGGATGATGATTTTCTCGCGCGGGTGCGTGAAAGCGATGATCTTGCGGCACTCAAGGCTCTGGGCAATGATGCGGAGGTGCGCGCGCGCGCCGGTGACGGACCGTCGGTGAAACTGCTGTGGGATGTCTGCCGGGTGCCCGATTTTCGCGGCATCAGTCGCGGCGAACATGCGGGCCTTCTGACCCAGATTTACAACTTCCTGCACCAGTCGGGCCGCGTGCCTGATGACTGGTTGGCGCGGCAGGTGAAAGGCATTGATCGCAGTGACGGCGACATTGATACGCTGTCCAAACGGTTGGCATATATCCGCACATGGACCTACGTGGCGCAACGCAAAGGCTGGGTCGCGGACGAATCCCATTGGCGAGAGGCGACGCGCGCTGTAGAAGACCGCCTGTCGGATGCCCTGCACGGGGCGCTGACCCAACGATTTGTGGACCGGCGGACATCTGTCTTGCTTCGCCGGCTCAAGCAGAAGGAGAGCCTTGTGGCCGAGGTGAATGATAAAGGTGAAGTGAGCGTCGAGGGCGAATACGTCGGGCGGCTTGAAGGTTTCCGGTTCCGTCAGGATAAATCTGGCAGCCCCGACGAGGCGAAAACCCTGCGCCAAGCTTCTGAACAGGCGCTTGCACCGCATTTCCATCTGCGCGCGGACCGTTTTTATAACGCGCCCGACACCGAAATTGATTTTACCGAACAAGGTGGATTGATGTGGGGCACCGAAGCCGTTGGTAAACTGGTTGCCGGTGCTGATCCGCTGAAACCGAGTGTGAAAGCCTTTGTCGATGACGAAGCGGGCGCAGATGTCGCGACCAAAGTGCAGCGCCGTTTGCAGCACTTTATCGACCGCAAAGTTGCTACTGCATTCGAGCCAATGTTGAACCTGCAACGGGACGAAACCCTGTCTGGTCTGGCGCGCGGGTTCGCGTTCCGGATGATCGAAGGCTTTGGTATTTTGCCCCGTGGTGACGTGACCGACGAGGTCAAAGCACTGGATCAGGATGCGCGTGGTGCGCTGCGCAAACATGGCATCCGCTTTGGTCAGTTCACGATCTTTATGCCGCTGCTGTTGAAACCAGCGCCGACCCGTCTGCGCCTTGTTTTGTGGAGCCTTGTCACCGATCTGCAAGAATTTCCGGAAAGCCCCCCACCCGGTCTTGTGACTGTACCGGCGGTCAAAGATGCGGTGGCCGGATACTATGCCATGGCGGGATACCGCGCTGCGGGCGAACGGGCGATCCGCATTGATATGCTGGAACGGCTGGCCGATATGTTGCGCGCTGAAAACAGCCGTGCGGGCTTTGAGGCCAAACCCGATATGCTGTCGATCACCGGCATGACGCTTGAGCAGTTTACCGACCTGATGCAGGGCTTGGGATATGCCGCCGACAAGGGCGAACGTGCCAAGGTGAAAGTTGCGCAGGAGCCCAAAGAGACGCCTGCCGAGACGCCGCAGGAACCACCTGTTGAGGCACCGGCCGAAGCACCGATTGTGCCTGACGAGACCCCGGATGAAACCCAAGCCGAAGTGCCGGATGCGACGCCCGTTGAGGTGCCGCAGACCGATGCCGTCGCCGAAGTAGCCCCCGAAACCGAAGCGTTTTATACCTTCACATGGGGTGCCCGCGCGCCGCGTAATCAGGGTCGCCGCCCGCAAGGCGACGGCAAACCGCGCGCCAAAGGTAAGCCCGATGGCCAAGCACGTGGCAAAGGCAAACCGCAAAATCGCGGCCCGCAAGCGGTGTCAGCGCGCCCACCCAAGCCGGAAAAGAAGATCGACCCAGATAACCCCTTCGCCGCCGCCCTGTCGGGCTTCAAAGCCGATTGAGCGATCAACGCCCGACAGTCCGGATCGACAAATGGCTGTGGCACGCGCGATTCTTTAAGACGCGCGGACTGGCTACAAAAACCGTTGCCGCTGGCAAGGTGCGCGTCGATGGCACGCATGTGAGTAGACCTTCGCGGATGGTTGGGGCGGGTGACGTGCTGACCTTTGCTAAAGAGCACGAGGTCAAGGTGGTGAAAATCGTAGCGATCGGAGCGCGGCGCGGGCCGGCATCAGAGGCGCAAGCGCTATACGAAGATCTGTCGCCCGTTCCGGTGGTCGATTTGGTGAAAAAGCAGAACGCCCGGTCCCCGAACCCACGATTTGAAGGCAAGGGACGCCCAAACCGCAAAGAGCGCGCAACCCTTGCCGCCCAGAAGCGCGACATTGGGTCATCCAGTCTTGAATGAGGGCGGCGTCTGGATTAGCTAGGCGGCACGCACAAAAGATGGACGCCCAATGACCTATATCGTCAACGACAATTGCATCGCCTGCAAATACACAGACTGCGTCGAAGTCTGCCCCGTGGATTGCTTCTACGAGGGTGAGAATATGCTGGTGATCCATCCTGACGAATGTATCGATTGCGGCGTGTGCGAGCCCGAATGCCCTGCCGACGCGATCCGCCCCGACACTGAGCCTGACATGGAAAAATGGGTCGAATTTAACGGCAAGTATTCAGAAATGTGGCCGGTCATAATCACCAAGAAAGACCCGCTTCCGGGTGCTGACAGCATGGATGGCAAGCCTGATAAGATCAAGCTGTTCTCGGAAGCGCCAGGCGAAGGCGAATAGTGATTCGCCGAGTAACAGTTAAGGCGCAGTGAAGACAAATATGTAGAGTAAGCCCCAAGGATTTCTGCATGAATTGTAGCAGATGCACTGCGGCACTTTTGTTGGGGGCGTTTTTGTGATATGATTCCCTTAATGCCGCACGTTTATTGATCATATCCAAGACCGACTTGCCTGCTTGTGACGATGTCACTCGCGGGTTTTTTGTCGGCTTTGAAACGATCGCCCTAGAAGGATGCCCATGAGCAAGTCGAAGAAATATGAATTCCGGCCCAATGATTTCGTCGTTTATCCGGCGCATGGGGTTGGCAAGGTTGTGTCAATTGAGAAAGACGAAGTCGCCGGTTTTGAACTGGAATTGTTCGTCATCGCGTTTGAAAAAGACAAGATGACCCTGCGCGTTCCCACAAACAAAGCGACCGAAGTCGGCATGCGCGGGCTGTCTTCGCCCGATATCGTGGCTGACGCGATGAAGACTCTTAAGGGGAAGGCCAAAGTCAAAAAGGCCATGTGGTCGCGCCGTGCGCAGGAATATGAGCAAAAGATCAATTCCGGTGACCTGATCGCGATTGCAGAAGTTGTGCGCGATTTGCACCGTGCGGATGATCAGCGCGAGCAGAGCTATTCCGAGCGTCAGCTTTATGAAGCGGCATTGGAACGTCTGACCCGCGAGATTGCCGCTGTTGGCAATGGCGACGAGGGCGATGCTGCTAAAGAGATCGGCGATGTTCTGATCAGCCGCGCAGCCTAAGCTATCGAGATGGAAAATGAAAAAGCCGCGCCAAGTGCGCGGCTTTTGCTGTTATTATGGCATGTTTTGCAGGGCGAGCCCGCCTGAACGGGGTCTGTGCAGGTTGATGGGGCGGAGCCTCCGGCGGGAGGATTTGGAAACAGAAGAAGTTAGAGCGCGCGCCAGCCGATGTCGGTGCGGTTGAACCCTTCGGGCCAGTCGATTTGGTCGATCATCGCATAAGCGCGGGCGTGGGCCTGTTGCAGTGTGTTACCGCGTGCGGTGATGTTCAAAACACGCCCGCCTGTGGCGGTGATCTGGCCGTCTTTTTCGGCTGTGCCAGCGTGGAACGCCATATGGTGCGAATCTTCGGGGAGAGAATCCAGCCCGTTGATCACGCTGCCTTTTTCGTAAGATCCGGGGTAGCCGTTCGCGGCCATGACCACGCTTAACGCGTGATCATCGGCCCAGTTGACTTGCATGTCTGACAGCCGGTTTTGGGCGCAGGCGAGCATCAGATCAAGGGCCTGCGCGCCGAGCCGCATCATCAACACCTGACATTCGGGATCGCCAAATCGGCAGTTATATTCCACAAGACGTGGCTGGCCGTCTTTGATCATGAGGCCCGCATAAAGGATGCCATGGTAGGGCGTGCCGCGGCGCGTCATTTCCGCAAGCGTCGGATTGACGATTTCGGCCATGGCTTTGGCGGCAATTGCGTCAGTCAGGACCGGCGCGGGAGAATAGGCGCCCATGCCGCCGGTGTTTGGCCCTTGGTCGCCATCATAGGCGCGTTTGTGGTCTTGGGCGGTTCCGATTGGCAGGGCGGTTTGCCCGTCGCACAGGATAAAGAACGAGGCCTCTTCGCCCTCCATGAACTCCTCGATTACGACTTCTGCGCCGGCTTGCCCAAATTCGCCGCCGAACATGTCGTCGATGGCGGTCAGTGCTGTGGCGCTGTCCATTGCCACGACCACGCCTTTGCCTGCGGCCAGCCCGTCAGCCTTGATGACGATGGGTGCGCCGTGCTCTTGCACATAGGCGCGCGCGGGGCCGGCTTGCGCAAATCGCGCATAGCTGGCCGTGGGGGCATTGGCGGCGTCGCAGATAGATTTTGTAAAGTATTTGGACGATTCAAGCTGTGCTGCGGCTGCCGAGGGCCCGAAAACTGTAAGGCCGGCATCGCGCAGGCGGTCGGCGACACCGGCGGCAAGCGGGGCTTCTGGTCCGATAATGACAAAATCAACGGCGTTCTCGGCGGCAAACGTCGCGACGGCGTCCCCGTCAAGAATGTCGATATCGGCGCAGTCGGCGATCTGGGCGATCCCTGCATTTCCTGGCGCGACGATCAGGCGGTCGCATTTCGGGTTCTGTTTCACGGCCCATGCAAGGCTGTGTTCTCGCCCGCCGCCGCCCAAAATCAGGATGTTCATGGATGCCCCCGCTTTTACTTGCTTGATGGGCGTTCTAAGGTTGCGCGCAAAGCAGCACAAGGTGACAGATGGACTTGATCGACGATCCTGAACAGGCAGGCAACGCGCCTGAATTCACCGTGTCCGAGATTTCGGGTGCGGTGAAGCGCAGCATCGAGGGCGAGTTTGGCTTTGTGCGTGTCAAAGGCGAAGTTGGGCGTGTGTCGCGACCGCGGTCGGGGCATGTGTATCTAGACCTGAAGGATGACCGCGCGGTGCTTTCTGGCATCATCTGGAAGGGGCGCGCGGAGGGGTTGTTGACACAGCCCGAGGAAGGGATGGAAGTTGTCGCCACCGGCAAGCTGACCACATTCCCCGGCCAATCAAAATACCAGATGATCATCGAAGACATCGCGCCTGCGGGTGTTGGTGCGTTGATGGCGATGCTGGACAAACGCAAGAAGGCGCTTGAAGCGGAGGGGTTGTTTGCGGCTGAGCGCAAGAGCGCCTTGCCTTATCTGCCCGATGTGATTGGCGTGATTACATCGCCGAGCGGCGCGGTCATTCGCGATATTCTGCACCGCTTGCGGGATCGTTTTCCGCGCAAGGTCTTGGTCTGGCCAGTGGCCGTGCAGGGCCAGCAATGTGCGCCCGATGTTGCCCGTGCAATCGCGGGTTTCAATGCAATGACCGTTGGCGGGAGCCTGCCAAGGCCTGATTTGTTGATTGTTGCGCGCGGTGGCGGGTCAATCGAGGACTTGTGGGGCTTTAACGAGGAAATCGTAGTCCGTGCTGTTGCCGCGTCCGGTATTCCGCTGATTTCCGCTGTGGGGCATGAAACAGACACGACCCTAATTGATTATGTCAGTGACAAGCGCGCGCCGACCCCTACGGCGGCGGCGGAACTGGCCGTGCCTGTGCGGATGGAATTGCTTGCTTGGGTCGGTGATCAAGAGGCGCGCCTTACCCGTGCGCTGACGGGTGGGATTGCGGCACGGGGTCAGCGGTTGCGCGACCTGAACCGTGCCTTGCCCAAACCGGATATGTTGGTGGAACAAGCGCGTCAACGTCTTGATTATTGGGATGAAAAACTGGACGTGGCCCTGCGGGGTGTGGTGCAAAAGCGTGGGCTGCGATTGACGCAAGTCACAGGGTCTCTGCGGCCGGCGCTTTTGGCGGCGCGGTTGGATCGTGCGCGTGAACAGGCGGGCGCGCAGGGTGCGCGGTTGGCACCAGCGTTGGGGCGCGTGGTGCGGGAAAGACTGCGGGAATTTACGCGCCTTGCCCCGAGATTGCGCGCCGATGGTGTAACGCAGATGATGACGCAACGGGCCGAAGCGCTGGACAATTGGACAGGGCGGTTGGCCCGCGCAGGTACCGCCCAAGAACACGGTCGCCGCACGCGGCTTGATGCTCTGGATCGGTTGCGTGAAACGCTGGGCTATCGCGAAACCCTTAAGCGGGGCTATGCGGTTGTACGCGGTGATGGTGATGTGGTGACGGGCGTTAAGGCGGCCACGCAGGCAAGCACAATCGAGATCGAATTTGCCGACGGACGCTATGATTTATCGGGCAAGACACCGAAACCAATCAAGGCGAAAAAGGACGCGCCTCCCGATCAGGGCAACCTGTTTTAGACGCCAAGGTTGTCGCAGATCAGGGCAAGATCGCCGTTCTCGACCTGATAAAGTGCGGTGTTGGTAGGGTCAGTCGCAAACACCGCGCGCAGCCCTTGGGGGTCGTCATAGAACCGCCAGTATTGTGGGTCGGGGTCGAAATCATAGATGAAGCAGATGTTTGCACCGTCTTGATACCAGCGTCCATTCTGACATTTCCCGTCCAGAAACGACCAGATAACGCGGCGGTTTTCGCCATAGTATTCAATGCCGTAAGGCTCGCCGTTTTGGGCATAGGTCAGGGTATTTCCGGTAACGAGGGCCGCGAATTCCTCGGCCGTCATTGGCGTTTGTGCTAAGGCGGACGCGGCAAGCAGCAGCAACAGGGCCGCAATCCGCATCATGGCTTTGCCGCCCAAATCTCGGCGCGCGGATCCATGATCCGCCGCCACAAGCGCGGGTAAAGTGCCACGAAAGCCATTACCGGCAAGGATCGCGGTAACATCGGCGCGTCGATCTGCAGTGTCAGCGCCGGAAAGGGCCGGGCGGGATGGGCGTGGTGATCAGAATGGCGCGGGGCGTTCAGCATAAGCGCGGATGAAAACCAATGCGGCGTATTCCACGAATGGCGCGCTGCCACGGGGAGGGGTTTGCCGTTTTCGCCGACCTCCCGCGTTAAGCCGTAGTGCTGCACATAATCGGACAAGAGTAGTTGCGATTGCGCGAAACCTGCCAGCGCGAGCAGGGCAGGGATGCCCCATGGGCCGCCAATCATCGCCGCTAGGGCCAATATCAACGCAGCGCCGCCAAGATAGGTTACATAGGGGTGTTGCCAACGGGGCTTACCTGCGCGGGCCAGCCGCGCGGTTTCGGCCCGCGCGCCAAGGCGAAACGATCCGCGCCAAGCCCGCGGGATGAACACGTAAAGGCTTTCACCACGTCGCGCACTGCTGGGATCGGCGCGGGTCGCAACATGGACATGATGCACCAACGGATGCGCCGACGTGTGATGCCCGAACAGCACCGAAATATAGACCCACATGCCAAGGTGATGCAGGAAACGTGACGAATGGTGTATCAGTTCATGCGCGTTGGAATTGCTGACTTGGCCAAAAAACAGCCCGGCGGCTGCAAAACCTGCCAGTTTTTCCAGCGGCGACAACCATGTGCCGGTAAGAGCGGCAATCATCAGCGCCAGCAGAGCGAAATGCGCCAGCGCCAGCACGACCGAAAGGGTGTCTGCCTCGGGGAATTCGCGATCTTCGCCGCCCGGCGCGGTCGCAACGCTGACGAATTCGTCCATTGTTGCCGCGATCGCCGTAAGAAAGGCAAATGCCGCCACCGCCCACCAGCCGCCCCAAAGTGCGGCGGCACCGATCAGCGCAGGTGCTGTCAGCGTGACCAGAGCAAAAAGGATCATCTGGCGCGTCATTGCGGCCCTCTCATTTGGCGTTGGGCCATGGTATAGCACGTAGAAATGGCGGGCCTAGGGTCAGCTGCCGTAAAAGCAGGGAAACCGGACATGGTAGGGATCGTATTTGGCGCAGCGGGGCTATTGTCGCTGGTGTTTTTGCTGCGATTTTGTGTGCATGGCCCAAGCTGGTCTAAGTCGGTGTTCAAGACGGCGGCGGTTGCTTTGCTTGCCGTGGCGGCCTGGAGTGCAGGTGGGCCGATCTGGCTGGTTGCGGCACTTGCGCTTGGGGCGGCGGGTGATTTCTGTCTGTCGCGCCACAGCGAGAACTGGTTTCTAGGTGGGGTCGCGGCATTTGCGCTTGCCCATCTTGCATATGTTGTTCTGTTACAAGATGTTATCGGGCATGATGTTGCGTTGATTTTTACAGGGTGGCGGGCCTTGGTGGCACTGATCCTGATCTGTTTTGCGGCCACGATGGCGTGGTTACTATGGCCAAGCACGGGGGAGTCGCGCTGGCCTGTGATGATCTATCTTTGTATCATCACGGCGATGGGGTTTGCCGCTTTGGCGCTACCCGTAGTTGGGTTGGCAATGCTGGCGGCGTTGCTTTTCATCGTGTCTGACGCGGTTCTGGCCGCTGAATTGTTCCTGATCCTACAAGACCACGCGGCCCCGAAACGCACGCCCTATGCTGTTTGGTTGACGTATTGGAGCGCGCAGGCGCTGTTTTGCTGGGTATTTGCGCTGGCCTAGGCTTCCAAATCCGCCACGGGGGGATTAGGTGGAATGGGCAATGTCAGTCCAAAAGGTCGCAAGGGGTCGCATGTCCTTTTTCAAAAAGCTCAAGAGCAAGCTGTTCAAGTCGTCCTCCAAGATCGATGAGGGCCTGGATGCCATCGTCGGCGATGGGGGTGAAGAAGAAGTTATCGCCGATGTGGTCGCGCCGGTTGCGGTTGAGCCTGAAGCAGCGCCCGAGCTGGAACCCACGCCCGATCCTGAAGCAGTACCCAAAGTAGTTGAAGAAATGCCTGACGCGGTGGCCGATCCTGAACCGGCGTCACCCGAACCCGAACCAGTGCCCGAGCCTGAACCGGTGCCGGAGGCGCGGCCTGAGCCAGTTGTGGAACCCGAACCCGAACCCGCGCTGCAAGCTAGTGTGGTCGCGGTCCCGGTAGCGGATATTTTGCAAGAGGGCACTGACGAACCCGCCCAGAAGGCGGGACTCATCGGTCGGCTTTTGGGGCGTGGCGACAAGAAAACTGTCGTGCGGCGCGAGCTTGATGACGACATGCTTGAGCGCATTGAGGAACTGTTGATCAGCACGGATATGGGCGTGGACACGGCCCTGCGGGTGACGGCGAATATGGCCGAAGGACGCTTTGGCAAGAAGCTTTCTGTGCACGAAATCAAAGAGTTACTTGCTGCTGAAATCACTCGCATCATGGAACCTGTGGCGCGCCCGATGCCGCTTTATCCCAAGAAACCACAAGTGGTTCTGGTGGTCGGTGTCAACGGGTCAGGCAAGACCACAACGATTGGCAAATTGGCCAGTCAGTTTCGTGCGGCTGGCAAATCTGTGGTGATCGCCGCAGGTGACACATTTCGCGCTGCCGCCGTCGAACAATTGCAAGTTTGGGGTGAACGCGCCGGTGTGCCCGTGCTGACGGCACCCGAAGGCTCTGATCCGGCCAGCCTTGCGTGGGACGCGATGGAAAAATCGGCGGCAGACGGTGTGGACTTGTTGATGATCGACACGGCGGGGCGGTTGCAAAATCGTGCCGATCTGATGGAAGAGCTGTCCAAAATTGTACGCGTCATTCGAAAAAAGGACCCCGACGCGCCGCACAATACGTTGTTGGTGCTGGATGCGACCACGGGGCAGAACGCGCTGAACCAAGTGAAGGTTTTTCAGGAATTGGCAGACGTCAGCGGCCTTGTGATGACCAAACTTGACGGCACGGCCAAGGGCGGCGTGCTGGTCGCGCTGGCCGACAAATTTGGCCTGCCAATCCATGCGATTGGTGTGGGGGAACAGATTGATGATCTCGCACCGTTTGATCCCCAGGAGTTTGCCGCAGCTTTGACGGGTCTGGACGCGTGAAGACGTTTGTCATCATCGCCGCACTCTTGGCCGCCACGCAGGCGGGCGCCTTTGAGCGGATGACGCAGGCTGATTGCGCGGCGTCATGGGAAGCGTTCAATCTGCTGATGAACGAAGGCGACCAGGGCGATCGCCGAGAAGATGCAAGCGTGCGGGTGACGCCGCAGGGCTGGTGCGCGGTGCGCGGCAGTGATCCGGCGTTTCGCCGCTCGCGCTTTGACGAGATGCAATGGCAGGCCGAAGATATGGCGCGCTTTGTCAACGATGGCATCCCGCCGCTGGCATTGGAATTTGCCATCACGGGGATTGATCCTGGCGCGATGGTGGGCAGTGATATCAACACATCGCGCCCGCCGCTCACGTTTTCAGCGACCCTGCGCCAAATGCCCCAAGCGGGGCAGCTGATCGTCGAACGGGCCGAACTTGCGTCGGATGCAGGGGATGTGATCGCGGGATCAATGGTATTTGAGCGGTTGTTTTTGTCGTCGCTCTCGATGATGCAGGTCAGCATGGGGTCGGTCGTGTTCAAGGCAGGGTTGTTCGAGATGACGCTGACAGGCGAACATGAAAACCCGTTCGGGTTTGGCGGTGATCTGGCAATGCGCGGCAACCCTGATATGCAACGTCGCGCGGCGTTTGATCTGATTTCGCAACTGCCGCAAGGGTTTGTCGATAACGCGAGCCGCGCCGAGCTGACAGGCTTTGCCGGAGAGTTGCCCAACCCGCGTGGAACCTTTGCGATGTCTGTGAATTCCGAGACCGGCTTTGGATTGATGCAGGTTGGCGTATTCGCGGCGCTGGAATGGGTCGATACAGTCGAAAACGGCGGGCTTGAGGTTTTGCTTGATGGCATGACGCTGGGGGCTGATTGGTCGCCGTCCACAGGGCAGGCGGACTAACATAACATGGGTGATTGGCTGGTCAGTATCGCGGGCACGCCGCAGGGCGCGCAACTGGCCACGGCCCTGGCGCTGATGTCTGCGGTGGCACATGCGGCGTTTGGCGCGCTGCAAAAGGGCAAACATGACCCGTGGCTGATGCGCGGGTCAATTGATGGCTGGCTGGTGGTGATTTCCGCACCCGTCGCGCTGTTTCTGGTGCCTTGGCCGAATTTGCAGACATTTGCGATTTTGGGCGGCGCAATATTCATACACTTTGGCTATAAGATGAGCGTCGCACTGGCCTATGAACGGGCCGCCTACACGGTGGTTTATCCGGTCATTCGCGGCACAGGGCCGCTGGTGACCGTGCTGGCCGCATCACTGTTATTTCAAGAGCATTTTACCCCCCTGCAATGGATTGGCGTGCTCTGCCTTTCGGCGGGTATGATGTTGTTGGCACTGCGCAATCTGGGCGAAGAAACGCTGGATCGACGCGGTTTGCAGATTGGGCTGATGTGGGCGTTGGTCGGTGGATTGCTGGTGGCGTTCTACACGGTTTACGATGCTTGGGGCATTCGCAGTTCGGCCAATCCGTTTACGTTTCTTGCGTGGTTTTTCTTTATCACCGCACTGGATTTTCCACTGATCGCCTACGTGCGGATCCGCCGCTATGGCGTGCCCGGTGGCATGGGGTCACTGATCCGGCGCGGGGCTGCAGGCGCATTCATCGCATGGCTGAGTTTCGGCGGCGTCATGCTCGCCACACGGTTGGACAAAGTCGGCGAAGCGGCAGTGTTGCGCGAAACTTCAACGGTGTTTGCGGCCTTGATCGGCTGGTTCATCTTGGGCGAAAAAGTAGGCCCACGGCGATTGGCACTGATGGGGATGATCGCTTTGGGGGCTGTTATTGTGGAAATGGGCGGTTAGAGAGGCATTATGGTAGAACAAAAAATCAATCCGATCTTGAAGCAGGTCTTGGAATTTGGGCCGACGATTATCTTTTTTATCGTCTACCTGCGCATCAAAGACGGGACGTATTCATTTCAAGGTGTTGACTACAGTGGATTTGTCGTCGCCGCACTGCTGTTGATCCCGCTGTTGCTGGGGGCCATGGGCGTGCTGTGGTATTTGACCAAAAAGATCAGCCGCATGCAGGTGTTTACCGCCTTTATGGTGATTTTTTTCGGCGGGCTGACGGCGTGGTTCAACGACGAGACGTTTTTCAAGATGAAAACCACGATCGTCTACGGCTTTTTTGCTGCGATCCTTGGGTTTGGCTTGCTCCGCGGACGCTCGTTTCTGGAATATGTCATGGGGGAATTCCTGCCCATGGAGATGGAAGGCTGGATGATATTCACCCGCCGGATCGTCTGGATGTTCCTTGGGATGGCTGTCGCAAACGAAGTGATTTGGCGCACCCAAAGCGAGGCCACATGGGTCACGCTCGAGACCTTTGCCTTTCCGGTTGCCCTGATCGTTTTCATGTGGTCGCAGATTTACGTGCTGCAGCATTTCCTGATCGAAGAAGAGCCCGAGCCATAAGCGTTTGCCCACTTTGACAGATGCGCCTCTGGCGGGAGTTTCAAGAACAGAAGAAATTTGGTGTTCTTGACCCCAAGCTGCGCTGGGCGTAATGACGCGGTGTAGCGATTTTTTTACCGGATTGCGGGCCACTTTAAACAAGCCGCTAAAAGGGTGAGGGATGAACAGCCCGATACCTGCGCCGGTGTCGGGTTTTTTTGTGCCCGGGTATTATGTGTCAGAGGGGCATACATGGCAGACTGGGACAAGCGCACCAAGGCGGTGCATCACGGATCGCGGCGCAGTCAATATGGCGAGCTGAGCGAGGCGATTTTTCTTACCCAAGGATTTGTCTATGACAGCGCCGAGGATGCCGAGGCGCGGTTCCTGAATGCGGGTGACGATGAATTTATCTACGCCCGCTATGGCAACCCCACCGTGCGCATGTTCGAGGACCGCTTGGCCGCATTGCTGGGCTACGAAGATTGCTTTGCCTGCAATTCCGGCATGTCGGCGGTCAGTGGCGCGTTGATGGCGCTGCTGAAGGCGGGCGATCACGTTGTGTCGTCGCGCGCTTTGTTCGGCTCGTGTCTTTATGTGCTTGAGGAAGTTTTGGCGCGATATGGCGTCGAGATCACGCTTGTGGATGGCACCGATAATGCGGCGTGGGACGCGGCTATTCGTGCCGATACGCGGATCGTGTTTTTTGAAAGCATCTCTAATCCGACGCTCGAAGTTGTTGATATGCGCCATGTGGTGCAGGCGGCCCATAAGGTGGGTGCGCTGGTTTTGGCAGATGATGCGATGGCCACGCCGGTTTATTCCTATGCCCGTGACTGCGGGGCTGATCTGGCGCTTATTTCCACGACTAAACATATCGACGGGCAGGGCCGGATGCTGGGCGGGGCGATTTGTGGATCGCGTGACTTGATCCGTGGTCCGATTGAAACCTACGTCAAGCACACCGGCGGGGCGATGAACCCGTTTACGGCCTGGACCCACCTGAAAGCGCTTGAGACCGTGGATTTGCGGGTGCGGGCGCAGGCGGCAGCGGCGGAGCAGATTGTTGCGGCTTTGGCGGGGCATCCGAAACTGTCATCACTGCGCTATCCGACCCATGAGGGTCATCCGCAGCAGGCGCTGGCGTTATCGCAGGCTGACAGCGGCGGCACAGTGCTCGCGCTGGAAATTGCCGGTGGGCGCGATGCTTGTTTCACCTTCCTCAACTCGCTTGAGGTGTTCACGATTTCCAACAATTTTGCCGATGCAAAATCGATCGTCACGCATCCGGCCACGACCACCCATCAACGCCTGCCACAAGAGCAAAAGGATATCTTGGGTATCTCGATGGGGTTGGTGCGTCTGTCTGTCGGGCTTGAGCATCCTGCGGATTTGATCGCTGATCTGCTGGCAGCACTTGATAAGGTGTGATTGGCGGCGCCTACGCCCTTGTGCTAAATTGTGGGTTCCGGCGTGAAAGGCCCCTCTCATGACTGATCCAAAAGACGCGTTTCGACGTAATCTTAATAACTTCGTTGAAAAACTGTCGCGTGATCACCAGATCAGTGGTGTTGCGCCAAAGGGGGACGCCATGAACCTTCACAAGCCCGATATTGACCGCACGCCAAGCCGCGACGAGGCCGAGGATGCTTTGGCGCTTCTGCGCCGCTGGGCCGTTGTTGCCACGGCCGAGGAGGTGGCGACGCTTGATCCACTGGTGTCACGCCTGATTCCGGGGTCGGAATTGCCAAATTATCCGGCACTGGCCCGCGCCTATCCCGAGGATTTTGCGGTCGACGAAGCTTACCGCGCAATGTTGCCCGATTTGCAAAACGGCCCTGCCAGTCTGATCCGTGGGGCACAGCAACAAATCCAGCATGTGGGTATTTCAAATTTCCGTCTACCGATCCGGTTTCATACCCGCGATGGTGGTGACCTGACGCTTGAAACCAGCGTGACAGGCACTGTCAGCCTTGAGGCCGAGAAGAAGGGCATTAACATGTCCCGCATCATGCGTACGTTTTACAAGCATGCGGATGAGACCTTTAGCTTTGATGTAATCGAACGCGCATTGAAGGCTTACAAGACTGATTTGGATAGTTTCGACGCCCGTATCCAGATGCGGTTTTCCTTTCCGATGCAGGTGCAAAGTCTGCGGTCGGGCCTGCAAGGGTTCCAATACTACGACATCGCGCTTGAATTGATTGAACAGCGTGGCGTGGCCAAGAAAATCGTGCATATGGACTATGTTTATTCCAGCACCTGCCCGTGTTCGCTTGAACTTTCCGAACATGCGCGCCAGTTCCGCGGACAGCTTGCGACGCCGCATTCGCAACGATCAGTCGCGCGGATTTCGGTCGAATTAGAGCGCGATGCCCCCTGTCTGTGGTTTGAGGACCTGATTGATATCTGCCGCCTGGCCGTGCCGACCGAAACCCAAGTCATGGTCAAGCGCGAGGATGAGCAAGCATTTGCAGAATTAAACGCGGCTAACCCGATTTTCGTCGAAGACGCGGCGCGGCTATTTTGCCAAAAATTGCAGCAAGATCAGCGCATTCACGATTTCCGCGTGGTGGCCAGCCATCAAGAAAGTCTGCATAGCCATGACGCCGTCTCGGTGTTGACCGAAGGTGATACATTCGCCGCTGACAGTCTTGATCCCAAGCTTTTCGCGACGCTTTTCCACGTGGGCTAACGCACCAAGGCAGCCCCCAGTTGGGACAAAACAACCGCACCGTAGGCGGCATTTGCGTGCAAGACGTCGTCTTGCGGCTGCTTGAGATTGTCTTCTGACGAAAGCCGCATCGCATCGCGGGTAAAGCGGCTTGACGTGAATATATCATCGGTGCGGGTGTTTTCGGGCTGCGCCAGAAAGGTGATGCCCATGTCGGCCAAAAGCTGCGTCGCGATATCGTCGAAACGCGCGGACACCACGCTGGTATCCCCTTTGTCGACGATCCTTTGGTGCCCGACGGCCAGCGCATTGCCGCCATCAAGGGCCTTTTGACAGGCGCGCGGTTGACCAAGAACAAACACCGGCAGATCGGGCTGGGCGGCTTTGATCTTATGGGCAAACTGCACGCCAATGGATTTCGCCAGCGCGTCGCGCAGACATGTGTCAAACAGGCTGACCGACACCAGACGCTCGCGCATGGAGGGTAGATTTTGCATTTTCACGATCGACGGCAATTCAGGCCAGCGCGCGTTTTTATAAAGCACCGAGGCGTGATTGAACGTCACCTCGCACCCTGAAATCGCGACGGCGTCGAACTGGTTTAGATCGACCTGCTTGCAGCCATTCAAATTGTTGAAGTTACGCTTTGCGTCGTCTGAAACGGGGCGCAGAATGCCGTCGATGATCGCGACGCCGATCAAATGCTCGCGGTGTGCGCCGACCAACGTCAGCGCCATATCGGGCCATGCATCCGGCGTTCCACGCAGCGCATATTTAAGGGCTGCAATGTGCGAATTTCCAAATATAACAACGCGCTGGGTCATTTTGCAAACGCGTCCAACAGTAGCTCGTCGCAGATCAGGTCGGCGTCATCGTCGCTGATGTCGCCATCGGGCGGGCTTGTCGGTTGATCGGCGGGGGGCAGCGCGGACAATCCGTGCGCTGCAAGGAAATGTTGCATGACCCGTGCGACACCTTCGGGGCGCACCGTGCGTTGGCCGTCATCAAACCACGGGCCGCCCATGACGTGTGATGTAATGATTTCAAACGACGGAAAGTAATCCATATCGTTGAACTGTATCACGGCCTCGCCAGCGGCGGCACGCAGCACGGCCTTGGAATAGGCCGTGGCGGGGATCACATGATCACCTGATGCTGTGGCGGTGAGTGGAACAGGTGACACTGTCAAAAGCACCTGCATGTCGGGGTTAAAGCGTTGCAAAATAGCGCGTATTTCATGCAGATCGGCCAAGATTTCGGCATGTGTGAAATTGCGAAATGCGTGGCTTGCTGCGTCAAACGTGCCAGCGACCGTGCCCGGACACATCGCAAAGACGCGCCCGGTTTCCAGATCTTCCCAAGCCTCGGTCAGGCCGAGTGTGAAGATAAAAACATCTGCGACCCGCAACATCTGTGCTGTGCGTTCAAGATGATAGGCACGATGCAACAAGACCTCGTCGATACTAGCCAGCCCATCGGGTTCAACTGTCGGGCGGAGGGCATCGACAAATCCAGCGCCCTTGGGCCACACAAACCGCGGATCGACAGTGCCCTGCGCGACATCCTGCAATAGCTGTGTCATCTGGCGGGCCGTGTAGATGTTGCCATAGCGCCCCGAAAACAGCCCATAACCAAAGCGCCTGCAGATCGTTTCATCCATCGTCGTTGGCCGTGCTTCTGCGTCCAAGACAGCGATTCCCGCGCCGCGCAATGCCTGCCCGATGTGCTGGGCAAAGCAGCTTCCTGCAGTTGCGACCTTGGTGTCGGGCGTGATGGTGAATTTGGGCCGGTGAAGACCTGCAAAACCCGTCGCGTCACCATCCACCGCACCCGTGCGCCAAAATGCCGTCGCGGGCAGGTCTTCGTAGGGATGTTTCACGGCTATCTCCTTGGACACGTAAGATGAACCAGCTTGGTTAACAAATCTATCAACGATATCTTCTGGCGTCCATCCTTGGGCGCAACAGTGCGTGCAGATTGCACAGATGCTTGACAGTAATGCGCGCGCAGGCCAACCCTGCGCCATGTTTGATCTACGCCCCGTGGGATATGTTATTGGCTTGCTGGTATCGGCCCTTGGGGTGACGATGCTTGCGCCGCTTATTGCTGATCTGGCGGCGGGAAACGGGCATTGGCATGTGTTTCTGGAAAGTGCTGTTATCACTGTGCTTTGCGGCGTCTTTATCGCGCTGTCTTGTGCCAACGGCGTGTCATCTGGGCTAAATATCCGCCAGACGTTTATGTTGACGACACTGGTGTGGTTTACCTTGCCGCTGTTCGGCTCGCTCCCGTTTATGATCGGCGCGACCGAAGCAAATTTCACCGATGCCTTTTTCGAGGCGATGTCGGGCCTGACGACCACTGGATCGACCGTGCTGGTGGGGCTTGATCAACTGCCTGACGGGCTCAAGCTGTGGCGCGGCATCCTGCAGTGGCTTGGCGGGATCGGTATCATTGTTGTGGCGATGGTATTTTTGCCCGAATTGCGAGTCGGTGGGATGCAGATTTTCAAGTCTGAAGCCTTTGATACAATGGGAAAAATCCTGCCCCGTGCGACCGAGATTTCCAGCCGCATCTCCGTGATCTATGTGGGCATTACGCTGTCATGTGCGCTGGCTTATGCCGCGACGGGCATGAATGCCTTTGACGCGATGGTTCATGCGATGACCACAGTTTCCACAGGCGGCATGGCCAACTACGACAATTCGTTCGGGCATTTCGGCGCTGGCGCACATTATGTGGCTTCGGTTTTCATGGTGCTTTCGGCGTTGCCCTTCGTGCGCTACGTGCAACTGATTTCCGGCACGGCGCAGCCGCTGTTTCTTGACAGCCAGATCAGAGCCTTTCTGATCACCGTATCCGTGATCGTCCTAATTATGAGCCTGTTTTTGTGGCGCACCTTTCACGGGTTCGAGGAAATCGCCTTTCGCGAGTCATTGTTCAACGTTACGTCGATCATTAGCGGCACGGGATATGCCAGCGCGGACTATATGCAATGGGGATCATTTGCCGTCGTGATGTTCTTTTTCATTGGGTTGATTGGTGGCTGCGCCGGATCAACCAGCTGTTCGATCAAGATATTCCGCTATCAACTGCTGTTTGCATCCATCAAGGCGCAGGTGCGCAAAATCCACTCGCCTCATGGGATATTCACGCCGCGCTATGCCGGACGGCCCGTGAGCGAGGATGTGTTGAATTCGGTCATGGCGTTTTTTGTCGCATTTCTGGTGTCGATGGGCGTGGTTGCGGTGCTTTTGGGCCTGACGGGGCTTGATTTCATCACCTCCGTTTCGGGCGCGGCCACGGCCCTTGCCAATGTCGGCCCCGGATTGGGCAATGAAATCGGGCCGGCAGGTAATTTTGCGGGGCTGAACGACGCGGCAAAGTGGATATTGTCCATTGCGATGCTGGTCGGGCGGCTTGAAATTATGGTTGTATTTACAATGCTTACTTGGCAATTCTGGAGAGTTTGATGCCTGAACGTCCCCCCACACGTCCTTTGGGTGCGCAAATCTCGCATATGCTGAAATCTCGCGGTGTGGACGTCATTTTTGGTATTCCGGGTGTGCATAATCAGGAAATGTATCGTGGCATCCAAGAGGCTGGCATCACCCACGTTCTTGCGCGCCACGAACAAGGCGCGGGGTTCATGGCCGATGGCTATTCCCGCGCAACGGGGCGGCCCGGTGTAGCCTATGTGATCACGGGGCCGGGGTTGTGCAATACGATGACGCCGCTGGGGCAGGCCTATTCCGATAGTGTGCCGGTTTTGGTGTTGTCGTCATGTCTGGGCGAAACGGCGGCCACACGCGGCCAGTTGCACCAGATGAAAGACCAGGAAGGGGCCGCGCGCACCGTGTGTGACTGGTCTGAAACGGCGCGCACGGCAGATGCGGCCTATGCGTTGATTGATCGGGCCCTGTTGGAATTCCAAAGCAAACGACCACGTCCGAAACATATCAGCGTGCCGATCCCGCTGCTTGAGGCGCGCGCGCAGGGCCATAATCCGGCACCATTACGAGATGCGCCCCTGCCATGCCCGTCGGCCCAGCAGGTTGATGCATTGGCCACGCAGGTGCGCTCGGCCAAACGTCCGCTGTTCATCTTTGGTGGTGGCGCGCGGGCGATTGATTTCGCCGCGCCACTGCTGTCGCGCTGGCAGGCGGCAAGCATGACGACCTATGCTGGGCGCGGAATTGTGCCAGCGGATGCGCCGTTGCATTTCGGGGCTTGTCTTGCGCGTGGATCAAGTGCGGATGTCATCGCGCAGGCCGATCTGGTGATCGCCTTGGGCACCGAGCTGTCAGAGGTGGACCTGTGGCGCGACAAACTGGGCCATACCGGCACGTTGGTGCGCGTGGATATCGACGCCGAAGTTCTGGGTGACCGTCACCGGCCTGATGTGGCGATCTTTGGCGATTGCGCCGCACTTTTGGCCGATCTGGGTGTGGCTGTGCCCGATGCGCTGGCAACTGATTGGGATGCCGGTGCAGTCGCGACACAATGCAAAAACTGGCGGGCTGAAATCATGGTCGAACGCCCCGGCATTTTGCCCGTGGCCGATGCCCTGCGCGCCGCACTTCCAGACGATACGATGATCTATTCCGATATGACGCAGTTCGCCTACGCCGCCAAGGAAGTCTGGCCGATGAAGCGCGCAGGCCATTGGCACCACCCGTTCGGGTTTGGTACGCTGGGCTATGCGCTGCCTGCCGCGATTGGCGGGGCAGTGGCGCGCAAAGGGCTGCCCACTGTGGCGATTGCAGGGGACTACGGGTTCCAATTCACGGTGCAGGAACTGGGCGTGGCGGTGGAACTGGGCCTGCCCTTGCCGGTGATCGTCTGGGACAACGGCAAGCTGGGCGAGATCGAGGCCAGCATGGTTGGCGCACAGATCGCACCGAATGCAGTGATCCAGCGCAACCCGGACTTCATTATGCTGGCCAAGGCTTATGGCGCTTATACAGCCGCGCCAAAATCACTGACCGACATGCAAGCGGCCGTGAAAAAAGCGCTGGCCGCGGATGGGCCAACGCTTATCCATGTCACTTCGGATATTGCCGGGTAGGGCGAGTAAAACCCACCTTACCTAGTCGTCCCAGCAGCTTACCAGCACAGTCACGTCAGCGGCCATCAGGGTGATGATCTCGGGCGTCATATCGGCCACGCTATCCGTGGTTTGCACACTGATCTGCGCGCTTTGCAGCGAGGCAACGATCTGGTCCGCATCCACGGAAAAGCTGACCTCGGGGGGAAGCACCTGTCCGTTGACCGAGGTCTTTGGCAATAGCATCCCCAAGACTGCGCCGCCGTTATCAAACACTGGCCCACCCGCGTCGCCGGGTTGGGTATAGATCGCAAGGCGCTTCACGTATTCTTCGCCGTTCAAACCGCGAATATCGGCCAGTGTGCCGAAGGTCAGGGACGGCGCTGGCAAGACACCCTCGTAGGGAAAGCCCGCAACGGCCACGTCAGATGTCAGACGTGGGACGCCAGATTGAAGTGCAGCAACCTGCGCGGGCGCAAGGGCCGTATCTGGCCGCAAGACTGCGATGCCAAGTGCATCATCGCGGTGGACGACTGTCGCCGCGTGTTCGGCGTTGATGGTGATCGACGCACATTCATCAACGGCTTCGATGGTGGTCAACACATCACCGCGCGCGTCGATGAAAAAGCCAGACCGCGCAAGGCGTGGCTTGCGAATTTGTAGTCCCGCGATCATGTCAATCGCCTGATCTTCACCCGGCACTGAAATCGCAGGATCTAGAACACCCTCGACCGCGTTAAAGCTGGCTTTCATTTCGGTTAGAATGCGGGAGCGGCGTTCTTCGTCGCCCGCAGGCCAGATCAGCGAAAAGCCTTTAATCTGCCCATCTTGCAACTGTGCAAAGGTGTATGACGCAATATCATCGTCTGTGCCGTTTATTTCGAACGAACGGTCGCTGCGGCTGCGGTCGCCTTCCTTCGGGATAATCGCAAGGGTTTGCAAGATTTCATAAAGGCCAAACAGACGCGTTTGATCGCCTTCTTGGGAAATCAGCAAGACCTGTGCGTCAACGTCACCACTGGCATCAAATCGCGCAAAGGGTGGTTCGTATTCGCTAAACGAGACGACACCCGTGGGGATAATAAGTTCGATCCCGCTGGCATCATCACGCACCAGTTGCAGGCCCATACCATCCAGCACGGCATTATAAGCACCCAGCAGTTCGCTCCGCTGCATCGTGGTCAACACGCCAGTTGCCTCGTGGTCATTGCTCTCTTGCCATGCAGACATGGCCGCGCGAGTGCCACCACCATACGATCCGTCAATGGCTGCGGCGTAGAATCCAGCCCATTGCATGGCCACCTGCAACAGCTTCTTTTCGTCCCCATCAAGCGCGGCTTCGCTCGCGCGGGCCTCGCGCACTGTCTCGTCAGGGACGGGAATAGGATCGGGCACGATCACAGGGTCGCTTGCGGCAACGACTTCTGGTGTGGGTTCGGCTATTTCTTGCCCTTGGGTGACTGTTTCAGTGTCGCCTGCGTTATCATTCGCAATCGGCTGCGCAGTTGTTGCTGCGCCCACGCCGATTGGCCAGAATTGCTGCTGGAACCGCCCGGCATCAGCGATAAAGCTGTCACTCGGAATTGTGCCGGCACTGCGAAGGTCGCGCAGCACTATTTCACCATCCTCGGGGGTGTATGGGCCAAGCGCGATGCCATACCAGCCCGAGCCAAGATAATAGCCATTCACGTTATCGACTGCGCCTGCATAGGCGCGCACTCGTTCTTGGGCGCCACTCAGTGTCGGCAAAGCCTCGATCTGCACCCAAACGATGTCTTGCGCATAAGCGCTACTTGAAATGAATGTCGTGAATAGCAGTGCTGAAAGTGCCGTTCTCATATCAGTCCCAATACCATTGATAAATTACCCTGTGCTGAATTGCGAAGACACTAGCAGACCACGGGGCATGTGCATCAAGAATCTTAACGCTTTTGGTCGGGAAAGCGTGTCAGCTTGTGATCGCTGTCTGATTGACCCGCGCGGCCAGCGCGCCTATTGAACGCCCAAAGCGAACACGAGGGCGGATATGGTCGATAAACCACGCAGTTTCCAAGAGATCATTTTACGGCTGCAAACCTATTGGGCTGCCAAGGGCTGCGCGATCCTGCAACCCTATGACATGGAAGTAGGGGCAGGGACGTTTCACCCGGCCACAACTCTGCGGTCCTTGGGCTCCAAGCCCTGGGCCGCCGCCTATGTGCAGCCCTCGCGCCGCCCTACCGACGGGCGTTACGGTGAAAACCCGAACCGCTTGCAGCACTACTATCAGTTTCAAGTGTTGATTAAACCCAGCCCGCCGGATTTGCAGGACCTGTATCTTGGGTCTTTGCAGGCAATCGGGATCGACGCCTTGATCCATGATATCCGGTTTGTCGAAGACGACTGGGAAAGCCCGACGCTTGGCGCATCAGGGCTTGGCTGGGAAGTCTGGTGCGACGGCATGGAGGTCAGCCAGTTCACATATTTCCAACAGGTCTGCGGGCACGATTGCCATCCGGTATCGGGCGAGCTGACCTATGGTCTGGAACGCTTGGCGATGTATGTGTTGGGCGTGGATCACGTGATGGATATGCCATTCAATGATCCCGACGCGCCGATTGCCTTGAAATACGGCGATGTCTTTTTGCAAACCGAACAGGAGTACGCGCGCTGGAATTTCGATGTGGCCGATACCGACACGCTATTGCGCCACTTTGAAGATGCCGAGGCCGAGTGTCAGCGCATCATCGACACACCCGCCCAAGATCCCAAGACCGGCATGCGGATCATCATGGCGCATCCCGCCTATGACCAATGCATCAAGGCATCACATTTGTTTAACCTTCTGGACGCACGCGGCGTGATCTCGGTGACAGAACGCCAAGCCTATATCGGGCGGGTGCGCACGCTCGCCAAGCTTTGCGCTGATGCATTCGTTCAAACCCAAGCAGGCGGAGCAGCAGCATGACCCAAGTCCGTATCGCAATTGTAGGAATTCTCATGTCTGCTTTGATCGCTGGCGTCGCCCTCTATTACCTTCAGATCTATGCTTACTATGACGAAGTCACAGCCGAGCAAGTTGGAGAAGTGCAGCTTACGTCGGTAGTATCCGGCGAATCCGAACCAATACTGTTCGAAAACTTCAAAGCGATTGATAGTGATAGCAGCCCAATCCGGTTTCGCGCTTGCTTTGACACGCCGCTTTCGCAGGCCATGCTGAGCGAAACCTACACGGTGCTGAGCGAAGCCGAACCGCTGGTCGCACCGGCATGGTTTGATTGCTTTGACGCCCGCGAAATCGGTGAAGCACTGGAAGATGGTGATGCGATTGCCTTTATGGGCGTCGAAAACATCACCTACGGCATCGACCGGATCGTCGCGATCATGTCTGACGGCCGTGGCTTTTCGTGGCACCAGATTAACGCATGTGGCGAAACGGTTTTTGACGGTAATCCCGCGCCTGAATCCTGTCCACCTGCACCGGAAAGGGTCCAATAATGCCTGATCTTCTGATTGAGCTGTTTTCCGAGGAAATCCCTGCGCGTATGCAGGCAAAGGCCGCGGCTGATCTGCAAAAACTGGTCACGGACGGGCTGGTTGAGGCTGGTTTGACCTATGCAGGTGCCGCTGCGTTTCATACGCCGCGCCGTTTGGCGCTGTCAGTGTCCGGTTTGACGTCGGAAAGCCCTGACACCCGCGAAGAACGCAAAGGCCCCAAAGTCGGTGCGCCTGATCAGGCGATTGACGGGTTTCTGCGTGGCGCAGGTGTGTCGCGTGACGATCTGGAAGTGCGCGACGATAAAAAGGGGCAGGTGTATTTCGCCGTGATCGCCAAGAAGGGCCGCAAAGCAGACGTGATCATCGCCGAGGTTTTGGAAGCCGCGATCCGCAATTTCCCTTGGCCGAAATCTATGCGTTGGGGCACGGGCGCACTTCGCTGGGCGCGGCCACTACATTCGATTTTGTGCATTTTGGCTGGCGAGGCCGGGACCGAAGTAGTGCCGCTTGACGTGGATGGTATCATCGCTGGTAACACCACACGCGGGCATCGGTTCATGGGGCCGGATGCATTTGCCGTGTCCGGATTTGACGACTACGAAGCCAAGCTGAAACGCGCGTATGTGGTTCTGCGGGCTGACGAGCGCGCCGAGGCGATCTGGCACGAGGCGACCAATCAGGCCTTTGCCCAAGGGCTTGAAGTGGTCGAAGACAAGGGCCTGCTGGCCGAGGTCGCAGGGCTGGTTGAGTGGCCCGTGGTTCTGCTGGGTGAGATCGGCGCGGACTACTTGAACTTACCACCCGAAGTCCTTCAAACGTCTATGAAAGAGCATCAGAAGTTCTTTTCTGTCCGCAATCAAAAATCGGGCCGAATCGAGAAGTTTGTAACCATTGCCAACATCGAAACTGCCGATCAGGGTGCGACGATTTTGGCGGGTAACCAAAAAGTGCTGGCAGCGCGTTTGGCGGACGCCAAGTTTTTCTGGGAAAACGATCTGCGTGTCGCCAAGGATGGGATGAAGTCTTGGCTGCAATCCCTTGAAAAAGTGACGTTTCATAACAAATTGGGAAGTCAGGCCGCACGTATCGAACGTATCGCTGCGCTGGCCCGTGATATCGCGCCATCGGTCGGGGCTGACGCTGATTTGGCCGCGCAAGCCGCGCGCGTGGCCAAGGCTGACCTGTCATCCGAAATGGTCTACGAATTTCCCGAACTTCAAGGGCTTATGGGGCGTTATTACAGTGAAATGGCAGGCCTGGATGCATCAGTTGCCGCCGCCTGTGAGGAACACTACTCGCCGCTTGGCCCCACCGACGACGTGCCAACCGCACCTGTGTCTGTCACCGTAGCACTGGCCGACAAGATCGATCTGCTGACAGGGTTCTGGGCGATCGATGAAAAGCCCACAGGGTCGAAAGACCCCTTTGCACTGCGCCGCGCAGCGTTGGGGGTTATTCGGCTGTTGTTGGAAAATGGAATTCGGTTGCCTTTCGTTACGGTCATGGCTGAAGGGTTCGCGGCGCATGGGCGCGTGGCCGTGGATGAAGACGACGATTCTGTTACAGGCATGATTGCCGACCTCCTCGCCTTCTTTCACGACCGCCTCAAGGTGTTCCTCAAGGACAAGGGCATTCGCCATGATGTGATCGACGCTTGTCTTGCGATGCCTGCCAATGATGATCTGACATTGCTGGTGAACCGCGCGCGGGCGTTGCAGGCGTTCTTGAAAACCGACGACGGCGAGAACCTGTTGCAAGGCTTCAAGCGCGCAAACAACATTCTGACCCAAGCCGAGGATAAGGACGGTGTTGAGTATTCATACGGAGCGAATGTGAAGTTTGCCGAAGACGATGCTGAAAAGGCGTTGTTCGCCGCATTGGACAAGGCCGACGAAACCATTGCCCCGGCGATGGCGGCCGAGGATTTTGCTACGGCCATGACGGCCATGGCTGTCTTGCGTGCGCCGATTGACGCGTTCTTTGATACGGTGCAGGTCAACGCTGAAAGTTCGATCGTGCGGCGCAACCGGTTGAACCTGCTAAGCCGGATTCGCACGATCTGTTTAGGCGTTGCTGATTTGACCGTGATTGATGGCTAGGTTTCACTTGTTATAGGGCGCTGCGGGCGTATGCTGCACCCACATAACAAAGGTGCCGCAGTGCAGAAAATCGTGACCCTCAAGGAAGTGACGCTGATCACACCGACCGCGTCGATGGATGCTTCGGTTCATGGTGGGCGCGCGAAATGTCTGCAGCGGCTGGTGCGTCTGGATATGCCCGTGCCCACGACTGTCGCGATTTCGTTTCAGACTGTGCACGCGATTGCCACAGGGCGGATGCCCGATATCGAGGGAATCCTGTCGCATTTTGGCGATGCACCACTGGTGTCTGTGCGCCCCAGCAGCCAAGATCCAGATTGGGGCGGCCCGGGCGCGATCCTGAATATCGGGATGAACGATGCCCGCTACGAGGCCATGCGCGACACCTTGGGCGAGGGGGTGGCGGCTGCTGTCTATTTGCGGTTCATCCAATGCTATGCAGAACACGTGGCCCGTCTAGACCCCGAGGCGTTTCATCTGCCTGATACGCCCAATGCCGATACCCTGCGCGAGTTTCTGGCAACGTACGAATCCGAAACCGACGAGGAATTTCCGCAAGACCCGCAGGAACAACTGGCCGAAGTGCTGCGGTCGATGGCGCGTGCCTGGGAAGGGACGACCGCGCGCTTGCTGCGTCAGGCCAATGGTGCGCCGGCAAATGCTGGCCTCGGGCTTGTGGTGCAGGCAATGGCGCTGGGTGTTGGCGCGGGCGAATGCGGTGCTGGCGTGGTGCAATTTGTTGATGCCACGACAGGTGCGCCTGGCATCATCGGGCGTTATCAAAGTCAGGCGCAGGGGCGTGATGCCCTGTCGGATGTGAAATGCGCGGTCTATCTGACGAAGGATAAACGCGGCCCTTCGCTGGAGGAATTATGCCCTGACTCGTTCGCTGATCTGATCCGCTTCGGCGGGATGGTGCGCCAAAAGCTGCGCGAAGAAATGCAGATCGAATTTACTGTCCAAGGTGGCAAGCTACATATTCTTGACGGGGTGCGGGTGCAGCGATCATCGCGCGCCACGGTGCGGGTCGCGGTTGATCTGGCCAATGATGGCGTGATCCCCAAAGACGAGGCACTGATGCGGGTGCCGCCCTCGGCATTGTCGGAATTGTTGCATCGGCAAGTTGACCCGAGGGCCAAGCGTGACCTGATTGTGCGCGGGATTGCCGCGAGCCCTGGTGCGGCCACGGGCCGGATCGTGTTTTCATCAAACGAGGCACAGGCAAGTGCGGCACGCGGCGAGGCTTGCATTCTTGTACGTCGCGAAACGACCCCCGAAGATATTCGCGGCATGCATGCGGCCAACGGCGTTCTGACGATGCGTGGCGGTGTGACCAGCCATGCCGCCGTTATTGGCCGCGGTCTGGGCCTGCCCTGCGTTGTCGGCGCGTCCGATCTTCAGATCAACGCCAAGAAACACGCCATCATCGCGCCGGACGGGCGTCAGTTCGCCGAGGGCGACGTGATCACAGTCGACGGGACTCAGGGCCAAATTCTGGCCGGCGAACCAGCAATGCTTGAGGCGGCGCTGGATGAGTCGTTTCGCACCCTCCTAAGCTGGGCCGAGGAATTTTGTGATATTGGCATCCGTGCCAATGCGGACACCCCCGCAGATGCCCAGACCGCGCGCAACTTTGACGCCCAAGGGATTGGGCTGTGCCGCACAGAGCATATGTTCTTTGACGGTGATCGCCTCGGCGTCATGCGCGAGATGATCTTTGCCGATGATGCGGATGATCGCCGCGAAGTGCTGGAACGTCTGCTGCCCATGCAGCGCGGCGATTTCGTGGAACTGTTCAATATCATGCAGGGCCTGCCTGTGTGTATCCGGCTGTTTGACCCGCCCCTGCATGAATTCCTGCCCTCTGATAAGGCGGGCATGCGTGATCTGGCCGAGGTGCTGGATTTGCATCTGTCCGATGTCGTGGCGCGCGTGGCCGCGCTTGAAGAATATAACCCGATGCTGGGGATGCGCGGTGTGCGTCTGGGTATCAGCGTGCCTGAGATTTATGACATGCAGGCCCGCGCCATCTTTGAGGCCACCATCGAGGCGTCGCGAAAAGGCGATCCGGTCGTCCCCGAAGTGATGATTCCGCTGGTCAGTGCCATGCGCGAAGTGGAACTGGTCAAAACCCGCATTGATGCCGTGGCCGCAGCCGTCAAGGCGGAAACCGGCGCTGATTTCACTTATCGTTTGGGTGTGATGGTCGAAACGCCGCGCGCCGCCCTGCGTGCCGAGGATATCGCCCAGTATGCCGCGTTCATGTCGTTTGGCACCAATGATCTGACACAGATGACCTATGGTCTGTCGCGCGATGACGCGGGGCGGTTTATGTCGTCTTATGTGCAACAGGGCGTTTACGCCGAAGACCCGTTCCATACGCTCGACATCGAAGGTGTTGGCGAATTACTGTCAATCGGCGCGGAACGCGGGCGCAAAGGCAACAAAGACGTGGTCCTGTCGATCTGTGGCGAACATGGTGGCAGTCGCGCGGCAATTGCGTTTTGTCGTGCGCAGGGGTTCGATTATGTGTCGTGTTCACCGTTTCGTGTGCCAGTTGCGCGGTTATCCGCCGCCCAACTCGCGATTTCAAAATCGGACACAATCTAGGGGTAGAGGGTGTTTTTTCCCTAAATCTATAGGTAGTAGGCGTTTTGTGACCGTTGCATGGCTGCATCGGTTGTGGTGCTTGTCGACACCCCCAAGGGTGGACCGATGGGTTTGTTTGGCCTACATCGCCCCTGCCTGTGCGGGGCTGAACTGCATGACATTCTAGGTTGAGACGATGCGGACCACATTGGTACGATTGACACGCGCGGCTGGTTTGGCCGCTTTGGTTTCACTGTCAGGCGCAATTGCGCAGGCAGACGGTCTGCTGGAAAGCCGCCTTGGTGCGCTGCTGGGGCAGGAACGTGAAGCAGTGCGTGTTGTACCATCGGCCCGTATGCTGGCACTGACCTCACCGCCCCCCGTCACAGCGCGCGATATTCAGACTGGTCTGGCGTCCGTCGCATATGACCGTGCGTTTCTGGCCGATCAGCCTAGCGCAACTGGGGGAGCCGAGTGGGAATGCTTGTCCGAGGCGCTTTACTTTGAAGCACGCGGCGAAAGCGTGCGCGGCGTCTTTGCTGTCGCCGAAGTGATCCTGAACCGCGTGGATAGCCGCGCATATCCCAATTCGATCTGTGGTGTGGTTAATCAAGGCACGGGCCGTCGCCATGCCTGTCAGTTCAGCTATACTTGCGATGGCAACGCCGAAACGATTCACGAGCCCGCCGCTTGGACCAGCGTTGGCAAAGTTGCCCGCTTGTTGATTGATGGCGCGCCGCGCGAATTGACCGCTGGTGCCACGCATTACCACACCAAGGCTGTCAGCCCGTCGTGGGCGCGCCGTTTCCCGCGCACGGCAAGCATCGGCTCGCATTATTTTTACCGTCAGCCAACCCGCACCGCGTCCAACTAGTCGCTAATCGGCGCGCGCGCGGCGTATCGCGGCGCTTGTGCCGCTGCGCGCGGCTTAGTATGCGGCAAATATTGCCGTTGATAAGGACTGCGCCATGACTTCGGATACCCGTCTTGCCTTTGCCCATCCGTCCGAGAGGGCCGAGGCGACCGCGCCCGAGGGCGCCAATGGGTTGCGTGACCGGATTTCCCTGCGCGACTACGTGACCGAGGTTGAAATCGGCGCGTTTCAGGCCGAGCGTGGCACGCTTCAGCGGATCAGTTTCAATGTCGTCGTTGAGGTGGAACCACTGCGCGGCCCCGTTGATGACGATGTTGATCGCATTCTGTCCTATGACCGCGTCACCGAAGCAATTAAGATTGAATTACAGGCCGAGCGTTTGAACCTGCTTGAAACACTGGCGGCGCGCGTGGCTGAACGTATCTTGCTTGAACCCCAAGCCCTGCGCGTCTTTGTGCGGATCGAAAAACTGGACCGTGGTCCGGGCGCTTTGGGCGTTGAAATCGTGCGCAGCGCGGATGGCGCGATGCCAGCGGGGGTTGAACTGGTCGATGTCCCACATCCTCGGGTCATGTTTTTGTCCAATGACGCGATTGCCGCGCCGCTGTTATCGCGCTGGATTGATCAGCTCGCGGGTAGTACGCCGCTGATTATCTGTGTTGGGGCTGGTAACGGCCCCACCCCGCAAGCGGGCGCTGCCATGGCGCAACGCCGCATTGATCTGCTGGCAATTGAACAAAACGCTTGGGTTCTGGCTGGGCGCGACACACGCTGTGTGGTGGTCGGCACCCGCACCGAACTGGACTGGGCGATGAAGAACGGCCAGATTTGCGTTTGGGCCCCGTCCAAAATTGTGCTGGATGCTGTTGATGGCCCAAGTGCCGGACCACGCGATGCCACGGCCTTGGCGGCATGGTTCGCAGGTCATATGAACGCCGCCGACCTACTGGTAATCGGCGCCGATGAACCTGACGCAGCCGTGCCGACCCGTGCCGTTGGGGTGAACGAAGCAACCCTATGACCACCTATTACCGCCCCATTCCGCAAAGTGATCCGCACCGCCCCGTTGGCGCACTGACGCTTGCGGGTGGCTGGCTATGGTTCGATGGTGTCGAAGTTTTGGAACGTGGTCGCGCGGGCGTGATGATCCCAGCGCAGGACGTGCCAGCCGATGTGCGACGCCGCCTGACCGCGCCACGCGCCGATATTGCGGGGCTGTCTATGGCCGCGCCGCGCATCATGGGCATCTTGAATGTAACGCCTGACAGCTTTTCGGATGGCGGGTTGTTCGATGATCCTGTAGCCGCATTGGCCCATGCCCGCGCGATGGAACAATCAGGTGCCGAGATTTTGGATATCGGCGGTGAAAGCACGCGGCCCGGCGCCGCCGAGGTGCAGTTGGACGCCGAAATCGCGCGCACCGCGCCCGTCATTGCCGCAATCCGCGCAGGCAGCGATGTGGCGATCTCGATTGATACGCGCAAGGCGGGTGTGGCGGCGGCGGCGATTGCTGCGGGTGCTAGCATGGTCAACGATGTGGCGGCATTTACGCATGATCCCGCACTTGCCGAGGTGGCAGCGCGCGCGGGTCTTCCGGTGTGCCTGATGCATGCGCAGGGCGATCCTGAAACGATGCAGGCTGATCCGCGCTATGATGATGTGCTGCTGGATGTTTACGACTTTTTGGCGGATCGGGTGGCGGTGGCCGAAGCGGCAGGCATTCCACGCAGTCAAATCATCGTTGATCCGGGCATCGGGTTCGGTAAGACATTGCAGCATAACGTGACACTAATGCGCGGTATTTCCCTCTATCATAATCTTGGTTGCCCCATTCTACTGGGCGCGTCGCGCAAACGGTTTATCGGCACGATCGGCCATGCGGCAGAGGCCCAAGACCGGACATCAGGGTCGGTTGCGGTTGCCTTGCACGGCGTGGCGCAGGGGGTGCAGATTTTGCGTGTCCATGACATAAAAGATACGCGGCAGGCGTTGAGCCTGCACATGGCGCTAAACGGGTAGAATAATAATGGCTAAGAAACTTTTCGGAACAGATGGTATTCGTGGCACGGCCAATACGTGGCCGATGACGGCCGAAAATGCGCTACAGATTGGCGCGGCGGCGGGGCGGCATTTCCGCAACGACGGCAGTAATGGTCACCGCGTTGTGATCGGCAAAGACACGCGATTGTCTGGCTATATGTTTGAAAGTGCCCTCACGGCGGGACTGACCAGCGCGGGCATGAATGTGCTGCTGCTGGGGCCAGTGCCGACCCCTGCCGTTGGTTTGTTGACCCTGTCGATGCGCGCCGATGCGGGCATCATGATCAGCGCCAGCCACAACCCGCACCGCGACAACGGGATCAAGTTTTTTGGCCCTGACGGGTTCAAGCTGTCCGACGAAGCTGAGGCCGAAATCGAAGCAATGGTTGCCGCTGCGCTTCAGCCCGCCCAACCCAATAACATTGGTCGTGCAAAACGGATCGACGACGGCCGTTTCCGCTATGCCGAGCGGTTGAAATCAACCTTTCCTACTGGCATGCGGCTTGATGGTCTGAAGGTCGTGATTGATTGCGCCAACGGCGCCGCGCACCGCGTCGCGCCCGAAGTCTTGTGGGAGCTTGGCGCAGAGGTAATCCCCGTAGGGATCAGCCCGAACGGTTTTAATATCAATGAAGGCTGTGGTTCGACCAGCACACGGCTGGCGGCTGAAACAATTGCGAGCCACGGTGCGGATGTGGGGATTTGTCTTGATGGCGATGCCGACAGGGTGATGATTCTTGATGAAAACGGCAGTGTTGCTGACGGTGATCAGATCATGGCGCTTTTTGCCACCCGCTGGGCCGCGCAGGACCGTTTGGCCAAGGGCACCTTGGTTGCGACGGTGATGTCGAACCTTGGGTTGGAGCACTACCTTGAGGGGCAGGGGCTGCATCTGGAACGCACCGCCGTCGGTGACCGTCACGTCGTCGCGGCGATGCGCGCAGGCGAGTTCAATCTTGGCGGCGAACAGTCAGGCCATATTGTCATGACGGATTACGCCACCACAGGCGACGGGCTGCTCGCAGGATTGCAATTCCTTGCGGCGATGGTGGAAACCGGCAAACCGGCCTCTGCGCTGACGCGCAGTTTTGAAACGGTGCCACAGATGCTTAAGAATGTGCGCTATAGTGACGGGCAAGACCCGCTTGCCGATGCCTCGGTCAAAGCGGTGATCGCGGCTGCCATGGCCGATGTCGCAGGGCGTGGTCGCATCTTGATCCGAAAATCAGGCACCGAACCGCTGATCCGCGTGATGGCCGAATGCGACGATGACAGGCTGCTTGCGCAAGTCGTTGACGGGATCGTGGCCGAGATTGGCGCTGTGACAAAGCTCTAAGAGCCGAACAAGCGGCGCAACCCGCCCCATTGGCTGATCAGTAAACCGATCAAGATAAGCGCAAGGGCGACGAAGAACCGTAATGGCAGAAGTTCGGAAAGCACAAGCGCGCCAAACAGCATCGACCAGACGGGCACTTGGAAATTCACTAGCGTCATAAAGACGGACCCTGCGGTGCGGATGACCTGCACGCGCAAAAGTGCTGCAAAAGCTGTAGGCACCAAGCCAAGAAAGATGATCGCAAAGCCTGCTTGCCCGTGTGACCATTGCGGCACGCCTTCGATCACCAGCATCGCCGGGATAAGACAAACCGACCCGACAACCAAGGTCAGGGCGGCCATCGAAATACTATCCACCGGCGGGCAGCGACGTGTGAGCACAGATGACACCGCATACGACAGCGCAGCGGCGATGCAGGCAAGTTGCGCGAGCGGTTCAATGCCTTGGCCAATGCGGATCGCGCCGGGGCCGATCAGAACGGCCGCGCCGATGAACCCCAAGCCGACACCGATAGCTTTGCGCGGTGACATTTTTTCGTCGGTAAACTGATGCGCAAGCGGCAGCACGAACAAGGGCAGGGCTGCCATGGAAATTCCCGCGAAAGCCGATGGGACATATTGCTGGCCCCATGACAACAAGGCAAAGGGCAGGGCTGAATTGAGCACGCCGATCGCGGCAAGATAGCCCCAAACCGCGCGTCCAGACGGCATTGGACGGCCCATAACGCGCATAAGCATCAGCAGGGATATAGCGCCAAGGGTCGTGCGAGCACAGGCGACGGTGAGCGGGCCGAAGCCTTGCAAGGCGATGGCCACGACCATGAATGTGCCGCCCCAGATCACACCAAGAGCGGCGATGGAAAGCCAGTTTGAAAGGGTGGGTTGGGTCGTCATCCGCCTGTCATGCGAAATTCAACACGGCCCCGCAAGCGCGAACTTGCGGGGCCGGTTCGAAAAACAAGGTTTTCCGTGGCGATTATCAAATTGAAACAGCGGTTTAGTTCTTTGCTTTGTCGACCATCTTGCCCGCGGAAATCCACGGCATCATGTCGCGCAGCTTCTGGCCGACCAGTTCGATCTGGTGTTCGTCGTTTGCACGACGCGCCGCTTTGATTGTCGGCTGACCAACTGCGTTTTCCAGCATGAAGTCCCGTACGAATTTGCCGGACTGGATGTCGTTCAAGATCTCTTTCATCCGCGCTTTTGTCTCATCGTAGTGCAGAACGCGTGGGCCGGAGACGTACTGGCCGTATTCAGCTGTGTTAGAGATCGAGTAGTCCATGTTTGCGATGCCGCCTTCATAGATCAAATCCACGATCAGCTTCACTTCGTGCAGGCACTCGAAATAGGCCATTTCGGGCTCGTAGCCAGCCTCGACCAGTGTTTCAAAGCCACAGCGGATCAGTTCAACAACGCCGCCGCACAGAACTGCCTGCTCGCCGAACAGGTCGGTTTCGCATTCCTGACGGAAGTTGGTTTCGATGATACCAGAGCGACCACCACCGATGGCGGAACAATACGACAGGCCGATTTCTTGGGCCTTGCCGGATGCGTCTGTATCCACCGCGATCAGGCAGGGCACGCCGCCGCCCTTGGTGTATTCGCCGCGCACAGTATGACCGGGGCCTTTAGGGGCCATCATGATCACGTCGATGCCTTCTTTTGGTTCAATCAGACCAAAGTGCACGTTAAGGCCGTGGGCAAATGCAATCGCCGCGCCGGGCTTGATGTTGTCGTGCACGTATTTCTTGTAGGTTTCAGCCTGCAATTCATCAGGCATGGTGAACATGATCAGGTCGCACCAAGCAGCGGCTTCGGCGATACCCATGACCTTGAGGCCTTCGGCTTCGCATTTTTTCGCGGTGGAAGAGCCTTCGCGCAGGGCGACGACGATGTTCTTGGCGCCAGAGTCGCGCAGGTTCAGCGCATGTGCGTGGCCTTGGGAGCCATAGCCGAGGATGGCTACTTTTTTGTCTTTGATCAGGTTCACATCGCAGTCACGATCATAATAAACGCGCATCGGTTTATCCTTTGTTAGGTTTCATTGATGCGTTTCTACCGGGGTGCTGTGGGGTTGGCGAGTGCTGCTCCTTTGGAATTTTTAGGCAATATGATATTGTCATGCGTTATTTCATCAAATATGCATATTTCTATGCTTGATGACCTTGATCGCCGTCTTTTGCGCCAACTACAGGCGGACCCGTCCTTGACTGTCGCCGAACTGGGTGCGCGGGCGGGGGTGTCTGCCCTCAAGGCACAGCGCCGGATCGCGCGACTGCAAGAGACAGGGGTTTTGACAGGCCAGCACGCGGTGATTGACTGGCGCGCGTTGGGATATGCCGTCACGGTGTCGTTGCGCATTACCTTGGACAAGACACAAGCGCGCGCCTTTGACGAGTTCATCGCCGCTGCACGTGACATTGCCGAGGTGACTGAAATTCAGACATTTCTGGGGCGTGTTGATATACGTCTTTCGGTCATCGCCCGCGACATGGGGCATTATCAGCAGATCTATCGCGAGGCGATTCTGACGCTGCCGCATATGACGGATATCGAGGCCCTGATGACGGTTGCGACGTTGCACGATGACGAAAGTCTGCCGCTATGATCGCGTTGGACGACACGGATCGGGCAATTTTGCGGGCACTGCAACGGGACGCGGCACAGTCGGCGGCGGCACTTGGATCGCGCATCGGGCTAAGCCAACCAGCCACATGGCGCCGTATCAAGAGGTTGCGCGATGACGGGGTGTTGGTCGGGCGCCGAGTTGCCTTGAATGCGCAAAGCCTTGGATTTGGCGTCACGGTTTTTCTGGGTGTCAAACTGGCCACCAAAGGACGTGTGTCACTGGATGACTTCGAGCGCGCGGTTGTGGCGATTCCCGAAGTGCAACTGGTCGAACATGTGCTGGGGTTGTATGATTATCGGTTACGCGTGGTTGCCCGTGATCTGGCCGACTTTGAGCGGGTTTTGCGCCGCCGTGTCATGACCCTGCCCGGCGTGGGCAATGTCGAGGCCAATGTTTTGCTCAGCGAAGAGCGCCGCCCCGGTCCTTTGTGAAATCGTAGCTTTCGCTTGGCTGTGCGCACGCTAAGATGGGCAAAAGAAATTTAGCGGAGCCACACTATGACCAGCGCAGTTGACCCGGACGGCCTGATGGAATTCAGCGTCGTTTTTACTGACCGAAGCCTGAACCATATGTCCAAGGCGTTTCAGGGCGTCATGACTGATGTCAGCTGCATGCTCAAGGACGTTTACAAGGCCGATGCCGTGGCGATTGTGCCCGGTGGCGGCACTTACGGGATGGAAGCTGTTGCACGCCAGTTTGGCCGTGATGCGCATGCGATGATCGTGCGTAACGGCTGGTTTTCCTATCGCTGGAGTCAGATTTTTGAGGCGGGCGCGTTTGCGGCGAAAACGACGGTGTTCAAGGCCCGCCAGACAGGTAACGACACACGCGCGCCCTTTGCGCCCGCACCAATTGCCGAGGTGACGGCCGCAATCCGCGACGCGAAACCGGACGTGGTGTTTGCCCCCCATGTTGAAACCAGTGCGGGCATCATTTTGCCCGACGATTACATCACGGCACTGGCGGCCGCCGCACACGAGGTCGGCGCGTTGATGGTGCTTGATTGCATCGCGTCGGGCTGTGTCTGGGTTGATATGGCGGCGACGGGCGTCGATGTGTTGATTTCCGCGCCGCAAAAGGGCTGGTCATCGACGCCTGCGGCTGGGTTGGTGATGATGTCGGCGCGCGCGGTTGAGCGGATGCAGGGCACGGCCTCGGACAGTTTCGCGCTGGATCTGAAAAAGTGGCACAGCATCATGCAGGCCTATGAAAACGGCGGTCACGCCTATCACGCGACGATGCCGACCGACAGCCTGCGCGCGTTCCGCGATACGATGGTCGAAAGCCGCGACTTCGGGTTTGATAAGCTGCGCGACGCGCAGTGGGCCTTGGGTGACGGCGTGCGTGCATATTTCGCTGGCAAAGGGATAAAGTCTGTTGCTGCTGACGGCTTTGGCGCGCCGGGCGTGGTGGTCAGCTATACCGATGATGGTGACGTGCAGAACGGATCCAAATTTGGGGCCTTAGGGATGCAGATTGCCGCCGGTGTGCCGCTGCAATGTGACGAGCCTGCTGATTTCAAGACGTTCCGGATCGGCTTGTTCGGGTTGGATAAATTGTATGACGTTGAAGGCACGCTTGCGCGGTTCAAGGCGGTGGCCGATCAGGTCGTATGATCTTTGGCATGGCCTTTTGCGCCAAGGCCCGTTTGCATCAGGATCTTGCGCAGTGGGGCGACGGAATAAAGCGCCTCGATCCCTTTGGCGCGCAGGTCGCGCAGCGGGGGTGATCCGGCGATTGATGCACGGTTCAGGGCATCGACACCTTTGACCCGCAAGACCACTTCGGGATGGCGGCGAGCGTGGTAGGCGTCCAGCATCTTGCGATCACCCAGATCGCCGCGCCGCGCAATGGCGAGGTCCAGCAGGCAGGTCATATCGGCCAGCGACATGTTCAAGCCCTGCGCGCCGATGGGTGGGACCACATGCGCGGCTTCCGCGACCAGGGCGACCCGTTCGGCTGACATCCATTCGGCGCGTTGGCTGATGATCGGCCAGACCATGCGGCGCGATGCAAGGGTCAGGGGGCCATAGGTGCCTGCGGAGCGCGCGGTGGCTTCGGCCTCGAAATCAGCTGTGTCAAGCGCGGCAAGGCGCAAAGCTTTGGGACCGCCTTCCATCCAGACCACAGCCGAGCACGGCTTGCCATCCAGATCGGGCAGCGGCACAAGCGTGAAAGGACCGCCGGTGCGATGTACTTCGGTCGAGACATTATCGTGCGGCGCGCTGTGCGTGACCGCGAATGTCACGGCTTTTTGCCCGTAGCGCGTTGTTTTTACATCAATTCCAACGGCTTGACGCACGGGGCTGTTACGCCCGTCAGCAGCGATGACCAGCTTGGCGCGGACCTGTGCGCCGTCCGACAGTGTCACCAGCGCTTCGCCCTCGCGGGTCAGGATCGACTTGAAACCCACGCCTGCGCGGAAATCGACGGTGTCCAGTTCGCCCAACCGTGCGACCATCTCGCGGCGCAGCAGCCAGTTGGACAGGTTCCACCCGAACGGGGCGTCGGAAATATCGGCGGCGTTGAAATCGCGGGTGATACGCGGCTGCGACACCTCGCCACCTGCATCGACGATCCGCATCACTTGCAAAGGTGCGGCAAAGGGCGCGAGCCGATTCCACAGGCCAGCACGGTCCAGCAGTTCGCGGGCGGGTTGCAGGAACGCGGTGGTGCGCAGGTCGGCGCCAGCGGCCGCGTCATCGGTGACAGGCAGGGCGGGATCAACGCAGATCACACCAAAGCCCGCCGCGCCAAAGGCTGCCGCGGCGGTGAGGCCAGCGACCCCGCCGCCGGAAATCAGAATGTCGGTATCTTGCCGTTTCATTCCCCAGACATAGGCCTGCGCAGGCGCAGGGGAAAGACCTGTCAGACCAGCTGCGACAAGAAGGCGGTCAGATCATCGGTATGGTGATGGATATGATCGGCCACAAACGGCGCGGGCGCCACATGCACCGTTTGCATCCCCATGGCGTGTGGGGCGGCCAAATTACGGGTGTCGTCTTCGAACATCGCACCCATGGTGGCATCTAACCCGTCGAGCGCAAAGATCGCCTCGAACGCCGCTTGTTCCGGTTTGGGGCGGAAATCGGCGTGTTCGACGCCGTAGACCGCATCGAACAGCCCATCAAGTCCGCGCGCTTTCAGCACTCGCTGGGCATAGGGTTCGCTGCCGTTGGTATAGACAATGCACCGTCCGGGCAGCGCGCGGATATGTGCGGCTAGATTGGGGGCTCTTGCAAGGTGGGACAGGTCGATGTCGTGGACCGCACCCAGATAGGGTGCCGGATCGACATTATGTTCACTCATCAGCCCTGCCAGCGTGGTGCCGTATTTGCGCCAATAGTGATCGCGCAGGAAATCGGCCTCACGCGCATCCACCCCAAGGGCGTCCTGCACATAGGCGGTCATGCGCACCTCGATCTGGTCAAACAGACGGGCGCTGGGTGGATAAAGCGTGTTGTCCAGATCAAAGACCCAAGCACGCACATGCGAAAATGAAGCTGCTACCATGGCACGACCCTAGGGTGGGCAATGCCCTGCTGCAATCGCTTTGACTTGATTGGCAGGCTCGCGCGGGGGTAGGGTGAGCGGACCGAATAAAAGTGAGCCGCATGCCTGATCTCAACACCCCGCATAAAGACGCCTACGGCTTAATCCTCGAGGCGATTGATACCGGGCTTTACCGCCCCGGCGATCGCTTGGTCGAGAATGAACTAGCGGATCGTTTCGGTATGTCGCGTACACCAATTCGCGAGGCATTACAACGACTTGAGACACAAAGCCTGCTGGCGAGGGATGGGCGATCCTTGATTGTTGCGTCGCTGGACCACAACCAGTTGGCCGAACTTTACGTGGTGCGGGGTCAATTGGAGGGGCTGGCGGCGCGGCTTGCGGCTCGCCATGCCAACCCCGAAGAGGTGCGCGTGCTGCGCGACATGCTGGAAGCGGATCGCGCGTTGGTCGGTGACCCTGCCGCGTTGAGCCGCGCCAACAAGCGGTTTCACAAGCAAATCCATCTGGCGAGCCATAACCGGTTTCTGGTGCAGCAACTTGATCTTGTGCACCGCTCGATGGCCCTGCTCGCGACAACGTCTTTGTCTGCCAAAGGGCGCCCCGAAGGCACGTTGGAAGAACATGCTGCGATCGTTGGCGCGATCGAAGCAGGCGATGGGGATGCCGCGGCTGCGGCTCTGCGCGATCACATTTCAAAGGCCTATGTGACCCGCCTTAAGTTGGACGCCGAGAAGGTTGAGGCGGCGACGTAGTCTCCTCCCTTGTTGGGTCCAAGACTCCGTGTGCTGTCTTGTCCCAGTAGAACGGCTGGGTCGCCAATTCGATCACGCCCTTATAGGCGGCGATGGCGGCAAGCGGAAAATAGACGTGCAGCGTTGGCACCCATTTCAAAAGACCCGGCTTTTGCGCGGCGCTGATGCCGATCATGCCCACGGCGATATTGATCAATTCCGATGCAAAGAACAGACCGCCCAATGTCCATAACGCCCATGTGGGCAAGACCCCAACCAGCGGGTGCGGCAGTCCCACCGCGACCAGCCAAAACGACCATAGCACCGGCGCGAGGATGAACTGTGACAGGGTGCCCGCAAACAGCAGTTGCACCCCGAAAAAGCGCCACGCCCCTAAATCACGCCACAGCTGCGCGGGGTTGCGCATATGCACACAGTAGGTAATCGCATAACCCTTGAGCCAGCGTGAACGTTGCTTGACCCAAGGCCATGCACGGGCGTTTGGTTCTTCCTCGGTCACAGTGGGAATCAATTCGGTGCGGTAACCATTGCGCGCAAGGCGAATGCCAAGATCGGCATCTTCGGTGACGTTATGAGCATCCCAACCGCCGATATCTTCAAGCACATCGCGCCGGATGAACAAGGTCGTGCCGCCCAGAGGGATCACAAGGCCGAGACGTTCAAGACCGGGAAGGACCACGCGAAACCACGTTGCGTATTCGATCGCAAAACAACGCGACAGCCAGTTGGTTTCGGCGTGATAAAAATCAAGCACACCTTGCAGGCAGGCCACGCGTGGACCGCGCTGGGCAAAGCGCGCGACGACCTGATGAATTTGATCGGCGGCGGGCGCGTCTTCGGCATCATAGACGCCAATGATTGTGCCGCGGGCAAAGTTGAGAGCATAATTCAGCGCGCGCGGCTTGGTTTTGAGCGGACCATAGGGCACCATGATCGGCCTAATCCACGCGGGCAGGGTAGCGCGCGCCACGGCCTCGCGTGTCATGTGATCTTCTTCTTCAAGGACCAGACAGACATCCAGCAATTCACGCGGATAATCCAGCGCTGACAGCCGCAAGATCAACGCGCCTGCCACATCATGTTCGTGAAACAGCGGTACAAGGATTGTCACCACGGGCAAGCGCGCAGGCGTCGGATTTGCGGCATTTTGGCTCATATCAGCGCGCGCGCGCAGATGCATCACCGCCGCCGTGGCCTTGAGCGCGGTATTGAGCACCAGCGTGATTACCGCCCATGCACAAAGCACACTAAAGGTTGCGGTCGGCCAAAGCAGTCCTGTGGACAGCAGAGTAATGACCGCCGCCAAGCCAAAATTGCGCGCGATGCGGCGATTCCACGTCCGACAGCTTTGCGCGGCCGGCACCCGAGTTTCGGCCCGCCGGATCAGGGCCATGTCATAGGCGCGTTTGATGGCGCGTTGAAGCTGCGGTTCCGATGTCACTGCCATGCGGACAGGGCCGAACAACACGCGCAGCGCATCGCGATGGCGCGGGAACAAATCTGGGCGCGCCGTCAGAATAATTGTGCAGCCGCCGGTATTGCGGAGCGGCAAAAGCCCATGTTTGAGGCAGACACTTATGCCCAGCCTATCAATCAGGCGGCGGTCCAGCGTTTCGGTGTTTGGGTCGACGACACTGGTACCTGCCGCCTCGGCCTCGGCCTGCGCCAGCATGCCGGGTGGCAGGTCAAGACGCGTGCGCAACACGTCTGACACGCGCACTGCCGCGCGATTGGCGCGATCGGTCTCTTGTGCCAAACGGCGGGCCGAAATCAGGCCCTTGGCTTGCAAGACGTCCCCCACCGCCAGCGGTTCTGCAAGACGCTGGGCGCGCGTGCGCGCTGGCGTCTTCGCACGGGGGGTACCCGCAAATGCATTTATTTTCAGTGCCATAACCTACACCGTTCCTGTCCCAGAGTTCAGTCTGGGGCAAGCATGGTTAACAGGAGGTTAAATACGACCTCGGTCGGTCAAATTCATGCGGCGCGCGCGGCCA
>CALAGN010000041.1 GCA_937891785.1 uncultured Octadecabacter sp.
TATAGTCTTGAGAGATTGCTGGAATATCCGCCCATCCAAGATGTTGTTGCCTCACGAAAGGCCTTCCTATCATCCTCTGAAGCTGTTCCGGATAGGACTTGGTAGGTGAATCTTCTCTGTGCTTCTAGTCGGCGATCAAGAGCTACTGAGATAGCCTTGATTGCTTCCTTTGCTTCGGATCTTTCGTTTTCCTTAAGTCCCTCGAGACTCCGATGCCGCCAAGTTCTTTGTTGAATTGTTGCGCCAATAATCGCGGCAAGCAGCCCTAGAAATAGAGTTGAAAAGAAACTTCCCAAGGCTGACTCCTCACTTTGTTATGGTCCAATGTTATGTTGGGTATTCTGTCGAAACAACCGTTATCATTTCGGTTGTGAAGAAGCCCTCACTCCTCCACCTTCCCCCGCAACGCTTTTACATCCCCACGCTGCTTCTTCGCGTCCACCCGTTTCCGCTTCTGATTAACCGACACCCGCGTTTTCACCCGCCGCTTTGGCACGAACAGCGCTTGCACAATCAACTCCGCCAGCCGTTCCCGTGCCAGTTCTCGGTTGCGGGCTTGCGAGCGGGTGTCTTGCACAAAGATCACCACCGCGCCCTCTTTGGTCCAGCGTTGTCCGGCCAGTCGGCGCAGCCGCGTTTTCACGGGGCCTGTCAGGGCAGGCGAGCGTTCGGCCTCGAACCGTAGCTCCACCGCCGTGGACACTTTGTTTACGTTCTGACCACCGGGGCCAGAGGCGCGCGCAAAGCTTTCGCTCAACCCCCACGCGGCGATTGTGACGTTATCGTTGATCCGTAAATCGTCCATACGCTTTCCATACGCTTTCCATACGCTTTCCGTATAGCAAAAAGGGCCGCCCCGGCGATGGGACGGCCCTTTCGAGTTCGCGGAGGTGGCGGTCGGTTAGAACGCATCCACCTGAGATATTACATGGCCAAAGGCTGCTCTAGCCACGCACCTCCCAAGCTGTCCCGACACACTTCTCCAATCTCTCTAATGACACTGGATCACCTCCTCTCGTTGTTTCGCCTAAGGGCAGAAAAGCACAGATTTGGTATATGTCAAAACAAAAATCGCAATCCCTAGGTTGGGCGTGACATCAGGCGCACGACAATCAGGCGGAACGGGATCAGGGCGAGCAGGGCAATCGCCAGCTTTACGCCCCAATCAGCCACGGCCAGCGTGACCCAAAGCGGGGCCTCTGGGCCAACAAGCAAAAAGGGCGCCGGCCCCTGCGCCCAAGTTATCTGCGCGTCCGCCGTCGCGCCAAACGACAGTAACCCACTGAAAGCAATGGTAAAAAACAGCGCCGTGTCGACAGTGGACCCGATCAACGTCGATGCCAGCGGAGCCCGCCACCACGCCCCGTCCCGCAGCCTTGTAAAGATCGCGATGTCCAAGGTTTGCGCCACAAGAAACGCCGTCGCCGAGCCGATCGCAACACGCAAAGCGACCGCCGGACCGAATTCAAGCATGACCTGGCTGCCGATCAGCGAACAGATGATACCAATAATAAATCCAACAAAAACAACGCGCCGCGCCGGACCAACGCCATAAACGCGATTCATGATGTCCGTCACAAGGAAGGCAAACGGATAGGTAAACGCCCCCCACGTCAGCAGCCCATCAAGGATCAGGAATTGCACGAGGATATTGGAGGCCACGACAACGGCGGCCATGGCGATCACGCCAGGTAGGATGCGGGTCATTTCATATTCCGTTTTGACAAGGGTGCGGCGACTTGGCCCCGTTACGGGACGCCTTCATCTAACGCCGCAAGACCCTTTGGTCAATCCGCGTTATTCGGACTCCAGCACACCCGTGCACTGCACCGGAAGCCGCGCCATTGTCACTTCTCGGCGGGGCGTCGCGGGGGCCGCATTCGGGTCTGGCGGTGGCGGGTTGAGGATGTTGTCCACCCAGGTTTGGGCGTCGGCACAACCATCGCCACCGGGCGGGGGCGCCTGATCTTCGCAAGTGCGATCTCCCGGCGGACACGATAGCCGAACGTGGAAGTGATAGTGGTGACCATGCCATGGCCGGATCCTATTCAGCCACGCACGATCACCAGTAGCCCAGTTACACATCGCGACCTTAGCACCGGGAAACACGAAAATACGCGCGGTGCGTGGATCGCTTGCTGCGGCACGGATAACCTCCATGTGCTGGGTGGTCCAACGGTCGTTCGTATAAGCCCCAGCCGAGCGACGCATCGAGATTGATGATAACTCCTCGCGCTCACCACGTGTCAGGTTTAAACGGTTTGGCGGTAGCATCCAGATATCGGCATCAAGGCCTGTCTGATGGCTGGCATGGCCAGTTAGCATCGGCCCGCCACGCGGCTGCGACATGTCACCAACATAAAGACCGTCCCAACCGGGCAGCGTCGCGGCAAAGCGCGACAGATCCTGCACAAAATCAACAGTAGTTGGATGCGCCCAGTTGCGGTTGCGCGACAGGCGCATGGCTTGCCACGTTGCGCCGGTCTCGGGCAGTTGCACCGCACCCGCCTGACAGCCACTCGCATACCCACCGTGCGATTCAGGCGTCTGCGCCGAAGGAGTCGACATCGCGCCAAACAGAGCCTTGGCCGCGCGGGTATCGCCCGCGTTCTGTGTTGAAACTGTTGCAGCACCGGCGCGACTGGCCGGTGCTGCGATTTCAGTCCCGCGGCAAGCCGCGAGTGCCAAAACAAGCGATAGGGAAAATCCTAATCGGCGGACCATTCTGCGCGATCTCCGTCTTTGTTAACCCATCTTAGCAGTAATAATCCGATCAGGAAAAGAAAGATCACCGGCAAGAACCCAAGCTGGTTATTCCCCGTCAGAAAAGTGAACAGCGTAATAAAGGCAGGTGCGAGAAATGCGGTCGCTTTGCCGGTTAACGCAAAAAGGCCAAATGCTTCGGCAGGGCGATCAGGGTGGGTGTGCCGCACCATCATCGAACGGCTTGCAGAATAAACCGCACCACCTGCGCCGCCAATGCAGGCACCGCAGACATAAAAGATGATATCAGGCAGGTTTGATCCCTGGGCAAGCGGGAAACCGAACAGTGCCTCGCGGGACATGCCGACAACCGTGATGCTGACAATGATCAGCACCCATACCGCGACACGGATCACGGGCTTTGGCCCAAATCGCTGATCAGCGAGGCCTGAAAGCCACGTTACAATCGCGGCGGCAATTGCAGCGACTATACCGAAGACGCCGATCTGGATGGTCTGCCAATCAAGGACCAGTGCCGCATAGACACCACCAAAGGCATAGAGCGCGTTCAGTGCGTCGCGGTAGAACATCGACCCGACCAGGAAATTCAGCAGGCTTTTTCGTTCGCGGACACTTTTGAGGGTTGCCCAAAGATCCCGGGCAACATCACCAAGCCTTGTCGACTTGCCCCCAAGATGCGGATCGTCCCGCACCCACAAAAAGAATGGGATCATAAAGACAGCATACCATATCGCGATTAAGGGCCCAACAGAACGGGTGCCTTCTCGCATTTCGGGGTCCAGACCGAACAACGGAGGGTTTCCAAGCAAGGTTACGCCGGCGTCGCTCTCGGCTAATAAAAGGAGCATCACAAAAAGAGAGACAACTCCGCCCCAATACCCGAACGCGGCACCAGACCCGCTGATGCGACCGATGTCTTCCTTTTTGCCAAGCGACGGGAGGATCGCATTCACAAAGTTAAGCCCGCTTTCCGCAGCGACGAAGCCGACGTAAAAAATCACCAGTATCCATATGATATTACTGCCATCTGGCATCAGGCCCCATAGCATCCATGTCGCAGCGATGTAGATGATCGAAAAGAACGCGATCCAAGGCATCTTGCGCCCGGAATTGTCGGCAAATGCCCCAAGGAAGGGGGCCGAAAACGCGATGACTAATCCTGCGACGGTTTGACCTGCAGACCACATGCCTTGGGCTTGGGCCTTGGCTGTTGATTCTTCTAGGCCTGTGCCGAGATAGTATTCGGCTGCTACGGCGGCGAAATAGGGGCCAAATATGAATGTAAGTCCAAGCGTATAGAAGGGCTGCGATGCCCAATCAAAGGCCATCCATCCCCATATGCGTTTCTTGCTTATCGTTGCCATTTTTTGACGTCCCCGCTGTTTTGCAAGGATAAGACCCGCAACGGCGCACTCTGGCAAGGATGCATCTTATGACGCTGGGTAAATTGGCGTAACTTCTTCGGCTGCCTGCATTGGTGGCCAGGGTCGCGTGGCCTTTGCGGCTATCCAATTGGCGACCCAGGCGGCAGGTGCGGGCCGCGGGTCAGTAATGCCAAGCGCGGCGATCAATTTCTCGGTTGGCACGGCGCGATTTTTCTCGACCACGGCAGTGCGAAACAGCGCGTGACTGGCGCATTCACCGTTCCGTTTGAACATCCCTTGTTCGATATAGACAAAGCGCTCGTCCCATGTGGCAATGCGCGTGCGCGTTTCGTACTTTTCAAACGGAAGAATACGTCGGCGATATCGAATCGATGTCCCCGCAACTGTCAGCCCCCATTTGCGCTCTTTCAGCAACGCCCAAAGCCCCATACGCACAGCCGCCTGAAATCGCCCCAACTCGTAAAGCGTCAGGATGCGGCCGTTGTTCATCTCCATGAAGATGTCACAGTCCTGTGGCCAACAACGATGGTATGAAACATGCGGTTCAAGCGGCGACATCTTTGGCAGACGGCGCGCTTTGATAAGGGAATGGGCAAGGCGAACAAATGGATACATGCATTCCACCTAACCTTGTTGACGTAAACGTCAAGCGGCGACCCGACGGAAAGGCATTGCCCTTTGGCCGCTGCGTGCTTACCTCTCCCTTCAACCGCAAATAAGGACCGTAAACATGCAATCTATCTTTCAGATCCTCATGCTCCTGATCGGCATTGTCCGGTTCTTTATCATCGCCCATTTTATCATGAGCTGGCTGATCAGTTTTCAGGTCCTCAACATCCGCCAGCCGTTCGTGTCACAGGTCTGGTATGGTCTTGGCCGTTTGCTTGATCCGATCTATGCCCCGATCCGCCGTATCTTGCCGCCAATGGGCGGACTTGACCTTGCGCCGCTTGTTGTGCTCATCGGGCTAGAAATCGTTAGAATTCTCCTGATCAATAATTCGCAGATTTTCCTCTGACTCTTGCCCCCGATTCCGGCTTGTGAGACTGTGCTGCTAACAAGCAGTTAACAACAATCTGACAGGTCTAACCGGCATGAGCGCTGCCACGCTTCTTCGCGATGTATTCGGATTCGACGGTTTTCGCCCCGGCCAGCAAGAGATTGTTGAGGCGGTGACTGACGGGCGCAACACGCTTGCGATCATGCCGACGGGTGGCGGCAAATCGCTGTGTTTCCAATTGCCTGCTTTGGTGCGTGACGGCGTCACGGTTGTGATTTCCCCACTTATCGCCCTAATGCGCGATCAGGTCCGCGGGCTGCACGAAGCGGGCGTCGAAGCTGGGGCGCTCACATCTGGCAATACGGAAGAGGAAACCGATGCCGTTTGGCGCGCGCTGGAACAAGGCACGCTCAAGCTGCTCTACATGGCACCTGAACGGCTTGCATCGGGTGGCACTCAGCGGATGCTGCGCGAGGCAGGCGTGTCGATGATTTCCGTCGACGAGGCGCATTGTGTGTCCCAATGGGGCCACGATTTTCGGCCCGACTATCTGCGCATCGGTGAATTGCGCCGCGCTTTGGGCGTGCCGCTTGCCGCCTTCACCGCCACTGCCGACGCAGAAACCCGTGCCGAGATTGTTGAAAAGCTGTTCGATGGCGTGCAGCCGGAAACATTCCTACAGGGCTTTGATCGCCCCAACATCCACCTTGCATTTGCCGCCAAGGACGGGCCGCGCACGCAAATTCTGAACTTTGCCAATGCGCGCAAAGGGCAATCTGGCATCGTCTATACTGGCACGCGTGCGAAAACCGAAACGCTGGCGCGCGCGCTGGGCGAGGCGGGCCATACAGCCTGTCATTATCACGGCGGGATGGAGGCCGAGGCCCGCCGCATCGTAGAGCGCCGCTTTCAGCAAGAAGACAGGCTTATTGTCTGCGCTACGGTTGCGTTTGGGATGGGGATCGACAAACCTGATATTCGCTGGGTTGCCCACGCCGACCTGCCAAAATCCATCGAAAGCTACTATCAAGAAATCGGCCGTTCCGGGCGTGACGGTGCGCCTGCCGAAACCCTGACGTTATATGGCCCCGATGATATCCGTTATCGCCGCCAGCAAATCGATGAAGGGCTGGCCCCGCCCGAACGCCGCGCTGCCGATCATGGCCGCCTGAATGCGCTGCTGGGTTTGGCCGAGGCGTTGACCTGTCGCCGCCAATCGCTTCTGACCTATTTTGGCGAAGACCCCGCCCCCTGCGGCAATTGCGATCTGTGCGATAAACCCGCCGATGTGTTTGATGGCACGACCCCAGTTCGCATGGCCTTGTCGGCTGCATTGCGCACTGATGAACGGTTCGGCGCTGGGCACCTGATCGATATCCTACTGGGCAACATGACCGAAAAAGTCTCGCAGCGCAGCCACGACCAACTGCCTACTTTTGGCGTTGGCAAAGAATACAACCGCGTGCAGTGGCAAGCGATTTTCCGGCAGATAATGGGCCACGACCTGATGCGCCCCGACGCCGAACGTCACGGCGCGCTTCGCATGACCGACAAAGCCCGCCCAATCCTGCGTGACGAAGAAACGATTCAGCTGCGCCGCGACACGATAAAGTCGGCCAAATCTGGCCCCAAGGTCCACCAGATGGTCAGCGAAGAGGACGCGCCGCTGTTGTCCGCACTCAAGGCGAAACGCCGCTCTTATGCCGAACAACAAAGCGTGCCAGCCTATATCATCTTCAATGACAAGACCCTGATCGAAATGGCCGAAACACGGCCCCAAAATATGGACGATATGGCGGGAATCGGCGGCGTCGGCGCAAAGAAACTCGAAAGCTATGGCGCGGGTTTTCTTGAGGTGATCAACGGCGAGGCCGAGCTGCAGCACCCAACGCGCCGCAAACTTGCTGGCCGCGCCGAGGGCGACATCTATGACCGTCTTTTGCAGGTTCAGGCCGATCTTGCGCGCGGGCCACATGGCGCCGACAAACCTATGTCTTGCTCTGCTTCGCAACTGGCAAAAGTTGCGCAGAAAAAGCCGCCGGACATTGGCGCACTAACCCGTCTTGTCGGTGATCGACATGCTGAACGGTTTGGCGATGCCTTTCTTGAGGTTCTGTCCGAGGCTTGAGGATCGCGACACGCCTGCTATCTAAACGGTGAACGCCAAAGGATTGCCCATGCTGACCGTCATTTCCCCCGCCAAATCCCTCGATATGGACCCAGTGTCCATCACCTCAACCCAGCCAGAGTTTCAGGCCGATGCAGTGCGCCTTGCCAAGACGTCGCGCGGGCTGACCCTCAAAGGATTGCGCGACCTGATGGGCATTTCCGACGATCTGGCGCGCCTGAACCGTGATCGTTTTCGCGATTTTGTGGAAACGCCCGATGCATCGGCGACTAAACCCGCCGCGCTCGCGTTCAATGGTGATACCTATCAGGGGCTCGAGGCCAAGACCCTCACCCAAGAGGACATGCGCTATGCCCAAGAGAACCTGCGTATTTTGTCGGGTCTTTACGGGCTCTTGCGGCCTTTAGACGCGATCCAGCCCTATCGGTTGGAAATGGGCAGCCGACTGAAAACGCGGCGCGGAAAGTCGCTTTATGATTACTGGGGCGACACGATTGCCAAGGCACTGAACGCCCAAGCCGCGCAAGTTGACACCGACATCTTGGTGAATTGCGCGTCTCAAGAATACTTTGGCGCGGCGGACACCAAAGCGCTCAAGCTGCGGGTCATCACGCCTGTGTTTATGGAAGTAAAAGACGACAAACCGCGCATCGTCAGCTTTTTTGCCAAACGGGCGCGCGGCGCAATGGCGCGTCATATTATCGAAAGATGTGCGAAAACACCCGATGATCTGCGCGATTTCAACAGTGGCGGCTATGCATTTGATACTGACGTGTCTGACGGCGATAAAATGGTTTTCCTGCGCGATTACCCCGTTAACTGAGCAATGGGTCAGGAAATCCTGATCGTCTCCGCCCATCGCTAATCTTGCATCATCGCCGAACAGGTGCCAACGTAACTATATTAAATAACCAGGAGATTTCCGATGCGTGCATTTTTCGCGACGATAGTTTGTGGCCTCATTGCTACCACCAGCTACGGCCAGGATGCTGTGCCGGACAGGCGCGCGGCGATCTCTCAAAACGTAGATTTCTACGGCTCTGACCTTGCCAACATTTTTGACACGTCACTGGATGCATGTCAGGCGGCCTGCCTTGCAAACACGGAATGTAGGGCGTTCACCTATAACCAACGTTCCGGCGCGTGTTTTCCAAAAGGCGACGTCACGCAGGTTGAACCCTATGATGGCGCGATCTCGGCGCGCATCTATTTGACAAATCCAGTAGTTTTGGCCCAAGTACAGGCCCGCACTGCTGAGCTGTCATTCCTGCAAACAGCTGATTTAGCGCAGTCACGCCAGCTTGCCGACCAAATCGGACGGTATCATTCCTCGGACGAATTCCCCGCCGCAGAGCTGCTTGCTGCGGCGCGTTTGCGTGACGCAGACAACGACCGTCTTGGAGCGCTGAAATTCATTGGTGCAGCTCTTGCGGTAGTGGATACATCGGATCTTTGGCTCGAATATTCCCGCCGCGCCCGCATTGTTCCAAGTTCAAACAGCGATGAACAGTGGACCCTGCACAACCGCGCCTTGCCAGCTGCGATTAATGGATACTTACGCGCACTGAGCGCCGCCGAACAAGCCGCTGCATTACTTGATCTTGCAGACGCCCTTGAGGCGGATGGACGTGGCCGCAACAGTATTTCTGCCTTGCGCCTGTCCAACAACATTCAGCCGCGCCGCGACACCCAGGCCAAGCTCGAACGCGCGATTGGCATGTTTGGTTTCCGCGTGTCCGATACCGAAGTCGAAAGCAACAGCGCCGCGCCACGTATCTGCGCGACGTTTAACGAACCACTGATCCAGGCTGGTGTGGATTACACCCCGTTTGTGCAGCTCCCTGATACAGCCCTGACCGTCGCAGTTGAGGACAACCAGATTTGCGTCGATGGCGTGACACACGGCAGCCGCTACCGCGTGGTTCTGCGCACCGGACTGCCTGCTGCCTCCGGCGAGGAGCTGATCAACCCTATCGAACTAAGCTTTTACGTGCGCGATCGCACCCCCGGCGCGCGCTTTACAGGCCGCGCTTATGTCTTGCCCCGCACGGGCGAGGCGGCACTTCCGATTGAAACAGTAAACACCGATGAGCTGACCCTGACCCTGCGTCGCGTCAGTGACCGCAACATCATCCGATCTATCCAAGACGGATACTTTGCCCGCCCGCTATATCCCTACCAAGAGGGGCAGTTTTCTGACGAAGTTGCCGAAGAAGTCTGGGAGGGAACTGCAACGGTTGCCAATGATCTGAACCGCGACATGACCACCCGATTGCCGATGGACGACGCAATCGCGGGCCAATCCGCAGGAGTTTACGTTTTGTCGGCTGCCATCCCCGGGGCAAACCCCTACGATGCACCTGCTGCGACGCAGTGGTTCGTCTTGTCGGATTTGGGCATCGCGACGATGCTTGGCAATGATGGGTTAACCACCATCGTGCGTAGTTTGGGCGATGCGACCGCGCGCGAAGACGCGACAGTTACGCTGCTGTCACGCGCGAACACAGTGCTGGGAACAGCGCAAACTGACGCCGATGGTGTCGCCCGTTTTGCTGCTGGTTTAACGCGTGGCACCGGATCATCCGCCCCCGCACTTGTGACGGTCGAACTGGCTGATGACATTGCATTTCTCTCGCTCACCGATCCTGCCTTTGATCTGTCAGATCGCGGCGTCGAAGGGCGTGAACCCAGCCCGCCGATGAATGTTTTCCTTGCGACTGATCGCGGAGCATACCGCGCGGGCGAAACTATTCATGTGACGGCCCTGATGCGCGATGCAACTGCACGGGCGCTCCCCAACGTGCCGCTGACTGCGATCCTCTCGCGCCCTGACGGCGTGGAATACAGTCGCATCACGTCAACCGATGACCTTGCCGGTGGGCACGTGTTTGCGTTGCCCGTTGCGGGGTCGGCACCGCGTGGCACGTGGCAGATTGATCTTAAGGCTGATGTGGATGCGACCCCGCTTGCTACGCAATCAGTCCTGGTCGAAGATTTCCTGCCCGAGCGCATTGATTTCGATTTGGCCTTGCCCGGCACCCTGCGCCAAGGCGAGACCCCGCCGCTGACCATCACAGCGCGCTATCTTTTCGGCCCGCCCGCCGGTGATCTGCCGATCGAAGGCGAGGCATTGTTGCGGCCCGCGCAATCACTTGGCGGGTTCGAGGGCTATACTTTTGGCCGCCACGACGACCCTGTGAACGCCCGTGTGACGTCCTTGCCCGCAGCGCAAACTGCTGCGGATGGGTCGGCGCAGATCATGATCGACTTGCCAGACGTAGACGCCGCTGGTCGTCCGCTTGAGCTGCGTATCACAACGCGTATCAGCGAAGGATCGGGTCGTCCCGTCGAGCGCCGAATTACCGCGCCGGTCCTACCCGATGGCGCAATGATTGGTATTAAACCGCTGTTTGACGGCGTGATCGAAGAAAACGGTGACGCCCGCTTTGACGTGATTGGTCTTGCGCCCGACCTTAGCCCAGAACCGATGCAGGTGCAGTGGACTGTCAACCGCGTCAGCACCCGCTATCAGTGGTATCAAATTGGCGGGAATTGGAACTGGGATCCGGTGACGACACGCACCCGGATCGCTACCGGAGAGGCCACCTTGGGTGCTGCCCAAACACAGATCAGCGCGCCCGTTGAATGGGGCCGCTACGAAGTTGTGATCGAGCGTCTTGATGGCAGCTATGTTGCTTCATCCGCTGATTTTTACGCGGGCTGGTATGCCCCTGCGGATACAGGAACGACACCTGATTTGCTTGAGGCTTCGCTTGATGCCGAAAGCTATGCCATCGGCGACACTGCAACTTTTCGCATCGTTCCGCGTTTTGCTGGCACAGCGGTTGTGACGGTGATGTCCGACCGAGTGATTACCATAAAGACCGTCGAGGTGGTCGAAGGCGAGAACCTGATCGCTCTCCCCGTGACCGAGGAATGGGGCGCAGGTGCCTATGTCACGGCAAGCGTGATCCGCCCGATGGACGTGGCCGCAGGGCGCAATCCCGCGCGCGCGCTGGGCTTGTCCTATGCGCCTGTTGATCCGGCGGACAAAGCCCTTGATGTATCGCTAAACTGGAACGGTGATGCCGCCCCGCGCGGCCCGCTGGATGTGTCCGTGCAGGTCGATGGGATAGCCGCTGGTGAAACTGCCTATGTAACGCTTGCGGCTGTTGATCTTGGCATCCTGAACCTGACGGGTTTCGAAAGCCCCGACCCGCAGTCCCATTATTTTGGCCAGCGAAAGCTGGGCGTTGAATTGCGCGATATCTATGGTCGCTTGATTGACGGCATGAATGGCGCGATGGGCACCGTGCGGTCGGGCGGAGATGCGATGGCGCAGATGTCCATGCAATCGCCGCCGCCGACCGAGGAACTTGTTGTCTTTTTTAGCGGCCCTGTGACGGTTGCCGCCGACGGAAGCGCGCAAGTTTCGTTTGATTTGCCGGCCTTCAACGGCACCTTGCGCCTGATGGCTGTCGCATGGACGCAGCGTGGTGTCGGCCAAGCAGAAGCTGACGTGGTGGTGCGCGATCCGGTTGTCGTTACGGCCAGCGCCCCACGGTTCCTTGCGCCAAACGATCGCAGTCGTTTGCTGATCGAAGTGGTTCACGCGGACGGAACCGCTGGCGAAATGCAACTTGAGTTGACCCAGAACGGGTTGCTGCTGGATGGCGCACTATTGCCTGACACGTTCATGCTGGCCGAGGGCGGCAAGACCACATTCACAGTTCCATTTGCAGCCCAAGACGTCGGTGATCACGGGTTTACCGTGCAATTAACGACGCCGGATGGGACGGTTCTGACACACGAATTGGCGATGCCGGTGCGCGCCAATGATCCCACCATTGGGCGCATGTCACGCTTTACGCTGGCGGCTGGCGACACATTTACCCTTGACGGCAATGTCTTCAACGGGCTTCAGGCTGGCACAGGCAGCGCGACCCTGTCGGTTGGCCCGCTTGCGCGTTTTGACGCGCCCGGCCTTTTGCAGACACTGGATCGCTATCCCTACGGGTGCACCGAACAGCTGACCTCGCGTGCGCTGCCACTGCTGTATTTTGATGACGTGGCACAGGCTATGGGACTTGCAAATGCTGACCAGGTCGCGCAGCGGATTGATCAGGCGATCACCGAAATTCTTGCGAACCAATCAGCCAACGGAGCGTTTGGGCTTTGGCGGCCATCTTCGGGTGATCTGTGGCTTGATGCCTATGTGACCGACTTCCTAAGTCGCGCACGCGGGCGAGGGCACAACGTGCCGGACCGCGCGTTCCAATCGGCCATGGATAACCTGCTGAACCGCGTGAACTACGCGCCCGACTTTGAAGACGGCGGCGAAGACATCGCATATGCGCTGATGGTGCTTGCCCGCGAAGGCGCGGCCGCAGTTGGCGATTTGCGCTATTTTGCAGACGAACGCGCCACAGCGTTTTCGACACCGCTTGGCGCTGCCCAACTTGGGGCTGCACTGGCGTTCTACGGCGATCAAACCCGTGCCGACCGGATGTTTACGCAGGCGTCAGCGCAGCTTTCCCGCCGAATTAACGCGGACGAAGCACCGCTTTGGCGTATCGACTACGGAACGCGTTTGCGCGACAGCGCCGCGGTTCTCACGCTCGCAGTCGAGGCTGGATCGAATGCCGTTGATCGCGACCTGCTTACCCGCCATATCGCCCGTCCGGGCGAATATGTGTCCACGCAGGAAGCAACTTGGACCCTGATGGCTGCGAATGCCTTGATCGACGATATGCGCGCGACTGGCATCACGATCAACGGGTCAGTGCCCGACGGACCACTTGTGCGCGTGATGCATGATGATGTCGCCGCGCAGCCGCTTCGCGTAGCCAACACTGGCGGCACCGAGACCGAATTGACGGTGACCACATTTGGTGTGCCGTCCAGCGATGAACCGGCGGGCGGAAACGGTTACGAAATCACTCGTGATTACTTCACGATGGAGGGCGACGCTGTCGATCCTGCCGCCGTTACGGTGGGCGCGCGTCTTGTGACTGTCATAACCGTTACCCCATTCGGGCGACGCGAAGCACGGCTTATGGTCAACGACCCGCTTCCAGCTGGGTTCGAGATAGATAACCCCAACCTTTTGCAAGGCGGCGATATCCGGGCGCTCGGCTGGTTGGACCCGGTGCGTGGCGAAAACGCGGAATTCCGATCCGAGCGATTCTTGGCGGCGGTAGATTGGCGTTCAGACAACGCATTTCGCCTCGCCTATGTTGTTCGGGCCGTTTCTCCGGGCGCTTTCCATCATCCGGCGGCAAGCGTCGAGGACATGTATCGGCCCCAGTATCGTGCCCGCACAGCAATAGGGCGCATTGTGATTAGCGAGTGAAGCGTACCGCTCATGCGCTTGTGGCGGCGGTGCTGGTGATGGGGGCTGTGGCCGCTACGCATGACAAAGTGCAGGCTTGGGTGGCCGAAACGCAAATCCCACCGCTCGCTGTCGAAACGTCAGTCGAGGTGTTGGACCGGAACGGCGACCTGCTGCGCGCTTATACGGTCGCGGACGGGCGGTGGCGCATGGCTGTCGGGCTTGATGACGTTGATCCCGACTATATCGCCACCCTCGTCGCCTACGAGGATAAGCGGTTCTATGATCATGGCGGCGTTGATCTCGTCGCGATGTCGCGTGCGGTCGTGCAAGCATTTTGGAACGGGCGGGTTGTGTCTGGCGGGTCTACCCTCACGATGCAGGTAGCACGATTGCTTGAGGACGCAAGCACAGGAACGTTCTTAGGCAAGGTGCGCCAAATTCGTGTCGCTTGGGCGCTTGAGCAGCGTTTAAGCAAAGACGAAATTCTGACGCTTTACCTGAACCGCGCGCCCTTTGGCGGAAACATCGAAGGGGTGCGCGCGGCTTCTTTTGCTTGGCTGGGCAAACCACCATTTCGTCTGACACCTGCCGAAGCAGCCCTGCTTGTTGCATTGCCGCAATCGCCCGAGCGGCGCAGACCAGATAGATACCCGAGCGCGGCGCAGGCGGCGCGCGATCATGTTTTAAACCGGACCGCCCCGGCACTTGGTCTAACTGACGGTGCTTTGGGTGCCGCCACAACCGAGACTATTCCGACCCAGCGGCGCGATTTTCCGGCCCTTGCACCGCATCTTGCTGATCGCGCGCTTTCTAGCAATCCAACTGCCCCGCGCCACCGCCTCACGATTGACAGAGATTTGCAGCAACAGCTTGAACAGCTCGCGCTGGCGTCGCTGATGCCCGTGGGTGATCGTATGCAGATCGCGATAATGGTCGCTGATCACCAGACTGGTGGCATTCTCGCCTCGGTCGGTTCGGCGGGGTTTCAGGCAGACGGCCGGCAAGGGTTCGTTGATATGACACAGGCTATTCGTTCGCCGGGTTCAACACTAAAACCTCTTGTCTATGGACTCGCATTTGATCAAGGCATGGCGCATCCCGAAACGTTGATTGCCGACCAACCTGTCGATTTTGATGGCTATGCGCCGCAAAATTTCGACGGGATGTATCGAGGCGAATTGCGGGTGCGTGAGGCGCTTCAGATGTCGCTGAACATTCCCGTAGTGAGCATCCTTGACGCAATGGGGCCGCAACATCTGATCGCTGGGTTGCGCCGCGCAGGTGTTCAACCTCAAGTGCCCGGTGGTCGTGCAGGATTGGCGGTTGCACTGGGTGGAGTGGGTATCTCACTTGAGGATCTTGTGCAGCTTTATGCGGGACTCGCAAATGGGGGCCAAATGATTGAGTTGCGCTGGAACAGCGACGAAAGACCAATGCAATCTGGCCCGCAGATCATCGGGGACGTTGCCGCATGGCAGATCGCGGATATCCTGCTCGAAACGCCGCGACCGTTGGGTGTGCGCGGCACCGGAATCGCGTTCAAAACAGGGACATCCTATGGGCATCGCGATGCTTGGGCGGTCGGGTTCGATGGCCGACACGTGGTCGGTGTATGGATGGGGCGGCCCGACGGCACGCCAGTGCCGGGTGCCTTTGGCGGTGATCTTGCGGCGCCGGTACTATTCGCGGCCTTTCAGCGGATCAAGGCGCGCGTTGATCCAATCGCGCCACCGCCACCCGCGACACTTCTTGTGGGGACTGCGCAGCTCCCTCTGCCATTGCAACGCTTCCGCCCGCGCGGGCAAATTATCGCGCCAGCAGATGGCCCGCAGATTGTCTTTCCTCCTGACGGCGCGATTGTAGATGGAACCCAAATCACAGGCCGCATTCGCGACGGGCACGCGCCATTTATATGGCTCACGAATGGGGCACCTGTGGCGACAACGCAAACCCGTCAGTTTGATCTAACAGGGCTTGGCGTCGGCTTTTCGTCCCTGACGGTCATCGATGCGCATGGGCAAACGGCGCGGGCAGCATTTGAATTGCGCTAGATGCGTTCAATCGCCAGCGCAATGCCCTGCCCGCCGCCAATGCACATCGTAATCAACGCGCGTTTTCCGCCGATCCGCTCAAGCTCGTACATCGCCTTGACTGTGATGATCGCACCCGTTGCACCAACCGGATGGCCCAGCGCAATCGCCCCGCCATTCGGGTTCACGCGGGCAGGGTCAAACCCAAGCTCGGCACTTACAGCGAGGGCCTGAGAGGCAAATGCTTCGTTCGATTCGATCACGTCAAAGTCGTCTGGACCAAGACCCGTTTTCATGAATAGGTTTTTCACAGCCGGGACAGGGCCAATACCCATAACCTCGGGGCGAACTCCGGCGTGCCCGTATCCCAACACCCGGAACTTCGGCTCTAATCCGGCCCCAATGGCTGAATCAAGCCGCGCAAGGACAATCGCAGCCGCACCATCATTGATGCCCGAAGCGTTGCCAGCGGTGACGGTGCCGTCCTTTTGAAAGACGGTGCGTAGACCCGCAAGCGCTTGGGCTGTTGTGGCCTTTGGGTGCTCATCACGCTCAAAGGCAGTCTCCTCGCGGCGCTTTTTAACTGTGACAGGCGTGATTTGACTTTCAAAGTAGCCCTGCGCAATCGCGTTTGCCGCGCGCTCTTGGCTTTGCAAGGCAAAATTATCTTGTGCCGCACGGCTGACCCCGTATTCGGCCGCCACATTTTCGGCCGTGATGCCCATATGTCCCGTCCCAAAAGGACAATTAAGTGCGCCCAGCATCATGTCGCGTGTGGTCACATCACCCATTTTGGCGCCCCAGCGCTGATCTTGAATGATGAACGGCGACCTGCTCATGCATTCTGCACCGCCGGCAAGGCCAAATTTTGCATCCCCCAGCATAAGCGACTGAACAACCGACACGATAGCCTGCACACCTGACCCGCAAAGTCGGTTCACGTTCATCGCCGGAACGCTATCTGGCACGCCCGCGTCCATCGCGGCGACCCGCGACAAATACATGTCACGCGGTTCGGTGTTGATCACGTGACCAAAGGCAACATGGCCGATCTGATCTCCGTCGATACCAGCGCGATCAAGCGCGGCTTTCGCAACCGTGCTGCCCAATTCGATTGGCGGCGTCCCTGCCAATGCACCACCAAATGCACCAATTGCGGTCCGTGCCCCGCTTAGGATTACGATTTCTGACATTCCAAGCCCTCCGGTTCATGCTTGACCTCAGACTAAAATGCGCGCCGTCTGATGCCTAGCATGACGTGCCGTAATTTTTTGGGAAAACACAAACATGACTTCATTCCTGCACGACGCCACCGCGCGACTAGATGAAATCCGTGCCGACGGGCTTTGGAAGACCGAGCGCGAGATTTCGTCGCCACAAGGCACGCATATAACGGTTGGCGGACGTAGACTGATCAACCTTTGCGCCAATAACTACCTTGGGCTTGCGAACCACCCCGCGCTTGTTTCCGCTGCAAAGGACACCTTGGATACGCATGGCTTTGGCATGGCGTCGGTCCGGTTCATTTGCGGCACCCAAGACTTGCATCGGCGCCTCGAACATCGACTGGCTGCGTTCCTTGGGCACGACGACAGTATTTTGTTTGCCGCCTGTTTTGACGCGAATGGTGCAGTGTTTGAGACACTTTTGACCCCAGAGGATGCCGTAATTTCTGATGCGCTGAACCATGCGTCGATTATTGATGGTATCCGGCTTAGCAAAGCCAAGCGGTATCGTTATGCCACGTCTGACATGAACGATCTTGAAGCGCAGTTGCGTGCGGCTCGTGCAGATGGCGCGCGCCATATCATGATTGCGACGGATGGCGTGTTCTCGATGGATGGCACCCTCGCCAAACTGCCCGAAATTCGCGCGCTCGCCGATCAGTTCGACGCGATTGTCATGGTCGATGACTGCCATGCGACCGGCTTTATGGGGCCAAAAGGGCAGGGGACGCCCGCGCATTTTGGCCTTCAAGTTGATGTAACAACTGGCACGTTGGGCAAGGCGTTGGGTGGCGCGATTGGCGGCTATATTGCGGGGCCGCAGCCTGTGGTTGACCTGCTGCGCCAACGTGCGCGGCCCTATTTATTCTCGAATGCTTTGCCGCCATGTGTGGTCGCGGCAGGTCTGGCTGTGCTTGATCTTGTGGAAAGCGGCGATGACTTGCGAAGCACACTTTTTGATAACGCAGCGTTCTGGCGGGCTGGGCTGACAGAAGCCGGGTTCGACCTTCTGCCTGGTGAACACCCGATCATTCCGGTGATGACCTATGATGCCCACAAGGCGCAGGCACTTGCCGCGCAATTGTTCGATATGGGTGTCTACGTGTCAGGATTTTTCTTTCCGGTCGTTCCCAAGGGGCAGGCGCGTATTCGCACCCAGATGAATGCCGCGTTGTCCCGCGATGACCTTGAAGCCGCCTTGGCTGCATTTGCGCAGGCAGGCAAGAACACCGGAGTGATTTCATGAGCAATCAGATGAAAGCGCTTGTCAAAGCAAAGCCCGAAGTTGGTCTGTGGCTGGAGCGCGCGCCAGTGCCGGAAATCGGCCACGATGACGTTTTGATCCGCATCAAAAAGACGGGCATTTGCGGCACCGATATTCACATCTGGAATTGGGACGAATGGGCGGCGCATACGGTTCCGGTCCCGATGATTACCGGCCATGAATTCGCCGGCGAGATCGTCGAGATTGGGCGTGACGTCCATGATCTGTCGATCGGGCAGCGGTGCTCAGGCGAGGGGCATTTAATCGGCAAAACAAGCCGTCAAAGCCGCGCTGGCAAGTTCCACCTTGATCCGGGAACGCGCGGAATTGGTGTGAATGAACAAGGGGCGTTCGCTGAATACCTGCGCCTGCCCGCGTTTAACGTCGTGCCATTGTCTGACGCGATCGATGACGAGATCGGCGCGATCCTTGATCCTTTAGGCAACGCTGTACATACCGCCCTTTCGTTTGATCTGATCGGAGAGGATGTGTTGATTACAGGTGCCGGCCCCATCGGAATTATGGCAGCAGCCGTCGCACGTCACGTTGGTGCCCGTCATGTTGTGATCACCGATGTTAATCAGGACAGGCTCGACCTTGCGGGACAAGTGGCGGATGTGGTGCCAGTCAACGTCACAACGCAGGATTTGGCCGAAACAGTGTCGAATCTAAAAATGAAGCAGGGCTTTGATGTCGGGCTGGAAATGTCAGGCAATCAGCGCGCGCTTGACCAGATGGTCGAGAGCCTTGTGATGGGGGGACGCATTGCGCTGTTGGGTATTCCACCAGGCAAAAGCCCCGTTGATTGGTCGCGCATCGTCTTCAAGGCTATCACGATCAAGGGCGTGTATGGCCGTGAGATTTTCGAGACATGGTACAAGATGATTGCGATGCTCGAAAACGGGTTGGACGTGCGCAAGGTGATCACTCATCGGTTTGCAGTCGATGACTTCCGCGACGGTTTCGCCGCCATGCTTTCAGGTCAAAGCGGCAAGGTTGTTCTGGACTGGACCTGAAAACAACCGAACCCAATAAGGGGGCGAAATATGCGAAGCCGGATCATCGACGCGCTGCGGTTCATCCGTGTAGCAGTCGTATCTTATGCGATTGCCACGACCTTGCCGATTGTTCTGATCGCTGCAATCGAGGTGTTCACTTAACCGATGCGCCCTTGCCGTTTCTGTCCCGCTCTGGGATGACTGGGGCATGCTTTTAGTCGCGCGCAATGTAGAAAAATCATTTCCCTCGGCGGATGGCCCAGTTGCTGTGCTTCGCGGGATTGGTCTTGATCTTTGTGCGCACGAAACCTTGGCTTTAACCGGCGAAAGTGGAAGCGGGAAAAGCACGCTCTTGCATTTGATTGGCGGGCTGGATGCACCCGATGCAGGGTCCATTCTGGTCGACGGTCACGATATTGCTAACATGGGCGACAAAGCCCGCGCAAAAATGCGACGCGAGACGGTGGGCGTGATATTCCAACAGTTCAATCTCATTCCATCGCTCAATGTCAGCGACAACATCAGCTTTCAGGCGCGGCTTGCGGGGCGTCACGATCCGGCATGGGACGATACGCTGATCACGCGAATGGGGCTCGGCGCACATGTCCACAAATTTCCCGAACAGCTTTCGGGTGGCCAGCAGCAGCGCGTCGCCATTGCGCGCACGCTTGCAGCGCGGCCCGCGCTGGTGCTTGCGGATGAACCGACCGGAAATCTGGACGAGCAAACCGCCGACGCCGTTCTTGATATTATGCTGCAGCTTGTCGCCGAAACCGGCGCAGGATTGCTTATGGTGACGCATTCACAACGTCTGGCAAAACGGATGGGCCGACGGGTGCATTTGCGGGCAGGTCACGTCGTATGATCCGTGCAGGGTTGCAGGCCCTGTTGTCGCATTGGTGGCGAAATCCTTTGCAGCTTGTAACCTTGCTTGGTGGGCTCGCTTTGGCCACAGCACTTTGGTCCGGCGTGCAGGGCGTCAACGCCGAAGCCCGTCAAAGTTATGATGCCGCTGCTGCGACGCTGGGCGAGGTGCAGTTTGCCCAACTCCTGCCCGCTAGTGGCGACCAGATCAGCGAGGCCACCTATATTGCGCTGCGCCGCACCGGGTGGTTGGTCAGCCCCGTCATCGAAGGACGACGAGAGAACGTGCGTATCGTAGGCATCGACCCACTCACAGCACCGGGAACCATAGGCCCGATAACGTTGACCCCCGGCACGGACGTCGCAGCGTTCTTGACGGGCAGGGGGCAGGTCTTTGGAACCACCCAAACACTGGCCGCCCTGCGCGGCCTGATCGACGCCGATCTTGTCGAGGCCAGTGATATCGCCCCAAACGTCGCAATCACGGATATCGGGGTCGCCCAACGGATCTTGGGGCTTGAGGGGCAGTTGTCGCGCCTTATCGTTGCCCCGCAACAGCCGCTTGGGCAGGCATCGCTTGCGGATATCGCACCCCAGTTGACACTGCGCCAACCCCAAGGCGGCACAGATGTGGCGCGTTTGACTGACAGTTTTCACCTCAACCTTACGGCTTTTGGCCTGCTGGCGTTTGCGGTCGGTATCTTTATCGTCAACGGCGCAATTGGCCTTGCGTTTGAACAGCGGCGCAGCGTGGTGCGGACCCTGCGCGCGCTCGGTTTCCCCCTGCACGTGCTGATCGCCCTAATGGCGGTTGAATTGCTTGTGCTTGCGCTGGTGGCCGGGGGTTTGGGCATCTTTCTAGGGTATCTGATTGCGGCGGCCCTTTTGCCAGATGTTGCCGCAACCCTACGCGGTCTTTACGGGGCCGAAGTGTCGGGTGATCTGCAGTTGCGCCCGTCGTGGTGGCTTTCGGGCATGGCGATTGCCGTCGGCGGCACAGGGATGGCCGCAGCATCATCCCTCTGGCGGCTGGCACGAATGCCGCTGCTTGCGGCCGCACGCCCGCGCGCTTGGGCGATGGCCGCGGGAAAGGGCGCGGGTTGGAAGGGTTTGATTTCTGTTGCCCTTTTACTGGCATCGCTTTTGGTGATCGTCCTTGGCAAGGGTCTATTACTGGGGTTTTTCGCCCTTGGCGCTCTTTTGATCGGCGCAGCCCTTGGGTTGCCGCTTGTGTTGGATCGGGTGCTCGCACTTGGCCAGTCGATGGGAAAAAGCGTGACCGCCAGCTGGTTCTGGGCCGACACACGACAGCAATTGCCGGGCCTTTCGCTGGCTCTTATGGCGCTTCTGCTGGCGATGGCTGCGAATGTGGGTGTTTCAACGATGGTCTCCAGTTTCCGGCTTACGTTCGTCGGCTTCCTTGACCAGCGGCTCTCGTCCGAGCTTTATGTCTATGCAGATGATCCTGCACAGGCCGAACAGCTTGTTGCCTACCTCGCACCGCGCGTTGACGCGATTTTGCCTATCCAGTCGGTTCAGGCCGATCTGGCAGGGCTGCCTTCGGAAATCTACGGCTATCGCCAGCATGCGACCTATTCGGACAACTGGCAATTTCTGACGTCCGTGGATGATGCATGGGGCGTCTTGGGGCGTGGTGAAGGTGTCATCATAAACGAGCAACTATATCGCCGCGCCAATTTGAATTTGGGCGATGAAATCTTGATCGCCCCTGCGGTCTATCTGCCGATCGTTGGCATCTATGGCGACTATGGCAACCCGATCGGACAGGCTGTCGTCACCGAGGCGCTGTTTGTTCAGGTATTTCCCACCTCCGTCCCGCTTCGCTTTGGGCTGCGCTTGCCGTCGCAGGATGTGCCGGCCTTGTCCGCCAGTTTGCGCGATGAGTTTGGATTGAGCGCGGGCAATCTGATCAATCAGGCAGGGATCAAAGCGTTCTCGCTGAATGTATTCGAGCGGACTTTTACCGTCACGACTGCGCTGAATTTCCTGACGCTGGCCGTCGCTGCATTTGCTATTCTGATGAGCTTGCTGACACTGGCAGGAATGCGTCTTCCGCAGCTTGCACCGGTTTGGGCGCTCGGGCTGACGCGGGCACAGATTGGTCGGCTTGAATTGGTGCGCGCTATCATTTTGGCCGTGGTGACAACGCTGCTGGCGCTGCCACTTGGCCTTGCCCTTGCGTGGGTACTTTTGGCCGTGGTCAACGTCGAAGCCTTTGGCTGGCGGTTGCCACTCTACCTGTTCCCGCTCGATTATTTGCGGCTCGGTGCGTTTGCATTAATCGCAGCGGCTCTTGCAGCACTTTGGCCGGCAATACGTTTGGCGCGCACTCCGGCGACCGATCTTTTGAAAGTGTTTGCAAATGAACGCTAGGGCACTCTTGTTTTGCCTGCTGTTCCCTTTTGCGGCAATTGCCCAAGGTTTTGCCGGATTGGGCAGCGCTGCGGATGGATTTGCGGTTCCGGCGCCTGCGCCGGTTTTTGACTTCCCGACAGATCACGCTTTGCATCCTGATTTTCGAATTGAATGGTGGTATCTGACTGCAAATATAACCGGACCTGACGGGACGGACTACGGGCTGCAATGGACCCTGTTCCGGTCGGCCCTTGCGCCCGAGGCAGCGAACGGCTGGCAATCGCCGCAATTGTGGATGGGCCATGCCGCGCTGACGACACCAGACCAGCATTTTGTGACCGAAAGGCTTGCGCGTGGCGGGATTGGGCAGGCGGGCGTGAGCGCTGATCCTTTTGCGGCTTGGATCGACGATTGGACGCTGGCAGGCCCCGGTTTTGACCAGCTTCGCATGACAGCCTCGGGGCCCGATTTTGCTTATGACGTGGCCCTGACTGCGGAGGGACCGTTGGTGTTTCACGGCGCCGATGGCTATTCTGTCAAATCGGGTGACGGGCAGGCATCTTATTACTATTCACAGCCCCGTTACGCTTTGAGCGGTGTAATCACTTTGCCCGACGGAACTGTGCCTGTGACAGGGTCGGCATGGCTTGACCGCGAATGGTCGTCCCAGCCGCTTTCGGATAATCAGACGGGCTGGGACTGGTTTTCGTTGTCGTTCGAATCGGGCGACAAATTGATGGGCTTCTTGCTGCGCCAAAGCGATGGCACCAGCTTTTCATCGGCGACGTGGATCGGACATGATGGCACGGTTGCCGCTTACAGTGATGGCGCTTTTGCAGCGCGTCCGGTTGAACAGTCGCAAGTCGCTGGCGGTGATATCCCCACAACATGGCAAGTCACCCTGCCAGATCGCGGCGTCGACGTGACTGTTTCGGCGATCAACAGAAATGCGTGGATGAACGTCACCATTCCCTATTGGGAGGGTCCGGTGCGAATTACCGGCAGTCACGATGGGCGCGGATACCTTGAAATGACGGGGTATGAGTGACGCAGACGTGACAATCGCGCCAATGGCCCACCCCGCGCGGCTGGGCTAAGGACCACCCTATGAATAATTCATTCCCGCTCGTCCAAGACCTTGTCCTTATCGGCGGTGGCCACACCCACGCGCTTGTTTTGCGAAAATGGGGGATGAAGCTGCTGGCGGGTGTGCGTGTGACCGTGATCAACCCAGGTCCGACAGCGCCTTATTCGGGCATGCTTCCTGGCTTTGTTGCGGGTCACTACAAGCGCGATGATCTCGATATCGACTTGATCCAGCTTGCACGCTTTGCTGGCGCGCGGGTGATCAACGGCAAGGCAACGGGTATTGATCTTGCGCGCCGCGAAATCACAGTGTCGGGGCGTCCGCCCATCGCTTATGACGTTGCCTCGCTTGATGTGGGGATCACCTCTGAAATGCCAAACCTGTCAGGTTTCGCCGACCACGGCATACCGGCCAAACCGCTTAGCGTTTTTGCCGCGCGCTGGGATGCTTTCCGCAAAACGGCCCAAGACCCAAGCGTTGCGGTAATTGGCGGCGGTGTGGCTGGGGCAGAACTGGCGATGGCGATGGCGCATGCCCTTCGCGTGCGCGGTCATGATCCCAAGGTTCATCTTATCGACCATGGCCGCATCCTTGATGGTTTCGGCGCAACAGCGCATCGCCTCTTTTTAGAGGGCCTCGCTGATGAAGGCGTCGAACTGGTCGAGAATGCTACGGTTACCAAGGTAACAGCCCAAGGCGTGACCCTCGCGGACGGGCGCGAGATTGCGGCGACCTTTGTGAACGGTGCAGCAGGTGCTCGGCCGCACGACTGGCTTGCCGAAACTGGCCTTGATCTGCAAGACGGGTTCGTGAATGTCGGCCCCGATTTGCGCAGTAGCGACGATGCTGTGTTCGCGGTTGGTGATTGCGCCAATATGACCCGCGCCCCGCGGCCCAAGGCCGGCGTCTATGCGGTGCGCCAAGCGCCTGTGCTGTTCGATAACCTGCGCGCAGTATTGTCCGGCGACGCGCTGCGCGACTACCACCCGCAAAAAGACTACCTCAAACTTATTTCTCTTGGTCAGAAATCCGCACTTGCCGAAAAGCTTGGCACAGCCCGCAGGGGGGCACTTCTGTGGCGCTGGAAGGATAGGATCGACCGCAAATTCATGGGCCAATTCCGCGATCTACCCCAGATGGAACAGCCAAAGGCACCTTTGACGGCAGCGATTGGTCTTACGGACGCGATCGGCGACAAACCCATGTGCGGCGGTTGCGGCGCAAAAGTAGGGCGCAGTGCGCTGCGCGAGGTTCTCTCGGCTATGCCGCCGCATGACCGCGACGATGTGCAAAGCCTCGCCGGTGATGACGCTGCCATTCTGCGCACGGGTAACGCGATGCAGGTGATGACAACCGACCACCTGCGCGCCTTTTCCAACGATCCGGTCATCATGACCCGTATCGCCGCCGTTCATGCGCTGGGCGATTGCTGGGCGATGGGCGCGGCACCGCAGGCCGCGACGATCAACATCATTCTACCGCGCCTGTCTGCCGCACTTCAAAAACGCACGCTGAATGAAATCATGCGGACTGCCGATGACGTAATGCGCGCGGCGGGCGCGGCCATTGTCGGTGGGCACACCTCGCTTGGCGATGAGTTAACGATTGGTTTCACGATCACTGGACTGGTTGACGCTGCGCCGATCACGATCGCAGGGGCCAAACCCGGCGATGTGCTGATCCTGACCAAGCCAATCGGATCGGGCGTCATCATGGCCGCCGAGATGGCGGGCGTGGCGCATGGCGCCGATGTGATCACAGCGCTTGATTTGATGTCTCAGCCGCAGGGCAAGGCGGCCAAGATTCTGTCGAAAGCACACGCAATGACGGATGTGACAGGCTTTGGCTTAGCTGGGCATTTGGCTGGAATGTGCGAGGCATCGGGCGTCGGCGCGACCCTCAATCTGGATAATATCCCGCTAATGCAGGGCACGCTTGATCTCTCTGAGCACGGTGTAAAATCGACACTGTTTCTCGATAATCGGTCGTCAGCAGTGTCTATAAACGGCGTTTCGGGTACGCGTGCTGATCTTCTTTTTGATCCGCAGACCGCTGGTGGGTTGCTGGCAGCCGTGAGCGCAAAGACCGCCCCAGCAATTCTTATGAAACTACAGGCTGCGGGTTACACTGCCGCGATTATCGGGGATGTTGTCGCAGGTGATAAGGCAATAAATGTGATCACAACTTCGCAACCGCCTGCCTGATCCGCACTGCCAGATCATCGCGACCTGCACGATCAAGGGTATTTGCCTTTAGGACAACCACTACGGCATGGTCGTGACTGGCGCGCGATTTCGCATATGCCGGATCGTAATGCTCGGACATAAGCGCCCCTGCAAGGCCAAGGTTGTCACCCGCGTTCAACAGGCTCAGCCAGTGATCCACAATGACATGACCTTGATGTCGACGCAGGATTTCTAGCCGGGCACGCAACCGGATTGGGTCGGCGATAATGTCGCAATAGGCCTCGATCAGCCAGGCGGCTCGAGCATCAAGGGGCGCATCAATCTGAATGCGTGGCGCGGGGACCATCTTGGCCCAAACGGCGGGGGGAATGATAAGCTTGCCGATCTTGCTGCTCTCAGCTTCGACAATGGTGATCTTGGTGGGATCAAGACGCTGGAACGCGCAGGCGACCAAAGCCTCGAATCGCTTCTGACTTGGCTGGCCCTCGGGCAATCCACCCAAGAGCGATCCGCGATGCCCCGCCAGACCTTCAAGATCCACCGTCTGCACGCCCATCGCGGCCAGGCGGGCCAGAATGTCAGTTTTGGCAGTGCCCGTATTGCCATCAAGCAACACCAGCCTATGCGGTAGGGCGGCGTCGTACATTGCCGCGTGAACCAATCGTCGGTAGCTTTGATAGCCACCGTCAATCAGATCTGCGCGCCAACCGATTTGTTGCAAAATGCTGGCAAACGATCCCGACCTTTGCCCGCCACGCCAGCAGTAGATAGCGGGTCGCCAACTGCCGTCAAAACCGGCTAACGGGCCGGCAATATGATCAGCGGCATTGCGTGACACCAGCGCAGCACCGACCTTGCGGGCTTCAAACGGCGCGACCTGTTTATAGATCGTTCCGACCGCGGCGCGTTCCTCATTGGACAGCACAGGCAAATTGATCGCACCGGGGATATGATCCTCGGCGAACTCGGCAGGGCTGCGAACATCGATTAGCGCGTCGTAGCCATGATCAAGAAGGGCCGCGAGGGTATCAAATTTGACTGACATAGCGCGGTTCTAGCCTGCGGGCGATGCAGGCGAAAGCATCAAGTTATATTGCGGTGCGGCCCACACATGCCGGTTTCGTGCAGTGATACTAGGTGTTGACCTTACGCCAAACGCCGAAAGCCGTGGGCCGGATCGCACAAGGCAAAGGCTTCACTTTGGCACCAACGGTACACGGCCCTTGTCCGCAAGTGTCCAGACGTCCCGCCCCTCAAACACTGCGGGCACCAGCGTGCGGCCATATCCGGCACCACCGTCTAGATTGACGCGATTGCCGTGATGTTGGGGATGATCGAGGGCGGTGTGGCCATGCACGACCAACCGTCCATGATCGCGTGTATCGTCAAGCCAGCCATCACGAATCCAAATCAAGTCTTCTTCGGATTGCGCATCAAGCGGGACACCCGGGCGGATACCGGCGTGGACGAACAAAAGGTCGTTCGTAACATGGGTCAATTCGCACGTCTCAAGGAAATCGAGGTGCGCCCTGGGCACGGCGTCCTGTGCCAGTGTCACAAGCTGATCGCGATATTGGGCAGGAATAGGGTCTAAACCATTACGCAGAAGGGCATCGCCGCCACCATCAGGATGGTGAAAACTGTCCAAAGCTCCATAAGACGACAGCGTCATCGGCCCACCCAGAGCCGTATGCAGCCAGCCCTTGCCCGATGCGATCATTGGGTCGGTCGATGTGCCGTCACGCACAAACCGCGTAAACATCCGGTCGTGATTGCCGCGCAGTACATGCCAAGGCCGACCAGCAGCGACACCGTCAATCAGCCGTTGTATGACACCGCGGCTGTCTGGCCCACGGTCAGTATAGTCACCTAGAAACACGATTTGCGCATCCGGCCCGCCGTCTGCGTCGATCAGCGCAAGGGCGCGGTCAAGCTGTTCGGAGTGTCCGTGAATGTCGCCGACGGCGTAGATGGGCTGCATGGGAACCTCGATGGGTAAAGTGGTTGGGACGCTGCTTGGCAGAGCGTGGAGCCTTTGGCGAAAGTTATTCTGGAAGAGTAAAGTCCAAGGGTGGCGCCCGACCATCACAGTCGGGTGCGGTTTTCAGACCTCAAAGGTAAGCGGTTTAACTTGGGTGAACAGCCCCGTCGCCTTGAGCTTTTTGATGATTGGCGCGGGCACCACATCATCTACGTAAAGCAGCGCAATCGCTTCGCCTTTGGCAGCGGACCGGCCAAGGGTAAAGTTCGCGATGTTGACGTTGTTTTCGCCCATCGTCATGCCCAAGGTGCCGATGATACCGGGCACGTCTTCGTTGGTGGTATAAAGCATATGCGCGCCGACTTCGGCATCTATGTTGATACCTTTGATCTGGATAAAGCGCGGCTTGCCATCACTAAACACCGTGCCCGCAATCGACCGTTCGCGCTTGTCCGTCACGACTGTCACTTTGATATAACCGTCAAAGCTTCCTGACTGATCCTGCTTGGTCGTCGAAATCTGGATGCCGCGTTCTTTGGCTATCACCGGCGCGCTGACCATATTGGTGTCGGGGTTGGCCTTTTTCATGATGCCCGCAATGGCCGCGGCAGTCAGCGCCTTAAGGTTCATTTCGCTGACAACACCGTCAAACAGGATGTTGATTGCTTTGATCGGTTCGTCCGTCATCTGACCGATAAAGTTGCCAAGATGGCCCGACAGTTTGATCCACGGCCCCATGAATTTGGCTTCTTCGGCAGTCACGGACGGCATGTTGAGCGCGTTGGTCACGGCCCCCGTCAAAAGGTAGTCCGACATTTGTTCAGCAACTTGCAGCGCCACGTTTTCCTGCGCTTCGGTTGTGGCCGCGCCAAGGTGCGGCGTGACGACCACATTTGGCAGGTTGAACAGCGGGCTGTTTGTGGCTGGTTCGACGGCAAACACATCAAATGCCGCACCAGCGACGTGGCCGGACTTCAGCGCTTCGGCCAATGCGGCTTCGTCAACCAGCCCGCCCCGCGCGCAGTTCACGATCCGTACGCCCTTTTTCAGCTTGGCGATGTTTTCAGCTGACAGGATATTCGCGGTTTGGTCCGTGAGCGGCACATGCAACGTGATGAAATCAGCCTTGGCCAGCAATTCGTCCAGTTCGACCTTATGCACACCCATCTGCTCGGCTTTTTCTTCACCAAGGTAGGGGTCATAGGCCATGACTTTCATCTTGAGGCCCAACGCGCGGTCACAGACAATCCCGCCGATATTGCCTGCGCCAATCACACCAAGGGTTTTGCCAGTCAGTTCGACGCCCATGAATTTCGACTTTTCCCATTTTCCGGCATGGGTCGAAGCGCTGGCTTCGGGGATCTGGCGCGCCACGGAAAACATCATCGCAATGGCGTGTTCGGCGGTGGTGATCATGTTGCCAAACGGCGTGTTCATGACGATTATGCCAGCCTTTGAGGCCGCGTCTTTGTCCACGTTGTCAGTGCCAATGCCGGCGCGGCCGATCACCTTTAATTTGGTCGCCGCCTTGATCAATTTTTCAGTCGCTTTGGTGGCGCTGCGAATGGCAAGGCCGTCATATTGATCAATGATTGACAGCAGCTTTTCTTTGTCTTTGCCCAGTTCGGGCATGAAATCCACGTCGATTCCGCGATCGCGGAAAATCTGCACGGCGGTTTCAGAAAGTTTGTCGGAGACGAGTACTTTGGGAGCCATTTGTTTGGTCCTTGCTTATGAGTCGCGCGCCGGATTTGATCCGGGGCCTATTGTTGAAAGGGAGGGGCCCGGCGCAGGGCCGGGACGCATGTTATTGAACGGCGATTTCAGCCTCGAAGGCCCAGTCGAGCCATGGCAGCATCGCCTCAACGTCTGAGGTATCAATCGTGGCGCCGCACCAAATCCGCAGGCCCGCAGGGGCATCGCGGTAGGCACCAATATCAAGCGCCACACCTTCGTCGGCCAGTCGCTTGGCGACCGCTTTGGCAAAAGCAGCACCGTCGGCGATGCGATCATCGGTGAACTTTAGGCAAACGCTGGTATTGGACCGTGTGGCGGGATCAACGGCCAGATTGGCGATCCAGTCCCGTGCGGCACAGAAATTCCATACAGCACGCGCATTGGCATCGGCGCGGTGGCGCAACCCGTCCAGCCCGCCGATGGATTTCGCCCATTTCAGCGCGAACAAATAGTCTTCGACACACAGCATCGACGGCGTGTTAATCGTCTCACCGACAAAAATGCCTTCGATCAGTTTGCCGCCTTTGGTCATGCGGAAAATTTTCGGCAGGGGCCAAGCAGGGGTGTAGCTTTCTAGCCGTTCAACGGCACGGGGCGACAGGATGATCATGCCATGCGCCGCCTCGCCACCCATGACTTTTTGCCAGCTGAATGTCGTCACATCCAGCTTGTCCCAAGGCAGGTCTTGGGCAAATGCGGCGCTGGTCGCGTCACAGATCGTCAGGCCCGCACGGCTCGCTGGGATTGCATCGCCATTGGCCATGCGTACGCCGGATGTTGTGCCGTTCCATGTGAAAACGACATCGTTGTCGTAGTTCAGGGCGGTCATATCGACAATCTTGCCATAATCAGCCGTATGCGCAGTGGCTTCGATCTTCAGTTGCTTGACCACATCCGTGACCCAGCCCGCGCCAAAGCTTTCCCAAGCGACCATTTCGGCAGGGCGTTCACCCAGCAGCGACCACATTGCCATTTCCATGGCACCCGTGTCGGATGCAGGCACGATGCCGATACGATAATCAGCGGGCACGCCCAAAATCTCGCGGGTGAGATCAATCGCTAGTTTGAGTTTGGCTTTCCCCTCGGCAGCGCGATGCGAACGGCCCAAAGGGGCGTCAGCCAATGCGTTCGGTGTCCATGTGGGGGGTTTGGCGCAGGGGCCAGAAGAAAAACGTGCGTTATGCGGCCGCACGGCCGGTTTCGTCGTCGTCACCATTGCTGGTATCCTCACAGATATGCGCCCTTCGTTGGGGAAGGGTGTCCCAATGACGCTGATAGGCCCATTGCTGCGGCGCGGCAAGATGAAAAAAGGACCAAATGCGACGGAGTGAACTGCTTTTCCGGCGTGTGGAGGGCTAGACATATTAGTAAATATGAATATGTTTAGTTCATGGATAACCTAATTGCACACGAAGCCCTGTGGAGGGGCGCTGTTTTTGTCGCGATCCTCGCGGCTATGGTTCTGTGGGAACTCGCAGCACCTGCGCGCCGCACCGATATCCCGCGCTTGATTCGCTGGACGAACAACTTTGGGTTGGTCGTGCTGGATACGCTGGTCATGCGCCTTGTTTTCCCGATCCTTGCGGTCGGCGTTGCTGCCCTCGCAACGCAGCGCGGATGGGGGCTGTTTGGATGGCTAGATTTTTATAGTCTCTGGGCGGTGGTCATTGGCTTCCTGCTGCTTGACCTTGCTATCTATGCGCAACACATCGTGTTTCATAAGGTGCCGATCTTGTGGCGGTTGCACCGGATGCATCACACCGATCCGCACTTTGATATGAGCACGGCGCTGCGGTTTCACCCGATCGAAATTGTGCTGTCGATGGTCATCAAAATCGGTGTTGTTATTGCGCTTGGGCTTTCGCCCGTCACAATCATTCTGTTTGAAATTGCGCTGAACGGAACGGCACTTTTCAATCATTCCAACGCGCGTCTGCCTGCGTGGGCGGAAAAGCCGGTTCGTTGGCTGCTGGTCACGCCTGACATGCACCGCGTCCACCACTCTGAAATCCGCGCGGAAACTGACAGTAACTACGGATTTTGCCTGCCGTGGTGGGACAGAATATTCCGCACCTATCGCGACCAGCCCAAACTTGGCCATGACGATATGGTGATCGGTGTCGGCAAATACGGTGAACAGCGCGAACAGTGGCTTGACCGCCTGCTGATACAGCCGTTTCGGTCCGACCGAAAATAGGGCAACACACGATCCTCTGGTGCCTTTGGTCAAGATGTGCTTTTTGCACTCCGAACCAAAGGATTGATCATGTTCGTTGCATCCCTGATTGCCAAAGCTGGTGGGCTTGATCCCGCGCTTGTCCACGCCCTGCGCAATGCCTGGGGCGGTGGCGATGCGATCTGGCTGTCACCGGACGAGGCGGCGGAATTCGCGCTCGCCCGACTACCCGACAATATGGCCGAGGTTTGGACAGACCTGCAAACCCAATCCGTCGATCTGGTTGTTCAACCGATCGCGAACCGTCGCAAAAAGATGCTGATCGCCGATATGGACAGCACGATGATACAACAGGAATGCATTGATGAACTGGCCGACGAGGCGGGCGTTGGCGCGCGTGTTGCTGACATTACCGCACGCGCCATGAACGGCGAGTTGGATTTTGAGGGTGCGATTGATGAACGCGTGAGCCTGCTTGCCGGACTGGGCGTGGATATCATCGACCATGTGCTGGACACGCGCATCACCTACATGCCCGGCGGGCGCGAGTTGGTGCAAACGATGAAGGCACAGGGGGCCTATGCGGCGCTCGTGTCCGGTGGGTTTACGGCTTTCACCGCCAAAGTTGCTGTTGATCTGGGGTTCGATGAAAACCGCGCCAACACGCTTGGCGTTGAGGGTGGCAAGCTCACAGGGCAAGTCGTGCGCCCGATCCTTGGACAAGCGGCCAAGCTGAACGCGCTGAACGAGATTGCCGCGCGGCTTGTCATTGACCCAAGTGACGCGCTCGCCGTGGGTGACGGCATGAACGATCTGCTGATGTTGTCCAATGCGGGAACGGGTGTGGCGCTGCATGGCAAGCCCGCGTTGCAAGCTAAATGCGATGTGCGGATAAATCACGGCGATCTGACCGCGCTCTTGTTCATCCAAGGCTATGCCCGCGACGAATTCATTACCTAATGTTTGAGGTCAGTACCGAAATTCTTTTGCTGCTGATGGCGGCGGCCTTTGTCGCGGGGATTGTCGATTCGATCGCCGGTGGTGGTGGTTTGATCACACTGCCGGTTTTGGTGATTGCGGGTGCGCCGCCCCTCACGGCGATTGCAACGAACAAAGTGCAAGGTGTGTTTGGCGCGGCCACGGCGGCCTTTACCTATGCGCGCGGCGGACATGTGAATCTACGCCGTCAATGGAAGGCCGCCCTCGTCGCATTCGTCGCTGCCATCATCGGCGCACTGCTCACATCCTCGCTGCCGACCGAAGTGATCCGCTTTGGACTGCCTGTCCTGCTCATCGCGATTGCGTTGTTCTTTGCGCTGAAACCGGGCCTGAACGATCTGGACCGTACCGCGCGACTGACACCGCTGGCATTCACCCTCACGCTTGTTCCGCTAATCGGATTTTATGACGGACTGATCGGGCCGGGGGCTGGATCGTTTTATATGATCGGCTTTGTGGCGCTTGCAGGGTATGGCGTGCTCAAGGCCACTGCCCACACCAAGCTGCTTAACTTCGCGAGTAACTTTGGCGGCATCGTCGCCTATGCGATCGTAGCACAACCTTGGTGGTTTGTCGGCTTGGCGATGGGCGCGGCACAAATAGCTGGGGCCTATGTGGGGTCACGTCTTGCCATGCGGATCGGGTCGCGGCTGATCAAACCACTGGTGGTGATTGCTGCAACCGCGCTGGCCCTGAAACTGGTCTGGGATATGATCTAAAGAACAGGGTGCATCTCGCCTGTGTCCCATCCATTCCGGTTCAAAATACGCGGTGTCCGGTATTTCATCGCGGTCGGGTGATTTGGGTCCAACACTCCAAGACGCACGAGTATATCGGCAATGACGCAATCACGCGCACGGCCAGCCCCGTCTACGATCTTGAGAGCGACGCCAATGCGTTGTTCTGGGATGATTGCGACAAAGACCCCCTCGGCCCCTGATTTCACAACCACCTTACCCTCCATAGCTTCCATCAGGTCGGTGCTGGACTGCGCCTTGCCCGCGACAAGTTCGGGAAAGGTGGCAATGGCCTGCGTCAGCCGCGCGGCGGATCTTGAACGTAGGTCGTTGCGGTCCTGTGCGGTGGCAAAAAACGCCATAGCACGAGCAAGGCCGTGTACTGTTGTCGCAAAGTTCGGGGCCGAGCATCCGTCGATGCCGTGACGCGGGCTGTCTGCCTGCGTCACATCTTCGAATGACTGTTTGAAGGCAACCTGAAGCGGGTGATCAATCTCAACGTATTCGGGTCCCGCCTTCAAGTGTTTGACCACAGTCAGGAAGCCTGAGTGTTTGCCCGAACATTCGTTGTGGTACTGGCACGGGCTGCTGTCAGTTTTGATCAACGCGTTACGCGCGTCGATGTCGGCAGGCGCGGCAGGGCCGCATCGAAAATCACTATCTGTAAAGCCCAGTGTTGCGATCCAATTACGCACAAGGGTTGTGTGGACAGCTGCCGCGCTATGGGATGCGCAGGCCAGGGCAAGCTGTTCATCATTCAACCCAAAGGCATCCGCCGCACCACTTTCCAGCAGCGGCAGGGCTTGGATCATCTTGCAAGACGAGCGTGGAAAAATCACCGTGTCGGGGTCGCCCCAGGCCTCAATAATCTGCCCCGAGCCATCACAAATCACCGCATGTCCTTGATGCGCGGATTCCAACATCCCGCCACGCCATAGTTCGACCAAAGTAACAGGTTTGCCCATTTCGCTCTCCTAAAGGTGATTTCAGCGGCTTTCCGCGCAATTAGGGGGGGTAATAAGGCTTTCCCCTAGGCGCAAATTCTTGTTATCCCTACACGTATCGAGTTGAAATACGTCAGACCAGCCGTAAGATGCCACAAGATGTATCAGGCGGGCCAGACACCAGAGGCAAAGACAGCTTGGAGGCTGTAGATATGACTTCAGCATTTTCACGTGTGATTGGCGTTGCGACCGCCCTCATGATTGCGGGCAGCGTTTCCGCACAAGACGAAAGCGCCAACCGCGTTGCTGCAAATACCGATTGGTCCGTTTTTGTCGAAGACAGCCCGCAAGAGTGCTGGGGCGTTTCAGCCCCCAAGGAAACTGTCAACACACTTGACGGTCAGCCCGTCGCAGTGCGTCGCAGTGAAATCCTGCTGTTTGTCTTTTACCGTCCGGGTGCGGGCGTTCGGGGCCAAGTAACATTTACAGGCGGCTACCCTTTCGCGGGCGGCTCGACGGTGGAAATGGACATCGGCGGCACCAAGTTTGAGCTGTTCACCGAAAGCGAATGGGCTTGGCCCGCCACCCCCGAAGATGACGCGGCTATCGTCGCCGCTATGCGTCGCGGTGCCGGTGCCATCCTGACTGCACGTTCGGGGCGCGGCACACAGACAGTCGATTCGTTCTCGCTCGTGGGCTTTACGGCCGCCATTGAAGAGGCCGAGCGCCGCTGCGCTAGCTAGGCCACGCAATATCACCAAGAATTCAACGGGGTCGGTTTTCTTTGGAAACCGGCCCCGAATCCTATATGGGACCACTTCTAACCCTAACCCCCCGAGGTTCACCATGTCGGCCACTGCACCGATCACCCAAGATGTCATGACCATCAAGCGCGTCCTTCCCGACGGGCCAACAAATATCGTCGGCCTGACCCGCGATGCCATGCATGATGCTCTGATCGCGGCTGGTACGCCCGAAAAGCAAGCCAAGATGCGGGTGAACCAGATCTGGCAGTGGATTTACCATTGGGGCGTGCGTGATTTCGCCGAAATGACGAACCTGTCCAAGGGTTTCCGCGCAAAACTGGCCGATACCTTCGTGATTGCCCTGCCCGAAGTCGTGACCCGCGAGGTCAGCAAAGACGGAACCCGCAAATATCTGGTGCGCATTGCAGGCGGTCACGAGGTCGAGGTGGTCTATATCCCCGAAACCGATCGCGGCACGCTGTGCATTTCCAGCCAAGTCGGTTGCACGCTGACATGCAGTTTTTGTCACACCGGAACCCAGAAACTGGTTCGCAATCTGACTGCGGGTGAAATCATCGGTCAGGTCATGTTGGCCCGCGATGATCTGGACGGCTGGCCCGAAAAGGGCATCAGCACCGCTGATCAGGCCCCGCGCCTGCTGTCCAACGTCGTACTGATGGGCATGGGCGAGCCACTTTATAATTTCGAAAACGTGCGCGATGCGATGAAGATCGCGATGGACGGCGAAGGCATCGCCCTGTCGCGTCGCCGCATCACGCTGTCTACTTCTGGCGTCGTTCCCGAAATCGCGCGCACAGCGCAGGAAATCGGCTGCCAACTGGCGGTGTCGTTCCACGCTACGACCGATGAAGTGCGCGATACGCTGGTGCCAATCAACAAGCGCTGGAATATTGAAGCCCTGCTGAACGTCCTGCGCGAATACCCCAAGGTTTCCAATTCAGAACGGATCACGTTTGAATATGTGATGCTGAAAGATGTGAACGACAGCGACGAAGATGCGCGACGTTTGGTGAAACTGATTGACGGAATCCCCGCCAAGATCAACTTGATCCCGTTCAACGAATGGCCCGGCGCACCCTACACACGCAGTGACAAAGCGCGGATCGAAGCATTCGCCGAAATCGTCTATCGTGCTGGATACGCCAGCCCGATCCGCCGTCCACGCGGCGAAGATATCATGGCCGCCTGCGGTCAGCTGAAATCGGCTACGGAACGTGAACGTAAATCGCGCAAACAGATCGAGGCCGAAACAGGCACGGGTCGCTAACCCCCCGCCAATTTCGCTTTTTGGGATAGAATGCAAACAGGTCCGTTTCGATTGTGATCCTGTTTTGTAGATCCACGCCATGGCGCTTTTCAGTCTTTGTCATGCAATCATAGGCATAGACGTCGTGGCGACCCTTCAAAAGTAGGACATAATCCGAATTTTCAAATTATAATCGGAACCGTTCCAGAAACCCCAACATGCTTCGCGGCGGGTATTGCTGTGCAAACCGCACGGCTTCGAATTCGAAACCTGTTAACCGACGATTCAGTAGAATCGCGCCACGTTGGCAGCATGGATCAAACACTCACAGTTCAATTGAAAATTGCCGCCCCTATGGAAGAAGCATTGCGCCTGGCCGCTCGGGAAGATGAAACAACCCTTGGTCATGTGGTGCGTGACGCAATCGCGCGCGAAATCAGGCGACGGCGACTTATTCAAGCTGCCGCTGCCAAAATTCCACGTGGTGGCCCGAATGAACCAGTCATGGCATCTTAGGCCAGCAACGCCCACGCCTCGTCTGCAGATAGTATGGCAGGGCGTTCGCAGGTCGCTGTCATATCGACAAAGCTGCGGGTTTCGGCCGCGCGCAAGGTGCCGGTCACGACCTCAACTGCATGCACAGCGGTAGTTGGCGCGCGGCGTTCCCCTGTCATCCTAATTCGCGACGCCAATCGTCGTCTTGCCCGATCCCGACACGCCCTTGACCAGAACTGCGCGCATCACCGCCCCGGAATGACACCGCGCTTTTCGCCGGCACCTTGCCAATTGGCAATCGCTTCAACGGCTTCGTCCGCCGTTTCGACAAAGCGGAACAGCTCCAGATCCTCCTGTGATATCGTGCCGGCTTCGGCCAGCGCATCCCAATTGATGATTTTTTCCCAGAACGCGCGACCAAACAGCAGGAACGGCACGCGCTCCATCCGGCCTGTTTGGATCAGGGTCAGCGCCTCGAATGTCTCATCCAAAGTGCCAAAGCCACCGGGGAAAACGCAGATTGCCTTGGCGCGCATCAGAAAATGCATCTTGCGGATCGCAAAGTAGTGAAAGTTGAAACACAGCTCTGGCGTGACGTATTCGTTGGGCGCCTGTTCGTGCGGCAAAACGATATTCAACCCGATGCTTTTGCCGCCCGCGTCCTGCGCACCGCGGTTTCCCGCTTCCATCACGCCTGGGCCACCACCCGTGACGATGACGTTCTCAAGCGACTCGGTTTTCATCCCCTCAGCGGTGACGATGCGGGCAAACTTGCGGGCCTCATCATAGTATTTTGATAGATCGGCAAGGGTCTTTGTACGGGCTTTATCCTTGTTGTCGGGGGCTGGAATGCGCGCACCACCAAACATCACGATCGTGGAGTTCACGCCCGCCTCGTTCATCAGCAATTCAGGTTTGAGCAACTCAAGCTGAAGTCGAACAGGGCGCAGTTCATCGCGGCACATGAAATCGGAATCGGCGAAGGCCAACGCATAAGATGGTGCGCGCGTTTGCGGTGTGTCGGGGATTTGGCGCGCTGTTTCGCGGTCCTCGCCACTACGGCGAAACGGATGGCGATGCGGATCGTCTTTCATAGAAACTGCTCCTGATGTTGTTGCAATTTGTCTGGCAGGGTTGGCGGGCAAAGTCCAATAACAGGAACGCTAGCCGCTTGGTTCATCCTCAAGTGATTGCGTGGCGGCCCCGCCGCCGCTATAGCGCTGACAAACCTGTCCTTTGCCGAGCCGGAGAAAACCATGTCCAATGAAGCCCTAGAGACCGCAATCGAAGCCGCTTGGGAGGCGCGCGACGGCATTTCACCCGCAACAACCGGCGAGGTCCGCGAGGCGATCGAAGACACGCTGAACGCTTTGGAATCAGGCGTGCTGCGCGTGGCTGAACGGCGTGAAAACGGCGACTGGCACGTTAATCAGTGGGCCAAGAAAGCGGTGCTGCTTTCCTTCCGCCTGAATGATATGGAAACGATCCCGGGCGGCAACGGCGCATCCACATGGTGGGACAAGGTTCCCTCAAAGTTCGACAACTGGGGCGAAAACCAGTGGCGCGAGGCAGGCTTTCGCGCCGTGCCCGGCTCTATCGTGCGCCGCTCGGCCTTTATCGGCAAGAACGTCGTGCTGATGCCGTCATTCGTGAATATCGGCGCATATGTCGACGAAGGGTCCATGGTTGATGGTTGGGCGACAGTCGGCAGCTGCGCACAGATCGGCAAGAACGTGCACTTGTCCGGCGGCGTCGGCATCGGTGGCGTGCTGGAGCCAATGCAGGCTGGCCCGACGATCATCGAAGACAACTGCTTTATCGGTGCGCGCTCTGAAGTGGTCGAAGGCTGCATCGTCCGTGAAGGATCGGTCCTTGGGATGGGCGTGTTCATTGGCCAATCCACCAAGATCGTTGATCGTGAAACGGGCGAATTCACCTATGGCGAAGTGCCGCCCTATTCGGTCGTCGTCGCGGGCTCTATGCCATCCAAGAACGGTATCAACCTGTATTGCGCAGTGATCGTTAAGCGCGTCGATGAACGCACACGGTCCAAGACGGCAATCAACGAACTGCTGCGAGATTAATCAGGGCGGGTTTGTTCACGGCCCGCACCCCCGAAAGGCAAGAAATGTCTGACGCTCCGAAAGTAAAAAAACCGTCTCGACAGCAGATCTTTACCCTGCTTGTCGAGGTGGGCCGCAAAGACGGTGACGGCTTGCCCAAAGCTGCCACAGGTGCTGCGCTGATGATCTACGCCAGCGGTGTGGACGAGGCCGAAGCCGTGCGCGAAACCGTTGCGATCCTCAAGCAGGCAGATATGAATCCGCTCGATGTTTCGGGATACGGCACACTGGATGAACGCCTCGCCGAGGGGCACGACATCGCGGATGATGAAAAAGAGCTCATGGCGCGCGCTTTGGCTGAAAACAGCGTGATCGTCGCACAAATGACGCCGTTTTTCGAGGACGAAAAACCAGACTAACCGCTAGCAGGTCCGAACCATTTTAACCGGATTGCTTCATAGGTGCCGTTTTCACGCAGGCGTAGCAAAGACTGATTGATTTCCTCCGCCAAGGGGCTGCCCGATTGCAGTGCGATCCCATAGCTTTCGGGCAAGAATACTGGCCCCGCCAACTTTGCAATTTCGGCCCCGTCCGTGGTGACATAATAGGCCAGAATGGGCGCATCAAAGACAACTACGTTTACGTCACCGGCTTCAAAGGCATCGACCTCATCGCTGGACACCATATCGAGCATGTCTTTAAAGCTGTCGGCGCGGATAAACTCGTAGCTTTGGCCAAGATCGGTCATCACGCTGGCCCAGAGATCGATTGAGAAACCGACGTTTTGCCCGTCTTCGACCATCGAGAAGGGTGCCTGTGTAATGGTCGCGACCCTAAGATCCTACGCCAAAACGCCCGACGCAAAGCCGACAAACGCGCAAACCAATATGCCGAAAATCCGCATTGTCGCCCCCGAAATAAATTAGCCTTACGTGGTCAATTGCATGTTGGGCAATGCTGCTGGCTAGGCTCTGGCCGATTCTGTTAGGGTAAGTGCCTCAAAGCCATGCAACACTGGGATCTCAAGATCAGTCGCCATCGGTCGCAATTCTGGCGGTAGGTCTCGGAGGATCGAATGTCGCAAGACACCGGGATCGCCCAAGAGCGGGCGGACATCAAAGCTTTCGAGTGGCGTGCCGTTGACGATGATCACGGCTGGCCTGTCGAGCAGGATGTGGTGGTAACGGACGGTAAGCGGGCGCGAATCAACCGCCAGTACGGCGCGATGATCAACAAGATGTCGCGCTGCCGCTATCACCTCTTCCTTGCCAAAAAGATATTCAATGTTAGACCCCGACAGGTATAACCGTTGATCCTGTCCCACCAAGAAATTCCGCGTCACGCCATAATAGGGTGCGCGCAATAGACATGGCGCATACCGGCCCCGCGCGGGCAACAGATGCGAGCCGGCCCAACGTACCTGCGCGTCATCCCCATCAAGGGTTGTTACAATGTCACCCGGGCGAAACGTCTCGATCGCCTTTTGGCCTTTCGGCGTTTCTATTGTCGCGTTCTCGCCAATCGATGGCATAGGCCCCGCGGGTTCGATGTCGTCAGACAAAGCAGCAAAATGCAGGCTCGCATCTGTTTTGCACAGAAAATGATCGGCCATAAGTCGCGTGGCATCGCGCATCGACAGCGGGAATGGTGCGCTTACCTCGGTCTGGAATAGCTTGCCGTGATCAGGAAGATAGAGGCTCAAAGTGCCATGTCGCGCTGGGCAATCCCAAGAATAGGTAATCTGCACGACATTTTCAAAAGTGTCCAAGTCGGTAGCAAGCTCTCGTGACAAGTGCTGCGCCCCATGCCGCATAAGCAACCGCAACGTCCCGTCGGTATCAAGGCAAAGCGTTAGCGCCGACGGCCACGGGTCACGCACAAGAAGACTGTCCGGGTCAGGCGCGGGGCCGCGGTTGGCATGACCAAGGCCCACTGCACTCAGGACGCCCTCGCTCGCATCTCGTAGGCCAATCCAACTCATGCTCGGGTCATCCACGTCATATTCAAGCTGCCGCCTCCGCCAATAAGAGCCGGGCTTCATAGTTGCGAAGCGTGCGCCGCGCGGCAGGGCTATTTCCCCCGCCGATCGTTCGAATTAGCGTGCCGGCGACGAAACATGGGACTGTTTCGACCGCGACAAAGCCAACGTCACTTTCCAGCACGTTGTGCGGTCCATCAACGCTATCGACCTTATCGGTAAAGCAGACAGCTTCGTTATCTGTGTCTGTCGTAATATCGAAGGTGCCATTGATACAGGCGCTAACCATATCGTTGAATACTGAGCTGGAATACTTGGGGTATTCATCTGATGAAGACACGAACTGCATCTTCATTGTGTCACCGGTCGGGGTGAAATCGATGCTAAGGAATGACGCATCATATGGGCTCATCCGTGCGATTGCATTGAAGTCGGTATCGCCACCGCACAAATTGCATCCGCCATCTGCATCGCAGACGCGTTTGTGTTGTATCCCTGCTCGCTTGCCGCAACCATTTGCCCCAACCATTATGTTGGAGGCAGTTCAGACGGAATCGCGCTTTACGTGCGCGTTAACCTATATCTTGTGGCTTTTACTGCTCGCCACGGACCATCTTGGGTCTCTTTGATGTCTGCCCTGCCTCGGGTCTATTATTAACATCATCCTAGGCCAATTTATCCTTTCATGTGAGTGTTTTATGGCGCTTTGTTGATGTGATCTAAAAATGTGTCGCATGCGCGCCACAGGCCAGTTTGCATCGGGTCTTACGGCGCGCTACGTCTTGGACGTTAAAGGAGTCCACTATGACCAAACTTATTGATCCAGTTGACCTAACGGCAAAGCTTGTGCGCTGCGCCTCGGTAACACCCGTAGAAGGCGGCGCCCTGATCTTGCTTGAGAACCTGCTGGGGGGTGCGGGGTTTGACTGCACGCGGGTCGATCGTAATGGCGTGTGCAACCTGTTCGCCCGTTGGGGCGACAAGGGGGCCGCGCGATCATTTGGGTTCAACGGCCATACGGATGTCGTACCGATAGGCGATGCCGCGGCATGGACGCATGACCCGTTCGGTGCAGATATTGTCGATGGCTACCTTTATGGACGCGGCGCGACGGACATGAAATCTGGCGTGGCCGCATTTGCCGCTGCCGCCGTGGATTTCGTGCGCGACACTCCGCCCGACGGCGCGATTATCCTGGCGATCACAGGTGACGAGGAAGGCCCGTCAGTGGACGGGACAATAGCACTGCTGGACTGGATGACGACGCAAGGCGAAGCCATGAGCGATTGCCTTGTCGGCGAGCCGACCTGCGTGCAAGAAATGGGCGACATGATCAAGATCGGGCGACGCGGATCGATGACCGCGCATTTCACAGTGACCGGTAAACAGGGCCACTCTGCCTATCCGCACCTCGCGCTTAATCCGCTGCCCGCGATGGCGCGATTGATGGATCGTCTGGCAAGCCACACTCTCGATACCGGCACCGCTCATTTTGACCCCTCCACCCTCGCCATTGTGACCATCGACACCGGCAATCCCGCCACCAACGTGATCCCCGCACACTGTCGCGCCAGCGTGAATATCCGGTTTAACGACACGCACACCGGCGAAAGCCTCACCGGATGGCTGCGTGATATGGCCGATTCGGTACAGGATGAAATCGGCGTCAGCATCACGATGGACGTCGATTTGTCGGGCGAGGCCTTCTTGACCCCTCCGGGCGCTCTGTCTGCGCTGATCGTTGACGCTATGCGGGCCGAAACTGGACGCACGCCTGAATTGTCCACCACAGGCGGAACATCGGACGCGCGTTTCGTCAAAGATCACTGCGCTGTTGTGGAATGTGGGCTAGTCGGCAAACGGATGCATCAAGTCGATGAACGTGTGCCTGTGGCCGATATCGCCACTCTCAAAGCAATCTATACACGCGTGTTGCAGGCCTATTTCAGCCAGCCCTGACCCGTGCTAGGGCTGGCCCCATGAAACGCATTCCCTCCAAAGATGAAATCCTGAAATGGATTTCCGATAATCCCACCCAGTCAGCCAAACGCGATATCGCCAAGGCGTTCGGGATCAAAGGTGCTGCGCGCATCGACCTCAAACAGATCCTGCGCGAGCTGGAAGACAGCGGCCAGATCGTGCGGCCCAAGAAGACGTATCGCGATCCAAACAGTCTGCCACCTGTGTCGGTTCTTGAGATCGTCGGGCCGGACAAAGACGGAGATCTGATCGCGCGGCCAATGGAGTGGCATAGCGACGGCGACCCGCCCGTGATCATGTATATTCCGGGCAAGACCGATCCGGCGCTGGGCGCAGGTGACCGCATTCTCGGACGCCTCACTGTGGAACGCGGCGAAGGTTTTGCATATACCGCCCGGTTGATCCGCCGCATTGGCACCAACCCACTGCGTGTTTTGGGCATATTCCGGCGCGGATCAGAAGGGGGCCGTATTCTGCCGATCGAAAAAGGGTCGGACAATGAATGGACGGTCGCCAACGATGCCATGAACGGTGCCAAAGACGGCGAATTGGTCGAGGCCGAACAGGCCGGCCCAAAGGGGCGCATGGGCCTGCCCAAAGCACGGATCGTTGCCCGCCTTGGCGATCCAACCGCACCGCGTGCCGTGTCGCTGATCGCGATCCACCAGCATGGCATCCCCGATCATTTCCCCGATGAAGTCGTGGCCGAAGCCGACGCGGCGAAAACGGCTACCATTCAGGGCCGCGAAGACCTGCAAAACCTGCCGCTGATCACCATCGATCCATGGGATGCGCGCGACCGCGACGATGCCTGCCTTGTGCAGCCCGACGATGATCCCAAGAACGCCAACGGACATATCCTTTGGGTCGCGATTGCTGATGTGGCGCATTATGTGACCACGGGGTCCGCGCTCGACCGCGAGGCGCGCAAGCGTGGTAATTCTACCTATTTCCCTGATCGTGTCGTGCCGATGCTGCCCGATACCCTGTCGGGCGATCTGTGTTCGCTGCACGAAAACGTGCCGCGCGCTTGTATTGCCGTGCGGATGCGGGTCAACGCGGCGGGCCAAAAGGTCGATCACAGCTTTCACCGTGGGTTGATGCGGTCCATCGCCTCGCTGAACTACGAAGAAGTGCAGGCGGGCATGAACGACGCGCCAAATGACAAAGTTGCGCCGATCCTCGACGATATCATCCGCCCGCTCTATGCCTGTTACGAAAGCCTGAAAAAGGCACGCAACGCCCGCCAGCCGCTAGAACTCGACCTGCCTGAACGACAGATCGTGATCAACGATGAAGGCCACGTTACGGCTGTGAATTTCAAAGAGCGCCTTGATGCCCACCGCATGATCGAGGAATTCATGGTGATGGCCAATGTTGCTGCCGCCGAAACCCTGATTGCGAAAGAAACGCAGCTTCTGTTCCGCGTTCACGAAGAACCCAGCCCCGAAAAGCTGGAAGCGTTGCGCGAGGTTGCTGCCGCCAGTGGCCTGACGCTTGCAAAGGGACAGGTGCTGCAAACATCGCATCTGAACCGACTCTTGAAACAGGCCGAAGGCACCCCCGACGACGAATTGATTAATATGGCGACACTGCGGTCGATGACGCGGGCTTATTACAACCCTGAAAACTTTGGTCACTTCGGGTTGGCCCTGCGCAACTACGCGCATTTCACCTCGCCGATCCGGCGTTACAGCGACCTGATCGTGCATCGCGCCCTGATCAAAGCCCATGGATGGGGCAAGGACGGGTTGACCGCCGAAGATGTTGATCGTCTCGACGACACGGCCAAGCTGATCAGTGATACAGAACGCCGCTCGATGATGGCCGAACGCGACACAACAGACCGCTACCTTGCCGCCTATCTGTCCGACCGTGTGGGTGCGGAAATGGAAGGCCGGATCAGCGGCATAGCCCGCTTTGGTGTGTTCGTGAAACTGGATGAAACCGGTGCCGATGCCCTCGTGCCGATGCGTAACCTTGGCGGCGAATACTTCCGCCATGACCCAGACAGCCAAACGCTGACTGGGTCAGATACGGGCGTGGTGATCCGGCTGGGTCAGCCCGTCACCGTGGCCCTGACCGAAGCGGTTCCAGACACGGGCGGGTTGGTCGTTGATCTTTTGCGCCTTGACGGACGTGCAGTGGCCAAAAGCGGATCACGCGCCGGTCGCGGAACGCCGCCCAGACGCAAACAAGGGTCGGCACGCAAGAAGTCCGACAAGACCGCCCGCAAGGTCAAACGCAGCCGCACATAACGGCATGGGCGGATTGCCCCGCTATCGTGTGTTGATTGCTTCCCGATTGGAAGCAATCGGGATACCCTTTCGTCAAAATGTCATTGAGTCGGGCGTCATTCATGCGTGTACTATCGCGTTTCGCAATCCTTGTTACGCTTATGGTTGCCGGTCTGGCGCAGGCTAACCCCGGCCTGCCGGAGCGGTCTTTGCGCCCTGAAATGCGTCCTGCCATCCCTGACGTAGTCCCAGCGCAAAGCGCTGCAGATAATCGTGGGCTGCAACGCTGGATCGAAGTTTTTCGCACCCGCGCAACGGCGCAGGGAATCACCTCGGGCACCTTTGATTCGGCGTTTCGCGGGGTGCGTTACAACGCTGAAATCATCCAGCGTGACCGCAACCAATCGGAATTCATTAAGACGATCTGGGAATATCTTGATACCGCCGCATCAGACACCCGCGTGCGCAATGGCCAAGCGGCCATGCGACAGAACGCGGCGCTGCTTGATGCAATCGAGGCGCGCTATGGCGTCGAAAAAGAAGTCGTCGTCGCCGTTTGGGGCCTCGAGAGTTCCTATGGCGCCTTTCGCGGTTCCGAACCTCTGATCGAAGCATTGGCGACCCTTGCATATGACGGGCGGCGCGGGCGGTTCTTTGAACAGCAGTTGATTGCCGCGCTCAAAATCACCCAGAACGGCGATGTGGCCCCAAGCAACATGACCGGAAGCTGGGCAGGGGCTATGGGTCACACACAGTTCATCCCGACGTCATACCTTGCGTATGCCGTGGATTTTACAGGAGACGGGCGGCGCGATATCTGGTCTGACAATCCCGCCGACGCCCTTGCATCTACTGCTGCGTATCTGGCGAACTTTGGCTGGATCAGCGGCCAGCCGTGGGGTGTCGAAGTGCAGCTGCCAAGCGGGTTCGATTACACACAGGCAAACCGCCGTATAGAACAATTGCCCAGTGAATGGGCGCGCCTTGGCGTTACGGGAATCGACGGGCGCATGGTGCCGGACTACGGCGATGCCTCGGTCCTGCTACCGGCAGGGGCGCAAGGTGCCGCTTTCCTTATCTTCCACAATTTCAGCGTGATCGAACGCTATAACACCGCCGATGCCTATGTGGTCGGTGTGGGCCATCTGGCCGACCGGATCGGCGGTGGGCGCGAAATTCAGGCGGATTGGCCACGCAATGATCGTGCATTGGTTTTTGCGGAACGTCAGGAATTGCAGCGACGGTTGACGGCGGCGGGGCATAATACCCAAGGGATCGACGGACGTATTGGCCCCCTGACGATTGACGCAATCCGAAGTTACCAGCGCAGTCAGGGCTTGGTGCCTGACGGCTATGCGCCGCTGTCGCTACTTGCGCGGCTGCGTTAACACCATCATCAGATAGGTATTATTGGCGGCAAAGCTGTCGCGATTGCGGCTTTGCTCCATCAGGCGCTGCTTAAGCCGTGTGCGTTTGCGGGTGTTGATGAAAAGACGCAGGACACGATCCATCAGCCACCGGCTTTTGGGGCGCTTTGCGACAAGCTCTTGATCCACACGTTCGATTGCATGACCAACGATATTGAACAGCCCTTGTTCGATATCGACGGACGGGGCAACAACGCTCGTCACGTCTACTTCGGAAATGACGTCGAGCTGTAGATCAGCGACGGCCTTGCGAAACCGGACAACCCCATGGCCACCGCCGACTGTGGCACGGACTGGATCGGCGCGAAAACCTTCGCTGCGGAAACAATCCGCAATCACGATCCGGCCTTCGGGTGCAAGCAACGTCAGACATTTTGGCATGCCGTCTGACAGCGGGATATACTGAAAGCTTTCGGAAAAGAGACAGATATCAAAGGTCGCGTCGCTTTGGAAATCTTCGAACATCATCTCGTGCACAACAGCATCTGGTGCATTTGCACGGCAGCGCTCGGCCAGAAACGCCGAGGGAATGACGATCTCTACGTGATGACCAAGCGCGATCAGCTTTCCAGCCGTTACGCCCGACCCGCCGCCAATATCAAGAATGCGGCACGGTTCTTTGGGCAAATAGGTAAAAAGCCGATCAGTATAAGCCTCTTGGGCGGCGCCCAAATTGGCTGCGCAAACGTCCAGACCCGTCCAATCTCCATAGTGAAGATTTTCGGTTCCCGTCAGCCATTTCGCAAACGTCAGGCTCACATCGAGGCCAATGGCCCGCGTATCTATTATTTTTGCTGTCATAGTGGGCATTTATTCAATCGGGGTAAGGCAACACAAGGGCTATTGCTGAAACTCCGGCAAGCACGCCGCACCGCGCATACAAGATTCGACCGTGGCAATATCTGTAGGGGTCGGTTGCTGAAAAATCCAAATCGGGCAGGGACCGACACGCAAGACATCACCATCCGTAGTACGTTCCACAAAGGCGAGGATCGGACCGTCAGCGCCAAGGTGCCCACACCAGTGACCACCCATGCATTGCAACTCGACCACAATATCGCGCGGTTCAATGTCAACGAACCCGCGTGCCGAAAGCCCTTTGCCATGAAATCGGGTGATAAAAGGCGCAGGCGGCGCAGTCACCAAACCATCGGAATTGCGCACCTCGGCCACCTGCGAGCCAGCATGGTCCAAGGCCCCGTAAAGCACCGTGTAACGGGCGTCAGACTCAGCCGCGCTGGTAAACGAGCTGGCCGGATCAGGCTCCGTGCACGACAGCGCCGTGGCGGGAAACGGAAGCGACATACAAAGAGAAGTTGCAAGCGCGACCCCCCTCATATCAACCCCGCAAATTCATCCAAAACTTGCATGTAAACCGCGCGTTTGAACGGTATGATGCTGTCCAGCAGGTCCGATGGCGGCATCCACTTCCAGCGGGAAAATTCAGGGTGGTCGGTCATAATATTGATCTGATCATCAGTGCCGGTGAACCGTAAAAGGAACCATTTCTGTTCTTGTCCGCGATAGCGGCCTTTCCAGATATTTGGCACTACGTCATGGGGTAAATCATAGGGCAGCCAGCCGGCACTTTCACCTGCGACACTGACCAAATCAGCCGTCACACCGGTTTCTTCCCATAATTCGCGTAGGGCGGCATCGCGGGCATCTTCGCCCTTGTCCACTCCGCCTTGCGGCATCTGCCAAGCATCGTGATCACGGTCGTTACGCTGGCCGACAAATACATGGCCGTCGCCGTTCACCAGCATTAACCCCACGCAGGGGCGATAGGGCAGGCGCGCGATATCTTCGGGTGTCATAGCGCCTGCCTCTTTCATCATTGTGCCGCTTTTGGACCAAGTACCGACAACCCCTTAAGAATGTCGATCGCATAGGCCAGTTGATAGTCCTCTTCGCGCAGCGCAGCGGCGTCTTCGGCACGCGCACGATCTGCTTGGATTTGGCGAATTTCGTCCTCGGACAGGCTGTCGTTATCCAAGGCACCGCGCAAATCCGCTTCGGACCGGAAGCTGCGCTGTTCTTCTACTTCTTCGCTTTCTTCCACGCGGCGCGGCTGTACGACGATAATATCGGGTGAAATGCCCAACGCCTGAATCGAACGACCCGACGGTGTGTAGTAGCGCGCCGTAGTCAGGCGCATCGCCCCGTCACCGCGCAGCGGCATAACGGTCTGAACCGATCCTTTGCCGAAGGAATTTGTGCCAATGACAATCGCGCGGCGATGATCTTGCAAAGCACCTGCAACGATTTCCGAGGCCGAGGCAGATCCGCCATTGATCAACACGACAATCGGCAAACCACCGACCAGATCACCGGCGTTTGCGTTAAAGCGCTCGCCATCAGCAGGGTCGCGACCACGTGTCGAAACGATCTCGCCCGCCTCAAGGAAGGCGTCAGATACAAGGATCGCCTGGCGCAGCAAGCCGCCAGGGTTGTTACGCAGATCAAGCACAAGGCCGTTGACGTTTTCTATGCCGCCCGCCTCTTCGACCTGCTCGGCCAGAAGGTCGCGCATGCTGTCATAGGTTTGATCGCTGAAGGTTGTAATGCGCAGGACAACAGTGTCGCCCTCGGTGCGGGTGCGTACGGCTGTTAGTTTGATCGTGTCACGGATGATTGACACATCAAACGGCTCAACCTCGCCCTCGCGGACAACGGTAATTACGATTTCCGACCCCACAGGGCCACGCATCAATTCAACTGCATCATCAAGGGTCAGCCCAAGCAGGCTTTCGCCGTCCACCGCCGTGATAAAATCACCGGACATCATTCCGGCAATATCGGCAGGGGTGCCGTCAATCGGCGATACGACCTTTACGAAGCCCTCTTCTTGCGTGACCTCGATCCCCAGACCGCCAAATTCGCCGCGTGTTTGCACGCGCATGTCGGCAGCATCGTCGGGCGAAAGATAGCTGGAATGCGGATCAAGCGACGTCAGCATACCGTCAATCGCGGCCTCGATCAGATCGGCCTCGTTCACTTCCTCAACGTATTGCGCGCGGATCCGTTCAAAGATGTCTCCAAACAGATCAAGTTGCTCGTAGACGCTTGCATTGCGGGTGGCCTCTTGGGCGACAAGCGGCCCTGCAATCTGTGTTGTGGCAATCGCACCGGCGATTGTTCCAACAGCTGCGGCCATAAAGAACTTTTTCATTATTATTCCTACCTCATTCCAACGCGAACCATGTCGCGGGATCAACGGGACTCTGCCCTTCTCTGACCTCAAGATAAAGCGTTTGTGTCCGATTTCCGGACACACCTTGCGCGCTTTCGCTCAAAATCGCGTCAACTTCTGGTGATTCACCACCCATCAGACCCACCGGCGATCCGGCAGGCAGAACTTGCCCGACTTCGCCGAATACCTCGGCCATGCCAGCAAAGACCCACAACACGTCTGCTGCAGGCTCCAGAATGGTAACGTTTCCATATTGCAGCAGCGGCCCGCGATAGCGCACGGTCGCAACGCCCGGCGTGGTGACAAGGGCACGCGGACGCGCCGCGATGAGCACACCTGGGCGGCTGATCCCTGCAGCATCGGGCTGTTCAAACCCGCGCAGGATTGTGCCCTGCACGGGCAGATCAAGACCACCAGCGGCAGCCGCGTCCAAAGGCGCGGAAACACCGCCATCAATGGCGCGCAACAGTCCGCCCGCAAATGCATCAAGCGTGTCGGTGCTGGCAATCAAAAGAGCGGTTTGCACTGCATCTTCGGTAAACCGCTGCGGCAGGTCCGTGCGGTCCGAAATCGCCGCACTTAGCTGTGCACGTGCATCCTGTGCACCGGCCAATCCGTTGCCAAGCAGACCAGCAGCGCGATCCTGAAGCGCGCGCAGGGCTGTGATTTCCTCTAGTTGGACGCGCAAAGCGTCCACATCGGCCTGAAGGGCGGGCGTTACATCCGACAGCATCATGCCTGCGCGGGCTGTGCCGGTTGGCCCCGAAGGGTGCAGCAGCAGCAACGGCGCGGGCGCGCGGCCCATGGTTTGCAACACGCCCAGCAGCCGGGCAACGTCGTCGCTGCGCGCGGCCAGATCTTGTTCAATGGTGCGCTGGCGGATCGCCGCGCGGCGCAGTCCGTCGCGCAGGGCCACAAGCCCGTCCTCATAAGCGCGCACAGTTTGCGTAAGCGCCGCAACACGGTCACGCGAATCACCTGCAGCCGCAAGTGCCGCGCCTGCTTCCTCAAGCCGATCCGCAGCCGCGATTGCCGCCGCCGTCGGGTCGCTTTGGGCAAACGCAGCACTGCCAAGACAGCAGCAAAGAAGGGTAACGCGCAGGATCACTTTATTAAGGTTTCCCCGGTCATTTCCGTAGGTTTTTCGATGTTCATGAGTTGCAGCAGGGTTGGCGCCAAATCGGCCAGACGACCGTTGCGCAGGCTTGCCCCCTTTGGGCCTCCAACTAGAATTACCGGAACGGGGTTCGTCGTATGCGCTGTATGCGGCCCGCCGGTTTCAGGATCGACCATCACTTCGCAGTTGCCATGATCCGCCGTGACGATCATCGCCCCCCCCGCCTTTTCCAAAGCATCCAGCACACGACCAAGGCCGGTATCGACGGCGTGGCAGGCCACCATCGCTGCCTGCAAATCACCCGTATGCCCAACCATGTCGGGGTTCGCGTAGTTGCACACGATCAGGTCATAGCCATCGTTGATCGCTCCAACAAACGCATCCGTGACCTCAACCGAGGACATCTCTGGTTGCAGATCATAGGTCGCCACCTTGGGTGACGGAGCGAGATAGCGATCTTCGCCCACTTCAGGCGCTTCCTTGCCGCCATTCAAAAAGAACGTCACATGCGGATACTTTTCGGTTTCGGCGACGCGGAACTGACGCAACCCTTTGCTGGCAACCCACGCGCCCAGCGTGTTGACGATTCTGCGCTTGGGAAAGCTCGCATCAAGCCATTTGGCATGCGCGTCCGAGTATTCCACCATCCCCAGCAGCACCGCAAACGGCGGTAAATCACCGCGCGCGAACCCGTCAAAATCGGGTTGGGCAATCGCAGCCAAAATCTCGCGTGCGCGATCTGCGCGAAAGTTCAGGCAAAACAGCCCGTCACCATTTGCGACGCCGTCATATCCATCCAATACCGTCGGCAGAATAAATTCGTCGTTCTCACCGCGGGTACGCGCGGCGGCAATCGCACCCGCCGCATCACTAGCCGTCAGCCCCTCACCATCAATCATTGCGCGGTAAGCTTTTTCGACACGCTCCCAACGGTTGTCCCGATCGAGCGCGTAATAGCGGCCCGACACGGTAGCGATGCTGACACCACGCGGCAGGGCATCTACCAATTGCGTCATAAATCCTTCGGCGGAAACTGGCGCAACATCGCGCCCATCGGTGATCGCGTGGATCACAACTGGCACGCCAGCATCGGCAATCATGTTGGCTGCAGCGATCATATGCAGCACATGCGCATGCACGCCGCCATTCGACACAACGCCCATTAAATGCGCGCGACCACCTGTGCCCTTCAGCGTGTCAATAAATTTCAGAATTGCGGCGTTGTCAAAAAACGCCCCGTCCTCGATCGCCAGATCAATCTGGCCAAGGTCCATCGCCACCACTCGGCCAGCGCCTATATTTGTATGCCCCACCTCGGAATTTCCCATCTGGCCTGCAGGTAGGCCTGCATCATGACCGTGGGTTATCAGCTGCGCATGCGGGCAATCGCGCATGATCAAATCGAAGTTGGGGGTATCGGCAAGGGCAGGGGCGTTCGCCGTGGTGTCGGCACGTTTGCCCCAGCCATCCAGAATGCATAAAACGACAGGTTTGGGTGTGGTCATGACGCTCTCCGCTTGAGTTGGCCAAGTCATACCCCAACGCCGCACAATCCTCTAGACGCGATGATAGGGCGCACCCGCAAGGATCGACGCCGCGCGGTATAATTGTTCGGACAACATTACGCGGGCCAGCATATGCGGCCATACCATTTTCCCCAATGACAGCGCTGCATCGGCACGTTGGCGCAAGGTCGGGTCAATCCCGTCCGCACCGCCAATCACAAACGCCAGATCACCGCGCCCCTGATCACGCCAGCCCGCAAGGGTATTCGCAAAATCCGGCGAAGTTTGAACCTTGCCGCGTTCGTCCAGCACACATAGCACTGCACCATCAGGCACCGCTTTGGACAACAAAGCAGCTTCGGCAGCCATGCCGCCGCCCTTTTTGTCTTCAACTTCGATAAGGTTTACTGGCCCCAGACCCAACGCGCGCCCCGTGCGGTCAAACCGCGTTAGGTAGTCGTCGATCAAGTCACGCTCGGGGCCGGCACGCAGCCGACCCACAGCGCAGATATGCACCCGCATTAATGGGCCGTTGTGGCCGTATCAACGCTTGTAGGCTGCCACATCTTTTCAAGCTGGTAGAACTCGCGCACTTCGGGGCGGAAGACATGGACAATCACGTCGCCCGCATCAACCAGAACCCAGTCGCCGACATCTTTGCCTTCGACTTTGGAAATCACGCCGAATTCAGATTTAAGCCGGTCCGTAAGTTTTTCAGCTATAGCCGACACCTGACGGGTCGAGCGCCCAGAGGCCACGACCATATAGTCGCCAATCTCGGACTTGCCGCGCAGATTGATCTGCACAACGTCTTCGGCTTTGTCGTCATCAAGTGATTTAAGGATCGCAGCAAGCAGAGTATCTGCGGTTGCAGTTTTCGGGGCCGTCATTGCGCCGGCCTTACGATCAGCGACATGGGTCGCCTGCGTGGAAAGAGACAGTTCATTGTCCTCCTAATGCGCGCCGTCCAATGGCCCCGACGCTGGACCTTGCCCAAACTTAACAAGCTGCCCATGACAATTCAATGAACAGCATGCGTATCTTGTCGTGTTTGCGCGCTCTTGCTAAGGTTCAGCCCAAGCCGCGCACCAACAACAGGAGGGGTCGTCGCAATGAAACGCTATCACGATCGCACGCGCGGCCCCGTCTTAGCCCTGCAAAACATCTTGCAGGGCTGACAATAGGGTCACATTTTCTTGCACCCTTGGTCAGCCATTTCTGGCGGCATTGCGCCGTGATTTTCCTGAACCGAGAGTATTATGTCCTTGATCACCCTTAAAAACGTGGGCGTTGCGCTTGCAGACCCGCTTTTCACCGGCCTTGACCTGTCCTTGCCCAAAGGCTGCCGCATGGGCCTTGTTGCCGCGAACGGCGGTGGCAAGACCACGTTGCTACATTGCATCGCTGGCCTAACTGACCCGACCACCGGCGACATCACAACCGCGCGCGGTTTGCGCGTGGGTTTCATGCAACAGATTGTCCCCCAAGCACTGCGTGACCTGACGCTTTACGATGCCGTGCTGGCCGCAATGCCACCCGAGCAGGCCGATTATGAAAGCTGGCGGGTCGATATCGTGCTTGATGATCTGGCGATTCCCCATGACTTGCGCACCCGCCCGTTGGGTAAACTGTCGGGGGGCTGGCAACGTATGGCTTTGCTGGCGCGCGAAATGGTGCGCGACCCCGATGCGATGCTGATGGACGAACCCACCAATCACCTTGATCTGATGCGGATCGGGCAGTTGCAGACCTATATGGCGAACCTGCCGCGCGACATGCCGATGCTGATTGCAAGCCATGACCGTGCGTTTCTGGATGCCGTCACCACGCACACCCTGTTCCTGCGTAGCGCCAATTCGCGGGTATTCGCGTTGCCCTACAGCGCTGCGCGTGACGCGCTTGACGAAGCCGACGCCGCTGATGCCCGCCGTTTTGATAACGACATGAAACAGGCCAGCCAATTGCGGCGCCAAGCGGCCAAGTTAAAAAATATCGGCGTCAATTCGGGATCGGACCTACTAATCACCAAGACCAAGCAGCTCAAGGACCGCGCGGATAAACTCGAAGACGCCGCGCGCCCCGCCCATAAGGACCGCACCGCAGGCTTGATCAAACTGTCCAACGCCGACACCCACGCCAAGGCGCTTGTTGCCTTTGACGATGTGGCCGTCACCACGCCGGACGGTCGCGTGCTGTTCAAGACGGGAAAAATCTGGATCAACCGCGGTGACCGCATCGTGTTGCTGGGGCCGAATGGCACAGGAAAGACGCGGCTGGTCGATATGGTCCAACGTGCGATCGACGGCGAAGTCGCTGGCATACGCGCCGCACCAACGCTTGTGATGGGCTATTCCGATCAGGGCGTGACCCAGCTTGATCCAAACGACACCCCGATGCAGGCGATCACAGCGCGGTTTGATGTTGGTGACCAGCGCGCGCGGGGGTTACTGGCGGGGGCCGGTTTCACAATCGACCATCAGAACGCTAAAACCGCGATCCTGTCAGGCGGGCAGAAATCGCGGCTTGCAATGGTCGTGCTGCGCCTGACGAACCCGAATTTCTATCTGCTGGATGAGCCGACCAACCACATCGACATCGACGGTCAAGAAGCGCTGCAATCCGAGCTGGAAAAGCACGAGGTCAGCTGCCTGCTTGTCAGCCACGACCGCACATTCGTGCGCGAAACGGGCACGCGGTTCTGGGAGATCAGGGGTAAACGGCTGATCGAGGTCGACAGCCCCGAGCCGTTCTTTGCAGCGGCGTTGGGCGAGGGCGGCTAGACGCAGCCTTGTCGCTAACCAAATTGCGCGGCATCATTTGCGCGTGCGTCAACTGGCGCCCGCGCAAGCCCCTCGATCGAGATCCGCGCTTGCCCTAGCCTTGGATGCAGCTTGTTGGCCAAAACCCATGCGCCAACCAACCCTGCTCCCCCTGCGATGAAAACTCCTGAAACGGGCGTGACCAACAAAACCAGCCATGCGACGCCAGGCGTCAAAATGCCCGAAACATCGCGAAAGCTGGAATATATCGCTGACATTTCGGTGCGTTCTGATGGTTTGACTGCAAGTAAGAACGGCAGGCCACCCGAGACGTCCAATAGGATCAAAAAGAATGACCCCATCATCAGACACGTTACCGCCACCAAAGGAGTGCCATGTGGCAAACCCGCCAGCAGGAACAAAAGCCCGGACAGCAAAAAACCCGTTCTGACGGTTGTCCGCACAGAACTTCGCTGCATGAATCGCAGCATCAGTGGGGTCAAAAACAGGGCGCCGTTCGAAATCGAGAGAGCAATGCCGCCCGTTTGTTCGTCCAGCCCGTTCTTGACTGCATAAATTGGCAGGTAGACCACATAAACCCACCACCCGCAGGATCGGATGACCGCAAAAAGCCAGCCCGTGATCAAACGTGGTTGTTTGAAAAATCGCTGGAAAAACGCGAAAGGGTTGGCGGGGGCAGCACGGCTTTTGGTGATCAATTTGCCGTTTCCAAGGCGCATCACGAGGAACACAATCATCATCACGAACGCCGCCACTGCCGAGATCAGAAACGGCGCAGGCGGCCACCAGCTATATAGAAACACGCCCAAAACAGGGCCGACAGTCCACCCCAAAGCGCTATAGAACAAGCGCGATGTCTCAAGCTGGCCTAGTTCGACCTTGGAAACATAGTCCAGCACATAGGCGTTAAAACAAACGAACGTCATGACAGTGGCGGATGTCGTAAGGCCAAGACCGGCGATAACCAAATAGGGTAACTCAAGTGACGCCAGCAGCGCGCCTGCAGAAAACATCAATGTTCCGAAAACATAGACCCAGCGTCTGGGCACGAAACGGATCAGATAAGGGACCAGCAAGCCAACAAAAAGAGAGATAAGGCCAATGATGAAATAGACTTCTGATATTATCGCAGCGTCTTTGAACGCGCGATACATCACAAGCGGGAACACCGAAATCAGGATGCCGCGAGCAATGGCCTCGGCCCCGGCCAAAACGGCAAAACCGCGCACGCCGGGCGCAGGCGCGTGGCGCAGCCATTCGGGTATTCTACGTTCATGCATATAATCAGCTCAAGATAACTCAACGCTATCAAGGGCAATTCTGCCAGACTTGCATCGCCAGTTGCGACCCAATGTCGTTTTTCAGTGATTGCGGCGCTTAGTCGATTACTTTGGTTCCCAACTGCGACCCTTCTAGCACCTTCACCTCGCGTTGCGGGAACGGAATGCTGATGCCGTTTTCGGCAAAGGCGTCCCATAGGGCAAGGTAAACATTGCCGCGAATATTGGTCAGCCCGCCGGTTGGGTCTTTGATCCAGAACCGCAGAACATAATCCACGCTGCTGTCACCAAAGCCGACGATATGGCAAACGGGAGGTTGGAATGTCAGTACACGGTCCACACTTTTGGCCGCAGCAATCGCGATGCGCCTGACCTCGTGCGGGTTATCGCCGTAGGCCGTGCCAAAAAAGATATCGAGCCGGACAAAATCGTTGGAATGTGACCAGTTGATCACCTGCGTCGTGATCAAGTCTTCGTTCGGGATCAGGTATTCGCGCCCGTCCCGTGTCGTGATGCTGACGTATCGCGCGCCAAGGCTGTTGATCCAGCCAAATGTCTCGCCGACGGTAATCACGTCGCCGGGCTTGATGGACTTATCAAACAGAATGATGACGCCCGACACAAGGTTCGACACGACCTTTTGCAAACCGAAACCAAGGCCGATACCAATCGCACCCGACAGCACCGCAAGGCCCGTCAGATCAAAACCAACCGCCTTGAGCCCGACAAAAAACGCGATGCCATAAAGGGCGATCTGTAAGAATTTGACCACCAGCACCCGCATGGATGGGCTGATATCTTCGTTCGCCTGAATCCGTGCCGAAATGGTGCGCAACACAAATCGCGCCACGAAAAAGAACAACCCGACAATGAACACCGCATGCAACAACACCCAGACCGAGAGACGAAAATCCCCAACCTCAAGGGCAATACCGTCCAGCAGTTGTTCCGCCTGATCGGTGAGCCCCAGGATACGCAGCGTGACCCAAGACCACGCGCCATAACGCACCAGCGTACGAATGAAGCGATTGCCGATCAGGCGGGTCGCAAACGTCACGATCAGCCAGGCAAGCGCAAGATTCGAGATCACGGCAAGTAAGTAAGATCGGCTGGGCCATGTGACCTCGCGCATGATCGCAACTGTCATCCAGATCAGTGCGACAAACACAATCCCGCGCAGCCGTTTGTGGATCACCAACAAGATGCGCAGCCGCCATTTCGGCCAGCCATCGCGTGTCCGCATCCAGTCGTGCAGGCGCGGTGCAATAAGCTTCGCAATCAAATGCGCAACGGCAAAAACCCCAAATGCAATTGCGATTTGATATGCGTTCCATGGGCGCAGCAGGCTTTCCAGAAACGCCTGTGCCTGCCCAATCAGTCCTTGACCAACTTCGTAAATATCACCCACCTGTGCGGCGAGGTCCTGTTGCTCATCGGGTTCCATGCGGGCCTCTCGTTTTCAGGCATTGTGCATGGTGACGTTGAAACGGGCAAGCGCGACCTCCGCGCGCAACGCCAAAGCACATCGTAACCACGTCAAATCTCCCATAAACCTTGCGAGACGGCTTCAGGAGGTATATCTGCCACTTCATGAAGAAGGTTTTTGACATGGACGACCGCGCACGCCTGCCCTGGCGGTTCTATGGTGCGTCCTGCACAATTCTCGCGAATCTATGACAGCGTGCGCTTTGGCGCAGCTATTCTGACGACCCCTCAAATCATGCACATTTATACGGGAGAGGACCATGTCCCCCAAAACGCTCTATGACAAAATCTGGGATGCCCACGTCGCCGACGAGGCCGACGACGGCACCTGCCTGCTCTATATTGACCGTCACTTGGTTCACGAAGTGACCAGCCCGCAAGCCTTTGAGGGCCTGCGCATGACGAACCGCTCGGTGCGCGCGCCTGATAAAACGATCGCCGTGCCGGACCACAACGTGCCCACGACGCTGGATCGTGCCAACGCTGAAACCATGACCGAAGATTCGCGCATTCAGGTCGAAGCGCTAGACAAGAACGCCAAGGATTTCGGCATTCACTACTATCCAGTGAGTGACGTCCGTCAGGGCATCGTCCACATCGTTGGCCCTGAACAGGGTTGGACGTTGCCGGGCATGACGGTCGTTTGCGGCGACAGCCACACTGCGACCCACGGCGCATTTGGTGCGCTGGCGCATGGTATCGGCACATCCGAGGTCGAACATGTTCTGGCGACACAAACGCTGATCCAGAAGAAATCGAAAAACATGAAGGTCGAGATCACCGGAAAACTGATGCCCGGTGTCACTGCCAAAGACGTTACCATGTCGGTGATCGGCGTAACCGGCACTGCCGGCGGCACAGGCTATGTCATCGAATACTGTGGCGAAGCGATCCGCGATTTGTCCATGGAAGGGCGCATGACCGTCTGCAACATGGCAATCGAAGGCGGCGCGCGCGCTGGCCTGATTGCGCCAGACGAAACGACTTACGCTTATTGCAAAGGTCGCCCGCACGCCCCCAAGGGCGCGCAGTGGGAAACCGCGCAAGCATGGTGGGAAACGCTCTATACCGACGACGATGCACACTGGGACAAAGTCGTTACATTGCGTGGCGAAGATATTGCGCCATCCGTCACTTGGGGCACATCCCCCGAAGACGTTTTGCCGATCACCGCTGTCGTTCCAGACCCGTCGTCGTTCAAAGGCGGCAAGGTTGATGCAGCTAAACGCGCGATTGACTACATGGGCCTGACCCCCGGTCAGAAACTCACCGATATCGAAATCGACACCGTCTTCATCGGCTCTTGCACCAACGGGCGCATCGAAGATCTGCGCGCAGCGGCTGCAATCCTCAAGGGCAAAAAAATCAAGGACGGGTTGCGCGCGATGATTGTGCCGGGGTCTGGCCTTGTGCGTGCCCAAGCCGAAGAAGAAGGGCTTGCCGATATCTTCAAGGATGCCGGTTTTGAATGGCGCATGGCGGGCTGTTCTATGTGCCTTGCGATGAACCCAGACCAGTTGGCCGAAGGCGAACGCTGCGCCTCCACCTCCAACCGGAACTTTGAAGGGCGTCAGGGCTATAAGGGCCGCACGCATCTGGTATCCCCCGCCATGGCGGCCGCTGCTGCAATTACGGGCCGCCTGACTGACGTGCGGGACCTGATGTAATGCCACGTGAAGTCTTTATATTCGCGGGAATCGGCGCGTGCGCTGTCTTCGTAGTGGGGGCCGTGGTGCCGTTTCCTTCGGCTGAAGTGCAGAATGCACTGGCTTTTCAACACAGGGGCCTCATTTGGCCCATAACCATCGCAGGTGCGGCCTTGGGCGGCCTTTGGGGGTACTATGTATCCGGACGGAGAAAAGAATAGCGGCCAAATCCGGAAATCAAAAAATCATACCCCCAGCCATACGGTTTCCATACGCTTTCCATATGGTTTCTGGGTCTTACCGCGCCGTTAACAAAGATGAAGATTGAGATTGAAAAGGGTTAACGCCCGTAGGGTGGGTGGAGCCCACCACACCCCGAAAAGGACAATAAGATGGATAAGTTCGACAAACTCTCCGGTATCGCCGCGCCCATGCCTTTGGTGAATATCGACACAGATATGATCATCCCAAAGATGTTCCTCAAGACGATCAAACGGTCGGGCCTTGGCGTGAACCTGTTTGATGAAATGCGCTTTGATCGCCAGGGCAACGAGATCGCTGATTTCGTGCTCAACCAACCGGCCTACCGCGAGGCGTCGATCCTTGTGGCAGGCGACAATTTCGGCTGTGGATCGTCGCGTGAACACGCGCCTTGGGCGATTGCCGATTTTGGCATCCGCTGCGTGATTTCCACCAGCTTTGCTGATATTTTCTACAGTAACTGTTTCAAGAACGGCATTCTGCCGATCGTGTTGCCCGAAGAGCAGCGCGACATTCTGCTGAAGGATTCCGAGAATGGCGCGAACGCCCGTATCGAGGTTGATCTTGAAGCGCAAACCATCACGTCTTCGGATGGCGAAGTGTTCACCTTCGAGGTTGATAGCTTTAAAAAGCACTGCTTGATGAACGGACTCGACGATATTGGACTGACCATGGAAAAGGTCGCATCAATTGACGCATTCGAAGCGTCAGCTGGTGCCGAGCGCCCTTGGGTCTAATCAAAACACTACGCGGGCCCAACCTGTGGCCCGCGTAACGGGCCCGTCCGCTGGATCTTTGAACGCCCACAACATCTAGATGAAGACCGCGGCAGGCCCACCGCATTTGGGGTCTGCCTTGGTTCCGCTGCACAATGGTTGCAAAGTCGCACCACCTTTGCCGCAAAACTGCCCCAGATATTTCGTTAGCTTTAACAAAGACTTGTGAAGTGAAGCTAATCTGGGCAAAAATATGGCAAATATGAGGCATTCCGCCACAAACGAGCGGATTTATACCGGGACAAGGGAGCGGCAAAGTATCGCCCCCGACCGTATTGAGGGTGGTTGGACAGTGATTTCACGGCTAGCAGGCATTTTGGCACGCGCATTTCTTGTCGTGTTGTTGATCGCAACACCATCTGTTTTGTTGGTGAACACAACGCCTGACACAACGCAAATCGTTGTCCTTGTGGCGATTCTCGCTGCTGTATTTACGATGGTCGAATATAACTCGACGTACCCCAGCCTCGTGGAATTCCGCGACGCGCCACCGTTTAATCGCATCCGGTTCCTGTCGCTATTCACTACTGTTTTCGTACTGACTGTGATTGCACGCGGCAAAGATGCGCCGACAACGATCACGTTGTTTTTCAACGCACTCGGGTCGCGGATCGGAGAGTTGATTGATTTCCCCTATTCGCCAGTACGACTTGTGGTGCTGATGATGCCAAGCGACGTTGACGACGCACTGATTGAGTCCGTGCGGACTGCGGCCGGTTTAAGCTATCTGGTGTCGATCCTGTCTCTCGCCATTTTTGTTCTCATACTGCGCGGCAAAGGCTGGCCGCGCCAGCTTGGTGGTTTCAACGTCTGGATAAACCTGCCGACATTTGACCCAACCGCCGGCGGTGATGTCGTGGATCGCCTAAAACGTGATGGCCACGTTAACCTTATCTTAGGATTCCTGCTGCCATTTATTATTCCAGCATTTGTGAAACTGGCGGCAGACATGTTCAATCCGGTAAGCCTCGCCAATGATCACACCCTTATCTGGACGATGACCGCATGGGCATTTCTTCCGGCCAGTCTGATTATGCGCGGGATCGCAATGATGCGCGTCGCGCAGATGATCGTCGATCAGCGCGCACGCGCCTATGCAGTGTCCAAATTTGCGGGTGCATTGCCAGCCTGATACTGCTGATCGGGTCCGGCTTGCCCTTGCCCGCGACGGCTGACACCTACCGCATTGCCACCTTCGCGGCACCACTTAGCCGCGATGGCCCAGGGCTTCTGTTGCGTGACATAACCAAAGCCGAAGACCCGCAAATTGCGGCGATTATTGCGGTTATCGTGCAAAATGCGCCTGACATTCTGGTGCTGACTGATTTCGACTTTGATCATGGTGGCGCTGCTCTCGCCGCATTTAGTCTGGCGCTTGGCCTGGCGGGCCACGAGATGCCTCATCATTTTGCACGCAGGCCAAATACTGGCATGTCTACGGGCCTCGACCTTGATGGAAATGGTCGTCTGGGTGATGCGCGGGATTCCCAAGGTTATGGGCGTTTCGCCGGGGATGGCGGTATGGCAATCTTGTCGCGGTTCCCGTTTGATACAGATCAGACGCGCGACTTTTCCGACCTGTTGTGGCGTGATCTGTCTGGCGCGACATTGCCGCCGATGACCGCTGAAATCAACGCGATACAGCGCTTGTCTGAAACGGGGCATTGGGTTTTGCCGGTGCTGCCGGACGAAGGACCGCCGATTATGTTGATGGCCTATAGTGCCACACCACCCGTCTTTGATGGTCCCGAAGATCGCAACGGGCTGCGCAACCGCGACGAAACCCGGTTCTGGCAATTGTTCCTTGATGGGGCCTGGAGCGATCCGCCTGACGGGCATTTCATTGTGATAGGCAACGCGAATCTAGACCCAAGTGACGGCCAAGGTTTCAGCGAAACCATGGCGGCCCTGTTGTCCGACTCGCGCTTGCAAGACCCACAGCCAGCCAGCCGTGGCGCGATGCAGGATGCAGACGCGGCGCATCGTGGCGATCCGGCCCGTGATACGGTCGAGTGGCCAGCTGATGGGCCGGGCAATCTGCGCGTCAGTTATGTGATCCCCTCGTCCGACTGGCAGGTCGCAGGTGCGGGCGTGTTTTGGCCCGCTGCCGATGATCCGGCCGCGGTGCTATTGGGCGCCGACGGGCTTGCTGCTGGTGCGCACCGTCTTGTCTGGGTGGACGTCAGCGGGTAGGCCCGCAAGCATCACTTCACGCACATTGATCGCACGAAAACCGGGTAACAGACGGTCGAACTTCGCCGCACCGATCCAATGTGACATGTTCCAAAGGTAGTGCATCTCGCGCATTTCACGCGCCAGTTCCCAGACCGGCGATAGCACTGTAAACACCCACCACGGAAAGGCAGACACCCCGTAGGTTTTGCCCGTGGCGTCATCAAGAACCGCCTTGAAATCGTTGATGCTAAAGGCGTGGCCAGGAAACGGGACGTCTTCAAAATTGGTTAATTCTGCGCGCATTTCCGCGAGCGCAACCGCGGCACGCGCCCAATCGGGCAGGTAGCAATAGGCGTGCAACACATCGGACGGCCCCATCGCGGTCAGTTTCGGTTTGCGTACATCACGCAGCATCATCATCGACATGGCGTCGCCGTTTCGCATCGGGTCAATGAAACTGCCCGCGCGCAACACAATCGTTTGCACACCTGACGCTGCAAAGCTCTGTTCCATTTCGACACGGACGCGGCCTTTGCGGGTCACAGGTGCCTGCGGTGTGTCTTCGTTCAACTCGCCTCCCTTGGCGCCAAAGTTATAGACATTGCCGGGGATAACCACGGTCGCACCACTGGCCTTGGCCGCTGCAACGACCTGCTGGGTTATCGCAGGAATCGTGTTTTCCCAGTCATGATAGGCGGGCGGGTTTAGCCCGTTCACGATCACATCCGCGCCCATCGCCGCCTGCGTCATATCCGATCCGCGATCATAGCGGCGCACGGTCCAACCAGCGTTCATAAAGGCTTGGGCGGCGTGGCTACCGATCTTGCCAGTCGCCCCTAGAATCAAAACGGTCTGTGTCATGGTTTGCCCTCTTGGTGTGTTATTGCGATAAGATGGGCCATGCCTATTAGAATGGGAATTGCCGAAAATCGCAGATCGTGTATTCATTTATGAATGAATAATTCCCTAAATACCCTCGACTGGTCCCTCGTGCAGGCCTTCCTTGCCGTGGCTGAAACGGGCAGTCTTTCAGCGGCCGCGCGGAGTTTGAAGGCAAGCCAGCCCACGCTTGGCCGTCAGATCAAAGCGATTGAAACACAGCTTGGCGCCACGCTGTTTCATCGGCAAGCACGCGGCTTTGCCCTCACGGAAACTGGCGCAGCCCTCGTGGCCCCCGCGAGTGCTATGCGTGATGCGATGCTGCAAATCACCCTGACGGCCGCAGGTCGCGAGGCGAAACTGGCCGGCACCGTCCGGATCACGGCCAGCATGGCGACCTCGCTTTATCACTTACCCCAGATCGTTGCCGATATCCGCATCGCTGAACCTGATATCGCGATAGAGCTAGCCCCAAGCGACGACAGCCGCAATCTGCTGTTCCGGGAGGCCGATATCGCTGTGCGCATGTATCGCCCCAAGCAGCTTGACCTTGTCGCCCAGCACATCGGCGATATCCCCCTAGGCGTCTTTGCGGCGAAATCTTATGTGGCACGGCGCGGTCTTCCCACGGGCAACCAAGACCTGATGGCCCATGATTTCGTTGGGTTTGACGCTAACCCCGCGATTATCGAAGGGTTCCGCGCGGCAGGCTTTCCCGTTGACCGCGACTGGTTCAAAGTGCGCTGCGACGATAACGCGACCTACTGGAACCTTGTGCGGGCCGGCTGTGGCATCGGCTTTGCGCAGACGTCGCTTGGTCGCGACGACCCCGATATCGTCGAGATTGATCTGGGCTTTCCGATTCCGCCGCTCCCGATCTGGCTTACAGCGCACGAGGCGATGCGCCAAACTCCGCGCGTGCGCCGCGTCTGGGATATGCTTGCAATCGGCCTGCGCCCCTTGGTCACTTGATCCTGCGCGCGCGACGGGCTAGGGCAAACTAACAATTCAGCCAAAGGAATGCAGCATGTCTAACCCGTCCCTTCTTATTCTTGCCGGTGACGGTATCGGCCCCGAAGTCATGACCGAAGTGAAGAAAGTCATTCACTGGTATGGCGACAAGCGCGATATGGCATTTGACGTGTCCGAAGACCTTGTTGGCGGTGCAGCCTATGACAAGCACGGCACCCCGCTGCACGATGGTACGATGGCAAAAGCCCAAGAAGTCGATGCTGTTTTGTTGGGTGCGGTCGGCGGCCCCGCCTATGACAACCTTGATTTTTCGGTTAAGCCGGAACGCGGTCTGCTGCGCCTGCGCAAAGAAATGGACCTGTTCGCCAACCTGCGACCCGCGCAGTGTTTCGACGCGCTGGCCGATTTTTCGTCGCTCAAGAAAGATATTGTGGCTGGTCTCGATATCATGATCGTGCGTGAGTTGACCTCGGGCGTCTATTTTGGCGAACCGCGCGGCATCCATCTTGAGGACAACATGCGCGTCGGCATCAACACCCAGCGCTACACGGAAGCCGAGATCGAGCGCGGCGCGCGGGCAGCCTTTGAACTGGCGATGAAGCGCGACAAGCGACTTTGTTCGATGGAAAAGGCAAACGTCATGGAAAGCGGCATTCTGTGGCGCGACGTCGTGACCGAGGTCCACGCGGATTACCCCGAGGTGGAGCTGAGCCATATGTATGCCGACAATGGTGCCATGCAACTGGTGCGCGCGCCCAAGCAGTTCGACGTTATCTACACCGACAACCTGTTCGGCGATATCTTGTCCGATTGTGCTGCGATGCTGACCGGATCTTTGGGCATGCTGCCATCAGCGTCACTTGGCTTTCCCATGGCGAACGGGCGCCCCAAGGCCATGTATGAACCCGTACATGGCTCAGCCCCAGATATCACTGGGCAGGGCAAGGCCAATCCGATCGCTTGCATCCTTAGCTTTGCGATGGCGCTGCGTTATTCGTTTGACCAAGGGGCCGAGGCTGACCGCCTTGAAGCCGCCGTGGAAAAGGTGCTGGCAGACGGGCTGCGCACCGCTGATCTGATCGGTGAAGAAGGCGTTGCCCCAATTTCCACCACGGAAATGGGCGACGCGATTGTCGCCGCCCTCGACGCCAGCCTTTAGGGCACACGGAGTTGCGTTATAACGGCCCTGCATACGTGCGGGGCCGTTTGTCGTTGCCGGGGGATTGACCTAAAGGTTGCTTTGCCCGTACCAGTTTGCGCTAACACCCGATTGGAAACCCGATGTCGCAAAACGCAAAAGGCGCGCTTCTGGCGCTATTGGCTTTCGCTGTCTATGCGACGGGTGACGTAACCGTGAAGGTGCTTGGCGGGATATATTCCCCTATTCAGATCATCTTTTTTAGCGGGTTGTTCAGCTTTCCACTGGCGATGTTCATGATCATGCGTGATCCCCAGCCGGGCACGTTGCTGCCGGTGCACCCGTGGTGGACCGCGTTTCGCATGGTCGCCACACTGGTAACGGGTGTCAGCGCATTCTATGCGTTTTCGGTGCTGCCATTGGCGCAGACCTATACGATCCTCTTTGCGTCGCCCTTGTTGATTACCTTGCTGGCTATTCCACTGCTGGGCGAACGGGTGGGTATCCGCCGTGGTCTTGCAGTCATGGTCGGGCTTGCGGGTGTTCTTTTGGTCCTGCGCCCAGGCGAAACAGACCTGAGCGCCGGGCACATTGCGGCCCTTGTCGCGGCGTTTGGTGGGTCATTTGCTTCGGTTATTGTGCGCAAGATTGGCGCTGATGAACGCCCGATTGTCTTGATGCTTTATCCCATGGCCGCGAATTTTATCGTTATGGGTGCGCTGCTGCCGTTTATCTACATCCCGATGCCGATCGAGCATCTTGGTCTCGTGGCTTTGCTTGCGATTTTCGGCACGGCGGGTGGCCTGATCATCATAGCGGCCTACACAGCAGGCGAGGCCGTCATCGTCGCCCCCATGCAGTATTCGCAGATCCTTTGGGCGACCTTCTACGGCTATCTGTTCTTTAGTGAATCGATCAGCATGAACACCGCAGTGGGCGCGGCAATCATTATCGCAAGTGGCCTCTATATTGTACTGCGGGAAAGCGGCGGATCGGCGTCACAGAACACGCCTGTCCTGCGCACGCGATCCCGCCCCGAAACGGGCACAAGCCTGCGGGTCGGGTCATTTCTCAAGATACGGTTGGGGCGGAAAGCGGGTCAGTAGATCCTAATCCTGCGCTGGTTCGTCGTCATAGTCCGTTCGTAAGATGCGCGCGCTGTCACCGTCGGGATCATCATATTGGTTCGACTTGAGCGTCCAAAAGAACGCAGCAAGGCCAACGCCCCCAAGGATAAGACTGATCGGGATAAGGTAGCTCAGGACTTCCATCAGCGGGTCCGTAACGCATTGAGCGAGACCACAATAGAGCTGGTGGACATAGCAATCGCAGCTGCAAGCGGTGTAGCAAAGCCAAAGACGGCTATTGGCACGGCGATGCTGTTATAAAGTGCAGCAACAGCAAAGTTTTCCAAAATGCGTCCGCGCGCGGACCGCCCGATACGCAATGCATCCGAGATATGCGAAAGATCGGGCGAAACCAGCACCACATCGGCGGCAACACGCGCGGCCGCGAGGGCCGACGCGGGTGCGATGGACACGTGTGCCAGTGCAAGTGCTGCGGTATCGTTCAATCCGTCGCCAACCATCAACACACGTTTGCCAGCGGCTTGGCGTTCCTCAAGCACGGCGGCTTTTTCGGTCGGCAACACGCCTGCGCGCCAGTTTTCAATGCCAAGATCATTTGCAAGCCTGCGGACAGGTTCCTGCGCATCACCGGACAAAAGCATGATCGAAACGCCGCGTTTGCGCAGAGCATCCATAAGATCGTGCGCGCCTTCGCGCAGGGTATCGACAAATGCGAACGACACAGGTGCGGTGCCTTCAATCGCGAATTGGGTCGCGCCGGACTCGTCGTTGCCACTGACCCACACAGCGCGGCCAAGCCGGACAACCTTGCCGTTCAGCTTTCCTTGGACGCCAAGGCCGGGGTGTTCGACGATATCGCTTACTGCGACATCCGGCAGGCCACGTCCACGCGCCGCCGCAACGATGGAGGCGGACCGCGGGTGCGAGGATGCATCGGCAAGTGCGGTGGCAATCGCAAACGCTTGTTCAGGGATCGTGTCAGGATCAAGCAGTTCCGGCGTGCCTTTTGTCAGTGTGCCGGTCTTGTCAAAGATGACTTCGTCCACTTCAGCCAGCCGTTCAAGCGCCGTCGCATGTTTGACCAGAAGCCCGTTGCTGAACATCCGCCCTGACGCCACAGTAGACACCGCAGGCACAGCAAGACCCAGCGCACAGGGGCAGGTGATGATCAGCACGGCCACAGCGACATTTAGAGCAACGCGCACGTCCCCGCCCGTCAGCCACAGCCACAGGAGAAAGGCCGCAAGCGCCAACAAATGTACCGCGGGTGCATAGATGCGCGCGGCACGATCAGCGAGTGAGTTATATTTGGACTTCGCATCTTCGGCGACGGACACCATATCGGCAAGACTGTGCAGTAGCGTGTCTTGGCCAACGGCGTCGGCACGTACCAACAGCGGGCCTGTCAGGTTCACTTCGCCCGCGCGCACCGCTGCACCAATCGTCACGGCGACGGGATCGGTTTCACCAGTCAGGAAAGCGCGATCAAGTTCGCTTGCGCCTTCGGACACGGTGCCGTCAACGGGGACGCGCCCGCCAGGACGCACCATCAGAGTGTCACCGACGGCAATGGCCGTTAGCGCCACGGTTTCGGCCACACCGTTTACCATGCGCAAGGCAGTAGGCGATTCAAGGGCGGCCAGTTCAGCCGCCGCTGATCGTGCCACGGTGCGCATCTTTTGATCCAGATAACGCCCCGCCAGCAGGAAAAATGTCAGCGATAGTGCGGCATCGAAATAGGCGTGTTCGCCATGGTTCATCGTTTCAAACAGCGACATGCCTGACGCCAGTAAGATTGCCAGTGAAATTGGCACGTCCATGTTCAGGCGATACGCCTTGAGGGCCGACCAAGCATTCCAAAAGAACGGCTGCGCAGAAAAGGCGATTGTCGGCAGGGCGATCATCGCGGAAATCCAGTGGAACAGGTCGCGGGTGGCATCGGTTGCCCCCGACCAGACCGCCACGGACAACAACATCACGTTCATCATCGCAAAGCCAGATACGCCAAGGCGCATCAGCAAATCGCGCGCCGCAAGATCGCTTGTGCCTGCCGATAACGTGGCGCTGTCTAATGGCTGTGCTTGGAACCCCATCGCAGACAAGGCCGCCGTCAAATCTGCCGCCTCAAGCCCCTCGGCTACATGCACGGTTGCGCGCTTGCGGGTCAGGTTCACCCGCACATCGTTGACGCCCTCAAGCGACATCAATCCGCGTTCGACACCCGATATGCAGCTCGCACAATGGATCGACGGCAAGGATAGCTGAATCTCGGTGCCAATCGTCTCGGCCCGCTTAAGGGCGCGTGCACTCATCACAGGTGCCGCAAGGCATCCGGGACAGGCGGCAGCACCGGGGGTTTCGCTGATTGTCATCGCGCGCCCCTAGCGTTCGACCAGAACGACGACGCGCTGGCGAAAGATCGTGCCATCTGCGGCTATTGCTTCGAAACGCAGGTTCCAGTTGCCAGCGGCGGTGACGACAGGTGCGCGATAGACTGCACCGTCAAACACGAAAGCCGGGATCTGGTCGTCGCGCACGCTTGTGGCGCGCCCGAATGTGCCGGTCACATCGGCAACCTGCACCGGATCGCCATCGACGTTCGTGATCGTCAGTTGCAGTTCTTCCTCGTGGACTTCGGCATCAATTGACCAACCAAGTGCTTCTTGGGCGGCGCGGTCGTCGTCAAAGTGCTGGCTGGCGACATAGGAATTCGCCACCTCAAGGCCGGGAAAAGTCCTTACCGCCGAGTAGGCAAGAAACAGATTGACGGAAATGATGACCCCAAACGCCGAGGCCATCATGTAGAAAACCTTGCGGCCAGTAATCGGAGCCATAATCAGTTCCCCTTTCCGTTAAAGATTGTATCCTGATGGGACCGATCGCCACTTTCAAGGTCTTCGACCCAGAAACGGATATCTGTGCGTTCGGCTGCAGAGGCTGCTTCACCACGGCCTGACATCACATAAACGCGGACCAGCGTGGTTTCGTCTGCCGCGACGGTAACGATAGTGTCAGAGGCTTCTTCGCCTTCCACTTCAACACGCAGCACGGCATCGGATGTCGCGGTAATCTCGAATTCGCGCATATCACCATACATGTTGCGCAGGCGAATGTCGTAGGCATTGCGAATACTACCGTCAGACAGGGTTACGAACTGCGGATTGCGCACTGGCGCGACCGTCATGTCGATCTCGGACCGGATGAACAGCGCGAATAGCAGGCCAAAGCCGACCAACGACCACAGGACCGTATAAAGGATCGTGCGAGGCCGGAAGACGTGTTTCCAAACTGGCAACGGTGCGCCGCCAGCGCGTTCGACAGGCTCGTCTTTGAGGGCAAAGTAGTCGACCAATCCGCGTGGCTTGCCAGTCTTGGCCATGATGTCATCACAGGCGTCGATACAAAGGCCACAGGTGATACATTCCATCTGCTGGCCGTCACGGATGTCGATCCCCATCGGACAGACATTCACGCAGGCCATGCAGTCAATGCAATCGCCCATCGGTTCGCCTGATTGCACGGCGTCGGAATCCTTGCGGGGTTCACCTCGCCATTCGCGATAACCGATTGTGATGGTGTCTTCGTCCATCATAGCAGCCTGAATACGTGGCCAAGGGCAGGCATAGATGCAAACCTGTTCGCGCGCGATCCCACCGAAAAAGACGGTCGCTAACGCAAGAATAGCCATGGTTGTGTAGGCTGCGGGATGCGCCGTGCCATTTAACAAACCGACTGCAAGCGTTGGTGCGTCGGTGAAGTAGAACACCCATGCGCCACCAGTCGAGAGGCCAATGATCACCCAGATGAACCATTTTGACAGCCGTAGCCGCCATTTTTTGAGATCCCACTTTGATTTCCACAAACGGACCCGCGCATTGCGGTCACCTTCAAGCCAGCGCTCGGTTGCGATGAAAAGATCGGTCCAAACGGTCTGCGGGCAGGTATATCCGCACCAGACGCGGCCCAGTGCCGATGTGAACAAGAACAGACCCAGACCTGCCATAATCAAAAGGCCGGCGATGAAGTAAAATTCATGCGGCCAAATCTCGATCCAGAAGAAAAAGAACCGGCGATTCGCAAGATCAATCAATACGGCCTGATCAGGCAAGGCAGGCCCACGGTCCCAGCGAATCCATGGAGTGATATAGTAGACCCCAAGCGTGGCCAGCATGATCAGCCACTTCAATGAACGAAACGTCCCCTTCACCTTGCGGGGAAAAACGGGTTCGCGTGCTTCGTATAGGGAAGGTGGGGTCTCTGACGAGCTCATATCTGGGTATCCTGAAACATCTGTTCGCTGTGATGTCTATGCGGCCACCCATGCTGCAACTGCATTGATATGGATCAAGAAGGTATGCCGCATCCCCAAATTTAAACCTACCAAAGAAAAACCCCCGAAAGGCGCAAGCCTCTCGGGGGTTTGGGACCCTGCGTTAAGTGCGAACAGACCGCAGGGTCGTTATCTGTCAGGGCCGCTGCAAGGCCCGGGCAGAATTCTTATTCGCCGCCACCAAGCTGGTGAACATAAGCGGCTACCGCATTGATTTCGGCCTGATCAAGGCCGCTACCGACGCGATATTCGGCGGACCATGCGGGCATCACGCCAAAGCGGGCATAACGGACCGTTTCAGTAATGGTGGCTTCGTCGCCGCCATAAAGCCAGATCGCGTCCGTCAAGGTTGGCGCGCCTAGGGCGTCCATGCCTTCACCGGCATCGCCATGACAGGCTGCGCAGTTGTCATAAAAGACGGTCGCGCCCAGTTCTGCCGCTGCAGGATCGTGGTCTTGGCCGGAAATCGCGAGAACGTGATTGACCACGCCGGTGATTTCTTCGTCGGTCAGGATCTCGTCAAAGGCAGTCATTTCCGAATAGCGCGAGTCGAGTGACTGTTCGTTGCGCACACCGTGGGTCACCGTATAGACGATGTCCTCGATTGTGCCGCCCCAAAGCCAGTCATCATCCAGCAGGTTAGGAAAACCTGTCGTACCAGCCGCACCAGACCCGTGACATTGCGAACAGTTGGCGCGGAAGATTGCGCCGCCGCCGTTGACTGCAAAACCATGCAGTTCAGCGTCGTCCGTAATTGTGGTCAGATCAACTGCAGCAAGTTTGGCTATCAGTTCAGCGTTTGCGGCATCTACAGCGGCGATGTCTTCTGCCACTTCGGCGCGTGTGGAATAACCCAGCAAGCCAGGTGTTGCGCCTTTGATCATAGGCCATGCCGGATAGGCGATGGTGTATAGAATCGCCCAGACGATTGTCGCGTAAAGGCACCAGACCCACCACTTTGGAAGGGGGTTGTTGAATTCCTCAATCCCGTCCCAGCTGTGGCCAGTCGTTTCGACTTCGTCTTGCTTTTTGTTGTCTTGTTTCTTGCTCATGACTGACCCTCCGGGTCGCTAGTGCTGCTGTCAGCGGGGGCATCTTCGTGCCGGAAAGGCAAGTTCGCGGCGTCATTGTGCAGCTTGCGGCTGCCCGGACGGAACGCAAAAAAGATAACTCCCATGAAGAAGACGAACAGGGCAAGAAGCACCCAACTGTCCGCAATCTCGCGCAGGATGTGATAGTCCATCTGATCTCCTCCTAGCGGCTAGCGTCTGGCGTGAAGGTCGAGAAATCGACCAACGTGCCAAGCATCTGAAGGTAAGCGACCATCGCATCCATTTCGCTGACGCCCGGTTGGCCGTCAAAGTTGCGCACCTGCGCATTTGGATAGCGTTCCAGCAGGCCATCGAAGTCGCCGAACGGGTCAATTTGCACCATAAAGTCGGCACTTGCTGACGCGATCATCTCTTCTGTGTAGGGCACGCCAACCATGGCATGTGTGCTCAACAGATCTTCGATGTAGGTCGGCTCGATCAGTCTTTGGGTGAGGTAGCCATAAGGCGGCATCACCGATTCCGGCACGACAGACTGTGGATCAGTCAGGTGTGCAACGAGCCATTCATCCGAATACCGGCCACCGACGCGGGCAAGGTCAGGCCCTGTCCGCTTGGAGCCCCACTGGAATGGATGGTCATACATCGATTCCGCAGCCAGCGAGTAGTGGCCGTAACGTTCGACTTCGTCGCGCATCGGGCGGATCATCTGACTGTGACAGACGTAGCAACCCTCACGGATATAGATTTCCCGTCCAGTGAGCTCCAGCGGGGAGTAGGGGCGCATGCCCTCTACTTTCTCGATGGTGTTCTCCAGATAGAAAAGCGGTGCGATTTCGACGATACCACCGACGGTGACAACCACAAAGCTGGCTGCCAACAATAAGGTCGCGTTCTTTTCAAGAACCTTGTGACGATCAAGGAAAGCCATGTTCTTTGCTCCTTATTCTGCTGGTGCGGTGACGATTGCGGCAGACTTTTTGCCGAATGCTGTCATCCACAGGTTATAGGTCATGATCAGTGCGCCGGTGAGATACATAAGCCCGCCAATGCCGCGAACCACATACATCGGGAACTTGGCGGATACGGTGTCGGCAAAGGAGTTCACGAGGAAGCCCTGTGCGTCAACTTCACGCCACATCAGACCTTCCATGATCCCCGTGACCCACATTGAGGCCGCGTAGAGGATGATGCCGATAGTCGCGAGCCAGAAGTGCCAGCTGACAAGTGTCAGGCTATAAAGGCGCTGCTTGTTCCACAGTTTCGGCGTCAGGAAGTAGAGCGCCGAGAATGTGATCATGCCGTTCCAGCCAAGCGCACCCGAGTGAACGTGACCGATGGTCCAGTCAGTGTAGTGCGACAGCGAGTTCACCGCGCGGATCGACATCATCGGACCCTCGAATGTGGACATACCGTAAAAGCCCAACGAAATAACCATCATACGGATGATAGGATCGGTGCGGATCTTGTCCCAAGCGCCGTTCAGCGTCATAAGACCGTTGATCATACCACCCCAACTGGGCATCCAAAGAACGATCGAGAAGACCATGCCAAGTGTGCCAGCCCAGTCGGGCAGCGCGGTGTAGTGCAAGTGGTGTGGACCAGCCCAGATATAAAGAAAGATCAGTGCCCAGAAGTGGATGATCGACAGTTTATATGAGAACACAGGCTTTTCGGCCTGCTTGGGCACAAAGTAATACATCATCCCAAGGAAGCCGGCTGTGAGGAAGAAGCCCACGGCGTTGTGGCCGTACCACCACTGCGTCATGGCATCCTGAACACCCGAGAATACACTTACAGAACGCGAGCCAAGGAACGACACCGGAATGGCGAGGTTGTTGACAACGTGCAGCATGGCGACAGTGACGATGAACGACAGGAAGAACCAGTTGGCCACATAGATGTGCGGCTCTTTGCGCTTCATGATCGTGCCAAGGAAGACGATCAGATAAGCGACCCAGACGACGGTCAACCAAAGGTCAACATACCATTCCGGTTCGGCGTATTCGCGCGATTGTGTGGAACCCATCAGGTAACCGGTCGCAGCAAGCACGATAAACAGTTGATAGCCCCAGAAAACGAACCATGCTGTGTTTCCGCCAAATAGGCGCGCGGCGCTTGTGCGCTGAACCACATAGAAGGATGTCGCGATCAACGCGTTACCACCAAAGGCAAAGATAACCGCCGACGTATGCAACGGACGCATGCGTCCGAAGTTTCCATAGCCTTGCAGGAAATCGAAATTCAGTTGCGGGAAAGCCAGCTGGAAGGCGATCCAGACTCCGACCAGAAAGCCGGTGACGCCCCAAAAGGTTGTTGCGATAACACCGGCACGGATGACACCATCCATATATCCGGTTTCAACGGGGCCTTTTTCGTCCCCTGCTTTTCTGACTGACCAAATAAACAGCCCGGCCGCGACGGCCATGACGATCAGTGCGTGGATTTGATAAGCCAAATCCCTCGCCCAGTTCGCCGCCAAAGCTGCGCCAAGGGCAATAACCCCAAATAGCGCAATCTTGATCCAATCCCACATGACATGCGTTCCCTTCGTTTGCCGCACACGGATTCGTGAGCGACTTTTTTTCTTATGTTTTGGCGTTTCCCATTTCAAGGAGCGGGTCGCCTTGATCCATGTCAAGTTTTCCCAGCGTACATTTTGATAGGACTCAAAAGCGGCAGGTTCCTGCCCTGCCAACCTAGGTGGAACATTTGCCTGAAAGAGGATTGGTCATGGCCTATAAGACGCTCACCCTTGTCGTCACCAACAAAGACGCGGACGGCGCTGCTCTTGCAGCTGCGCAGGGCCTTGCGCGTCATCACGACGCGCACCTCGATGTATTCTGCGTCGGTGTTGACCCCGCGCGCTACGAACCCTTGCCCGCAGGTTCAGCCGCTATCGTAATGGAAACAGGTGCAGCCGAGGCGCGCGCCCATGCCCAAGACATGGCCAATTGGGTCGAAGGCGAATTGAGGAATTCGGGTTTGGCCTATGCTGTTCAGGCGTCGGTCGTTCCTAACCTTGGCCTTGACGCTATGATTGCGCGGCTCACACGTTATAGCGATCTTGCGATTGCGGCGCAGCCTTATGGCCAAGGAGCTGGTCATATGCAGGTCAGTGCGCTCGAGGCGTCACTGTTCGGCACAGGCGTGCCGATTCTTGTGATCCCACCCACGAGCAAAGCCAACTATGCGGCGCCATTTGAGCGCGTTGTTATTGCTTGGAATGAAAGCAATGAAGCATTCGCAGCAATCCGTAAGGCAGTACCAATTCTTGCAGCTGCCGATCGTGTCGATGTTGTTCTCGTCGATCCGCCAAGCCACTCGCCCGAACGCTCCGACCCCGGTGGGGCGATCTGCTTATTGCTTGCCCGTCATGGGGTTCGGGCCGAGGTTTCGATCTTGTCACGCACATTGCCGCGGGTATCCGAGGTCATCGCACGTTTCGCCCAAGATCGGTCTGCGGACTTGATTGTTATGGGCGCCTATGGCCACTCGCGTATGCGCGAAGCAATTCTGGGCGGTGCAACCCGCGATATGCTTGAAGGGGCAGAGCTGCCCTTGTTTATAGCACACTGATGCAAAGCATGATGGCCCAGCATGACCAGATCAATTCTTGTTCAGGTAATCACGCCACCATCCATGTCGTCACCGGTTTCCATCACCAACCGCGACATTTCTGGTACTTGAACGCTTCGTTTGCCGTTCAAAGTGATAATTCCCTCCCGCTTGAGGGCAGAAATCTGGCGGCTTACGGTCTCGAGTGTCAGTCCAAGGTAATCGGCCATCGCCTCACGCGTGAGCGGAAGTTCAATCGTAACCATGCCGCCCAATGCCGCCAAGCCGATGCTCGCTTCGCGGCGGGCAAGGATCGTCAGCATGCTGGCGATTTTTTCCCGCGCGGTCTTGCGCCCAAGGATCAGCATCCATTCGCGTGCCGCGTCCAATTCGTCCATCGTCATCTCAAGCAGGCGTTCAGAGACATGTGGCATGGCAACCAGCAATTCCTCAAAGGGTTTGCGGCGAAAACAACACATGGTGACATCGGACACAGAAGTCACGTCATAGGGCGAACGGGAACGGCCCGGACGACCGATAAAGTCGGACGGCAGCAGCAGGCCAACCATTTGGGTGCGCCCGTCCTCCATGGTTTGGCTAAGCGAAGAAACTCCGCGCACCACGGATGCGACAAACGGCATGTCATCGCCCGCCCAACAGATCGTCTGACCTGCGGCGTAATTCCGATAAAACTTGATCTCTTCAAGACGCTCGAGCTCGTCGGTTTCACACCGCGCGCAAACAGCCCGATGGCGTATGGGACAGTCCCCGCATTTGACCTCGGCGGTCATATTTTTGGCCATTTACGTGCCCCCTGTTCGCAATCGGGCTTTGTCCAGTCTAACTCGGGTTTTGTCCAATGTAACTCGTTTTTTCAAAGGATTAGAAATGCCCTCCGTTAAACGACTTCGCGATCTAGGTCTATTTGACGCGCGCGCGCCACGCTACACAAGTTATCCACCAGCTAACCATTTTTCAAACGATGTCACCCCGGAAACGACTGCAGATTGGATTCGCGCGATCAAACCAGGTGCGCGTGTCTCGCTTTATCTGCATATTCCCTATTGCCGCCGGCTGTGTTGGTTCTGTGCGTGCAGAACCCAAGGCACCACAACTGATCGCCCGCTTGTGCCCTATCTTAAGCAGCTCAAAGACGAGTTGGCGCTTGTCGATACGCAGTTACCGCAGGATGTTGTGATTAGCCAAATCCACTTGGGTGGCGGCACGCCGACACTCCTTCCGCCGCATATGCTCCGCTCCCTTGGCGAATCCTTGCGGGGTTTCCGCACCGAGGCCGAAGACTTGCAATTCTCGGTCGAGATCGACCCGACCGAAGTCGATCAGGCCCGCATCGATGCATTGATGGACATCGGCATGACGCGCGCCAGCATTGGCGTGCAGGATTTTGACCCAGAAGTTCAGGAATCGATTGGCCGCATCCAAAGCTTTGACACCACAAACGACGTGGTTGGCATGCTGCGCAAGGCTGGCATCAAAAGCCTGAACATGGACATTCTATTCGGCCTTCCTCACCAGACAAAGGGGCGGATGACCGACAGCGTGCAAAAGGTGCTGTCGCTGACGCCGGACCGTGTTGCGCTTTATGGCTACGCCCATGTGCCTTGGATGGCCAAGCGGCAGGTGATGATCCCAGCCGACGCCTTGCCTGACGCCGAAGAGCGGCTGGAGTTGTTTGATACAGCGCGCCGTCTATTCATTTTGGATGGGTATCGTGAGATCGGCATCGACCACTATGCCCGCGAAGGTGACAGTCTTGCCGATGCGGATCGCGCAAAGACGATGCGCCGCAATTTTCAAGGTTACACAGACGATAATTCTGATGTTTTGATCGGCATGGGCGCCTCCGCCATCTCGCGCTATCCGCAAGGCTACGCGCAGAACAGATCGTCGTCGTCCAGTTACGCCAAAGCGATCGAACAGGGGCAGTTTGCCACAGAACGCGGTCACACGATGAGTGATGAGGACCAACTGCGGGCCGCGATGATCGAGATGATCATGTGCCGTTTTGAGCTGGACCTCGATGAACTGTCGGAAGAATTCGGCGAACCCATCGCCGCTCTGCGCGAGCGGATTAATTCCTTGCGTGAACGCCTAGGGGAATTTGTGGAAATGCGCGGCAATGTGATCCGCATCACGGAAAGCGCCCGTTTGGTCGCACGGATCGCCGCGCAAGAACTTGACGGCTACGTCATGCCCGAAGGACGTCATAGCCGCGCACTTTGACGCGCCACGTCTTGCGCCTGCCCTGTGCCAATGCCAAAGCAGACGGCAGGGGGATGTCAAAATGCGTCTTGGTCTTGTTGTCTTGGTGCTGGCCTATGTGCTCAGCCAGTTTTACCGCGCCTTTCTGGCCGTCCTTGCCCCCGTGCTTGCTACGGATATCGGCGCGACCCCCGAAGACCTCGCGCAGGCGTCGGGCCTTTGGTTTCTGGTCTTTGCGGCGATGCAAATCCCTGTTGGTGCGGCGCTGGACAGCATCGGCCCACGGCGCACAGCTGCAGGACTGTTTGCGTTGGGCGGGGCAGGTGGCGCGCTGGTCTTTGCGATGGCCACAACCCCCGCACATATCTCCATCGCGATGGTATTGATCGGGATTGGCTGTTCGCCAGTGCTCATGGCGTCCTACTACATCTTTGCGCGGGTCTATCCGGTGGCGGTTTTCGCGACGCTCGCAGGGGCCGTAATCGGCTTTGGGTCGCTCGGCAATATCGCCAGTTCTGCGCCGATGGCTTGGGCCGCTGATGCATTCGGCTGGCGTGAAACGCTGTTTGTCTTGGCGGCCGTCACGTTGTTGGTTGCGGTGCTGATCTACGCCACCGTTAGTGACCCGGAAAAAGTTGAGCACAGCCAAAAAGGGTCTGTCCTCGACCTGCTGAAAATTCCGGCGCTTTGGCTGATCTTTCCTATGATGTTTGTGAATTACGCTCCTTCCGCTGGCCTGCGCGGACTTTGGGCGGGGCCATATGCGGCGGATGTATTCGGCGCAGACGCGATCCGCATCGGTCAGGTGACGCTGATCATGGGGCTAGCGATGGTTGCGGGCAATTTTCTTTATGGCCCGTTGGACCGTCTGTTTGGCACCCGCAAATGGGTGATCTTTGTTGGCAACCTGATGGGCGCGCTGGGCTGCTTTGCCCTGTTTGCGACCCCCGACACTTCCATCTGGTACTCCGCCGTTCTGCTGGGTGTCGTCGGGCTGTTCGGCGCGTCCTTTCCGGTGCTTATCGCCCACGGCCGCGCGTCGTTTCCGGCGCATTTGACGGGGCGAGGGGTAACATTAATGAACCTGTTCGGGATCGGCGGTGTTGGCCTGATGCAGTTCGTGACAGGGCGGATCTACGAAGTTTCGTCAGAGGCGGGCGTGACCCAAGCCTATCAGACAATATTTTTGTTCTACGGCCTATTGGTCTGCGCGGGTCTTACGATTTATGCTTTCAGCAAAGACCGCACCGACTAGTCTCCCCTTCCCCTTGGCCCTCAATGCCGCTATGCAGCACGCGGTTTAATCAAGGAGCCAGATAGATGGGCTATAAAGTCGTCGTTGTCGGCGCTACGGGTAACGTAGGTCGTGAAATGCTGAACATTCTGGACGAGCGCCAGTTTCCCGTGGACCAAATTGCCGTATTGGCAAGCCGCAAGTCATTGGGTACCGAAGTTTCGTTTGGCGACAAAACCCTGAAAACCAAAGACCTTGATACCTTTGATTTCACGGGTTGGGATATCGCCCTGTTCGCTGTCGGCACGGACGCGACCAAGATCTATGCGCCCAAGGCCGCCGCAACTGGCTGCGTAGTCATCGATAACTCGTCACTTTATCGCTATGATCCCGACGTGCCGCTGATCGTGCCCGAAGTGAACGCTGACGCGATTGTTGGGTATTCCAAGAAAAACATTATCGCTAACCCGAATTGCTCTACCGCGCAGATGGTTGTGGCCCTCAAGCCGCTGCATGATCGCGCCAAAATCAAGCGCGTTGTTGTGTCGACCTATCAATCCGTTTCCGGCAGCGGCAAAGAAGCCATCGACGAATTGTGGAACCAGACCAAGGGCGTCTATGTCCCCGGTCAGGAAGTCGCGCCACGCGTCTATCCCAAGCAGATCGCGTTTAACGTGATTCCGCAGATCGACGTGTTCATGGACAGCGGCGATACCAAAGAAGAATGGAAGATGGTCGCCGAGACCAAAAAGATTCTTGATAAATCGATCAAAGTCACCGCGACCTGCGTGCGGGTGCCTGTGTTCGTCGGCCATTCGGAATCGATCAACATCGAGTTTGAAGAGTTTCTCGACGAAGACGAAGCCCGCGATATCCTGCGCGAAGCCCCCGGCATCATGGTGATAGACAAGCGCGAAGACGGTGGCTACGTCACCCCGATTGAATGCGTTGGCGACTACGCGACCTTTATCAGCCGCATCCGTCAGGACGTCACAATCGACAACGGCATCAACCTGTGGTGCGTCAGCGATAACCTGCGCAAGGGCGCTGCCCTGAATGCGGTGCAGATCGCAGAAGTGCTGGGCGTGAGAGTGCTGAAAAAGGGCTAATACCCCTTATTTAATGCTAAGAATTTTGATCCGGTGGCGCACAACTGCGTTGCCGGATTCAAAGATGTAGCCGCTGCAGCAGATGTGATAAGCTGCGCCTATGTCTTGGAGAATTATAAAAACAATCTTGATCCTGCCCGGCACGGCTCTGGTCTACGTGCCGCTTCTGATCCACTATTTTAGCGGCGGTTGGCCGTTCGGCGGGTCTGTAGGTGGGACGTTGGCTTGGATCGTTGCTGCGGCGTTAGCTGTCCCAGCGATTGCACTGGCGGCCACGACCATGCGGCTGTTTATCCACCAAGGTGAAGGGACACCGGCCCCTTGGGACCCGCCAACAAAATTCGTCGTGAGCGGGCCCTATAGCTACGTGCGAAATCCGATGCTGACATCGGTCATTATTTTGATCATTGCCGAGGGGATCGCGTTCAACAGCACCGCCCTGTTGGGCTGGGCGGTAGCGTTTTATGCTTTTAATACCGCCTACTTTATCGCCTCGGAGGAACCAGCACTCGCGCAGCGTTTTGGCCGCACCTACCTAAGCTACAAATCTGCCGTGCCGCGGTGGCTGCCAAATCGTTGGCCATACGAGGCGCCACACGGCGACTAACCGCTGAGTTGTGTCGCGATACGCTCTTTTAATTGCCGCCTCGCCAAGGATTGCACTTTGGCCTGCGTCACATTCCTATGACATCGTTAACGCACCTTAAGGAGTATCCCGTGTTGCGCCCGATTCTCGCTTCCAGCCTCATCGCCCTTCTTGCCGCCGCGCCCGCGTTGGCCGACACGTTCGAGGCCCCCGCCGATATCACCGCCGTGACGATCTATCCCCAAGGTGCAACCGTCGTGCGGCAAGTCATCTTCGATGTGCCCGCAGGCACCCACGAGGTCATCGTGCCCGGTCTGCCCGCAAACACCATCGCCGAAGCCCTGCGCGTGACGCCCTCGGATGGCGTGCGGATCGGAGCGCTGTCATTGGCAAAGGGGCGGCAACCCGTGACCGACGACACCCCCAGCGATGCTGTCGTGGCTGCGACAGCCGAGGTTGAACGCCTTGAGCAAGTCCTGCGCGACCACGACACCGCCATTTCCATGATCCGCTTGGCGGTCATGGCCGCTGAAGAACAAGTCGCGTTCTTGCGGGGACTAAGCAATCAAGATGGTCTGGCAGCCACATCCCCCGACGACATCCGCGCACTGGCGCAGCTTGTTGGCTCTGAAACCTTCGCTGCACGCCAGTCAGCGCTTGAAGCCGAAGTTGAAGCCCAAGCCGCGTTGCGTGACCGCGCCGATGATGGCGAATTGTTGGACAGGGCGCGCCAGGCTCTTGCCGCGCTAACAGCCCCTGTCAATCAGGGTGCGGTGCTGAGCCTGACCGTGCAAACTCAAACAGACGGCCCTGTCACCTTGGATATTTCCACCATCGTCGGCGATGCCTACTGGCGGCCAACTTATGACCTACGTCTGACGCGCGGCGACACCCCGACGCTGGACATTGATCGCAACGTGCTGGTCACCCAAAACAGTGGTGAAGATTGGGACGGCGTTGCGCTAACCCTGTCCACGGCCCGTCCGGGCGGGCAAAGCCAAGCGGGAGAGGTCTACGGCATACGCCGCCAGATCGTGAGCGAGGAAGATCTACAGAGGGATCGCGCGCAGGCAGCTGATAGCTATGGTGGCCTTATGGCTGCGCCGCAGATGGAGGTGTCACCAGTCGTAGTTCTGCAAGAAGCCGGCATGTACACCAACCTGATGGGGGCAAACGTGACCTATACTTACGGCGGCGAAGTCACGATCCGTAATGGTGTCGATGATTTGCGCCTGACGCTGGATACGCAAACCGTGACGCCGGATGTTTGGGCTGCCGCCGCGCCGATGGGTGACGACAGCGCCTATATGGTCGCTGAACTGGTCAACACCACGGGCGAAGTTTTGCTTCCCGGTGATGCGCTGCTGATCGCTGATGGTAGCCTTGTCGGATATACGCAACTACCCCTGATCGCAGCCGGTGATGACACCAAAATTGGCTTTGGCGTGATCGACGGCATCAGGTTGAACCGCATCGTGCCTGACCGGACCGAAGGCGATATTGGCGTGCTATCGCGCAGCAATCAACAGACAGAAACGGTTGTTATGACGGTCGAAAACCTAACGGGCGAAGACTGGCCCATCCGCCTGCGTGATCGCATTTATTATTCCGATCAGGACGATCTGGTCGTGGAATACACCGCGAGCCTGCCGGTGAGCGAGCAAGACCCCGACGGGCGGCGCGGCGTGTTGGAGTGGCAGTTTGATTTGGCGGCAGGTGCTAAGCAGGAAATCCGCCTTGAGCATAGCCTGACTTGGCCAACAGGCTATGTGCTGCGATAGCGGTTACAAAAGACTGCGAGGGGCCAATTAGTCCGGGCCCTTCGCTAGAATCGTTCTGCCCGCAGCACTTCGCAATCGCTGACTGTGACAACGCCCATGTGCCGTTCAACGACTTTGAACGCGGCCTCAAGCAGAGTATCAAGCCGTTCAGGCCGGATGATACAGACGACTTGCATCATACCGGAACGGCCAACCTGACCTTCGCGTGTCCATTGCCCCGAGCGGCCAGACCCTCCGAGAACGGGCAAGATTGAATAGCCCTGCACGCCCGCTTCGGTCAGAGCATTGGTTAAACGGCGCTCCATCGGTGCTTCGATGATGATCGCCACACGTTTTGCCTTGTGCGTTTCCATTAGTTGACCCCCACGATTGCGCTGGCCACCGCAACATACAGCGGGATGCCAATGGTAAGATTGAACGGAAATGTGACGCCCAGCGATAGCGTCAGATAGATCGACGGGTTCGCTTCGGGCAGGGCCACGCGCATGGCCGCCGGAACGGCGATGTAGCTTGCCGATGCAGACAGCACCATCATCAGCGCGACACCCCCCGCGGACAGCCCGATCAACAATCCAAAGCCAAGCCCGATCGTGCTGCCAATCAGTGGCATCAGAACTGCGAATGCCACGGTTGCCATACTTATCTGGCCACGCACTTCCCGCAGGCCCCGACCCGCGACAAGCCCCATATCAAGCAAGAACAGGCACAACACACCCGTAAACGGCGCAACGATAAAGCTGGCGATCTTTTCCAACCCGTCTTGTCCGGTGATTGCGCCAATCGCAAATGAACCCACCAAAAGAACAATGGACCCGTTCAACATAATTTCGCGCAGAAGGGTCGCGTCCATCCGACCACCATCTGGCGCACCACGTGCAACCAGCCACAGGGCAGAAAGGATCGCGGGGGCCTCCATCATGGCAGCAACAGCAACCATGTATCCTTCGGAATCAATCAGACGGCTTTCCAGCACGGACGTCGCCGCGACAAATGTCACGATTGATATCGACCCGTAGTGGGCCGCGACCGCGGCGGCATCAAGCCGGTTCAGGTTTGTCATCACACGCAAAAGGCCAAAGGCGATGAACGGCAGGAAGAAAGAAAGCACAACGCCCGCCCCAAGGCTGGCAATCAATCGGGCGTCAACACCGTGGGCGGCGACGCTCGCCCCGCCCTTAAAGCCGATTGCAAACAGCAGATATAGCGAAAGCGTTTTTGCCGCCGCCTCGGGTACGGAAAGGTCTGATCGGGCAAGTGCAGCAGCGACACCAAGAACAAAAAACAAAATCACAGGAGAAAGCAGGTTCGTGGTGGCAAGGTCGAAGATATCGGCCATGTCAAAATCCCTTACTGGACTTAGAGTAATTAGAGCGAAAGTGACCCAAGGAAAGGCTAGACTGTCACAAAACCTGCCGAAGCCGGATCATAAGCCTCGAGTGTGCCTTCGCCGATGTCGGTCCACATGCCATGGAGCGATAGCATTCCGTCTTCAAATGCCGCTTGCACGAATGGAAACGTCATCAGGTTTTCAAGTGATACCAAAACGGATTGCTTTTCCAGCTCACGCAGACGGGTGCTGTCGTCGCCTTTCTCCAGTCGTTCAAAACCAGGGCGCAGAATATCCATCCACCGGCCTACAAAGCTTGTCGATTTTTCCAACTCGGGGGCAAGACCGCTGCACATTTCGTAACATCCCTGCACGCCACCGCAATTGGAGTGACCGAGCACGATCAGATGCGCAACCTTTAACGTGGTTACCGCATATTCGATCGCGGCAGATGTGCCGTGGTGATCGCCGTCTGGCAGGTATTGAGGGACAAGGTTTGCGATATTGCGGTGAATAAAGAACTCTCCCTGATCCGCTCCGAAAATCGACGTTACATGCACGCGGCTGTCACAACATGACACGATCATCGCACGCGGGCGCTGGCCCATTTCGGCAAGGTGGCGATACCAACTGCGGTTATCCTCGAACGAGGTGGCTTTCCAGCCGTGGTAGCGTTTAATCAGGTAATCGGGGAGTGGTTTGGCGTGGCGCATTTGAACTCTCACTGGTTTGCGCCCTAAATAGGCTGAATTTTCGGGAATTTCGAGAGATTTCTGCGGCGCGCATCAACCGATTGGGAACCATCACGGCATATGAGGGTGATATGAACCTTGACCCAAACATATGCGCTTTAGGCGGCAACGACATTATTGCGCTGCGGCCGCTGGATTCGCTGCGCATCGACCCTGTGCCAATCGCGCAAATGGTCGATACCTTGGGTGAAATCGCGGCCGAAGAAGTAATATGTTGCGCGCTCGAAGATTTGACACGTCATTTGCGCAGGATAAGTGACTTCCATTTGGCGTGTGATTTTACCAACGTCGCCGCTCGCGCGAGGGCCGTCGTTGATCTGGCCGATCGTATAGGGCTTCCGAACCTTGCCAAAGTCGCGCGCGATGTAACTGTCTGCGTAGTGAGCAATGATGATACCGCCGTCGCCGCCACCGTCGCACGACTGATCCGTTTGTCTGATCTGGCATTGTTCGAGGTTGGAACACGCCAGAACCAAGGCGGATAGGCCTCTTGCGGGCGCGGCATAACGCGCTAGGGTCAGGTCATATATCACCGGAGCCGCTACGATGTTAATCCCTGCACCAAACCCGCGGTTTGCACCATCCTCGCCGGATTCAATTGCGCTAATCACCTGCACGCCTGACACTGTAGACGCTGCGCTGGGTGCCTTGCCAAAATCGCAGGCAAGTTGGGCCCGCGCCCAAGGATTTCAGGGCGGCGTGGCGGACTGCGTTGTGCTCCCGAATGCTGAAGGTGGTCTTGCTGCTGCCCTGATCGGGTTGGGTGATGCAAAGGCGCAAAAGCGCGATCGCTTTTTGGCGGCTGCCGCGATGCGAAAATTACCATCCGGGGTCTATCAATTCGCAGATGGATTGGCTGGCGCCGCCCTGGAAGAGGCTTGCCTTGGCTGGCTTTTGGAAACCTATCGGTTTGACCGCTACGCTGCGCAAAAACCGATGGCCGCGCAGCTGGTCGCGCCTGATGGTGTCGATGCCGAACGCCTTGAAATCATCGCAGCCGGTGAATTCCTGACCCGCGATCTGATTAACACGCCGGCCTCTGATATGGGGCCGGATAACCTTGAGGCCGCGGCGCGCGGTCTCGCCAACACGCACCAGGCCAAGATCGACGTCACAACTGGTGACGCTTTGCTTGCGGCGAATTTTCCGATGATCCATGCCGTTGGACGCGCCGCCGATCGCGCGCCGCGCTTGATTGATATGCGCTGGGGCAAGGCCGGACCAAAACTGACTTTGGTGGGCAAGGGGGTGTGTTTTGACACCGGCGGGCTGAATATCAAACCCGGTGCGTCGATGGGTTTGATGAAAAAAGATATGGGCGGCGCGGCTGCGGTTCTTGGCCTTGCGCATATGATTATGGCGCTTGGACTACCCATGCAGTTGCGCGTGTTGATTCCGGCCGTGGAAAACAGCATTGGCGGCAACGCATTCCGCCCGCAGGACATTCTGACAAGTCGCAAAGGGCTTACGGTGGAAATCAACAACACTGACGCCGAAGGGCGCTTGGTATTGGCAGATGCGCTGGCTTTGGCGGACGAAGACGCGCCAGACCAGATTATTTCGATGGCGACACTGACGGGCGCGGCGCGCGTGGCGGTTGGCCCCGATATCGCGCCGTTCTTCACCGATGATGATGGCATGGCAAACCACATTGCGGCGGCTTCCCGCGCCGTGGCTGATCCGGTGTGGCGGATGCCATTTCATGACCCCTACGAGGCGATGATCGAACCCGGTGTGGCCGATCTGGACAACGCGCCCAAAGGTGGGTTCGCAGGTGCGACTACCGCAGCGCTGTTCTTGCGACGCTTTGTGGACACGGCACCCTATACACATTTTGACATTTACGGCTGGCAACCCACCGCCGCGCCCGCGCGCGCCAAAGGCGGGGTCGGGCAAGGCACGCGCGCATTGCTGCACGCATTGCCTGACATCTTGGGTTTTTGATGGACCGCCGACTTACCCCTGCCAACGGGCGCGTCGCGGCTGCTTTGCTTGAGGGGCGGGTTGCGGCTGACAAATACGTTCAGGGCTGGACGCAAAGCGTGATCCTGCCCGTGGTTGATCTTTGTGCCCAACCGCACGGCGCGCGTGACCGACAGTTGCTCCTTGGCGCGCCCGTCACGGTGTTCGAGGACCACGAAGGCATTTGTTTTGTGCAGTCTAATTCTGACGGCTATGTCGGGTACATTCCGCACCACGCGCTGGGTGAACCAGCGGTGATGACCCACCGTGTTGCGACCCCAGCAACCCACGCCTACGCGTCTGATGATCTGAAATCGTCCAACCGGATGCATCTGTCATTCGGCGCTCAGGTTGAGGTGTTGAACGAACGCCACAAGTTCTTTGAGACTACGCATGGCTTCATTCCTAAGAAACACCTGCGCCCGCTTTCGCAGCCATTTTCGGATCCGGTAACGATTGCACAAATGCATTGCGGCGCGCCCTATCTATGGGGCGGCAACAGTATCTTGGGTATTGATTGTTCCGGTCTGGTCCAAGTCGGACTGCGCGCATGCGATATCGCCTGCCCTGCCGATAGCGACTTGCAGCTTGCCGATCTTGGGCACAACATCGCGCAAGACGCACCTTTGCAACGCGGTGATCTGTTGTTCTGGAAGGGGCATGTTGGCCTGATGGTTGACCCTGACACGCTACTTCATGCCAATGCGCATCAAATGGCTGTCACCTACGAACCTGTGGCGAATGCGATTCTGCGAATCGCGGCGCAGGGGGATGGCGATGTGATTTCGCGCAGGCGGTTATGATTAATTGACGGCGCGAATTAGTTTCCGCTCTAGCACCCGCAACACCTGTTTCAGGTCATTGCCGCGTTTAAGGATTTGCCCATCCATTCCGACGACAGCGTATTGCCCCTGCCTTACACGCAGGCGCGGGCGCTTTTCAATCCGGTAGATCGGGTTCTCAGCAGAGCGGCGAAACACCGAAAAAACTGCGACTTCGCGCAAGCATGAAATCCCGTAGTCGCGCCATTCGCCTGCGGCAACCATGCGCCCGTACAGCCCCAGAATCGACCCCAATTCGGTGCGGTGAAAAGCGACCTGCTCGGGTATTGCGCCTCCGAAAGGCGAGATATTTTGCACTGTCATGAGGTCAGAGTTGCGCCGAAACGATTGCAAATCAAGTAAATGCTGGTTTCCAGACAAAGGCATCCGTAAATGGCCCCGCTTTTGCCCAGATCTTGCCCGATTGAGCAGGCATCAAAGGATCAGCGAAACGATCCTGATACTGCGATAACAGCCCCCACCCAGTTAGTGGTGTCAGGATCTCGCAACGTGAACGAGGCCCCTGCGCACGCTGCGTGGGGGCCCTTTCGTTTTCAGCCGCACCAAATTCGGCGGATGCGTTGGTCTTCGGGGATATCAAAATTAATACGCTCGCTGCGGTAGTCCGCTGTCACAGGCATTCCGGGCCGGATCAGCCGCACCTGTCCAAGGATCAAAACCCGTTCAAGCGCTGTGGCAGGTTGCCCGATCAGGTCCGCGCGCGGGGCTGCATGACAGGTATCATCGCCGATAATTGGCATCTGGGGCAACGGAATCTGCTGATCGGGGAGCGTCCCAACCGGCGCTTCACAAGCGGCCAATGCAACTAACACTATGAAGAAAAACCTTTTCATACCAATATTTTAGATACTCGTGCATGAAATGGCAAGATTGAGCGTTGATCTTGTGCTTTGTTTGGCGGACTCTGCCGCAAAATAGACGAGAGGATATCATCATGCGAACACGCGCCGCCGTTGCCACCGCTGCAGGAAAACCGTTGGAAGTCATGGAAGTGAACCTTGATGGCCCGCGCGCCGGCGAGGTTCTGGTCGAGATCAAAGCGACCGGCATTTGTCATACTGACGAATTCACACTGTCGGGCGCTGATCCCGAAGGGCTGTTTCCGGCGATTCTGGGCCATGAGGGCGCGGGTGTTGTGCTCGAAGTCGGTCCCGGTGTGACCAGCCTGAAACCCGGCGATCACGTCATCCCGCTTTACACGCCCGAATGTCGTGAGTGCGAGTATTGCTTGAACCCGAAAACTAACCTGTGTCAGGCGATCCGTAGCACCCAAGGTGCGGGTCTGATGCCTGATGGGACCAGCCGCTTTTCCATGCTCGATGGCACTCCGATCTTGCACTACATGGGCTGTTCGACCTTTGCCAATCACACTGTTCTGCCTGAAATCGCGCTTGCCAAGGTCCGCAAAGACGCACCGTTCGATAAGATTTGCTACATCGGTTGCGGCGTCACAACGGGTATCGGTGCAGTCATCAACACCGCCAAAGTCGAGATCGGCAGCCGCGCGATTGTGTTCGGGTTGGGCGGTATCGGATTGAATGTGGTCCAAGGCCTGCGCCTTGCTGGTGCCGACCAAATTGTCGGCGTTGATCTGAACCCCGACAAGGTCGCTATGGCGACACGTTTCGGCATGACCGATTTCGTGAATCCGTCCGAAGTTGACGGCGATCTGGTGGCCTATCTTGTGGCGCTGACAAAGGGCGGCGCGGATTATACGTTCGATGCCACGGGCAATGTTGGTGTTATGCGCACAGCGCTGGAATCCGCGCATAAGGGCTGGGGCGAAAGCATCATCATCGGCGTGGCCCCCGCGGGTGCCGAGATCAGCACACGCCCTTTCCAACTGGTAACAGGGCGTAGCTGGCGCGGCACGGCCTTTGGTGGTGCGCGCGGGCGCACCGATGTGCCCCAGATTGTCGACTGGTACATGGAGGGCAAAATCGAGATCGACCCGATGATCACCCACACAATGCCGCTGGACGACATCAACAAGGGCTTCGACCTGATGCACGCAGGCGAAAGCATCCGGTCTGTGGTTCTTTACTAGACAAGCATTATCAAGGCGCCTGGGGTTGTACCCTAGGCGCCATAGCGCGCCAGAAATGTGGTGACAGCACCCTGTGCGACTCGTTGTTTTTCCGCATCGGTAAAGCTTTCGGCCATGTTGAAAATCGCCCGTGTGAAAAGATTGGCTTTGCACAACTCGTGGAACTGGTCGGCAGCAAGGGCAACATCATCAATGACAAGTTCACCGCGCGCGACCGCTTTTTCGAAATAGTCTACGAGACGTTCACGGATCAGGGCAGGGCCACTGTCATAGAACTCTCGGCCTAACTCGGGAAAGCGATCGCTCTCGGCGACGCAAATACGGAAAATGCGTTGCCCAACTTCTGATGTGATAAATTCGATCATGTGATCTGCGGCTTTAAGAAGCACATCCGCCACAGGTGCAGCCACATCTATTTTCTCGGCAGCATGGTCCGCTTGGCGGCAGCACTCGCCCTTGGCGACTTCCATAAACAAAAGGCGCTTGTCGGGGAAATAGCTATAAAGGGTCGCTTTGGACACGCCAGCAGCGCGGGCGATGTCGTCAACGCTTGCACCCTCAAAGCCGCAGGCAAGAAATACCTCGGTCGCGCCGGCAAGGACCTGATCGAATTTCCGACCCTTTTTTATTGTGCTGGTGCCGTCTGGCATGCGCGCCCTCCATTTGTTCGACCATGATAAACTGTTTAGTTTAATTCGGGCAAGTGCTGTCGGCGCGCGCACCGACTTACAAACTCGAAGAACTGATCACTTTAGCCACTTGCAGCTAAGTATGGGGATGTTACTTTAGAATGGCTCTAAGAAAGGGACAGCTATGATACCGGGTATTTCTTCTCGCCGCCGCTTCCGCGATTTGACTGAACAAGAAGTTCTCGCGCTCGCGATCTCTTCTGAGGAGGACGACGCTCGAATCTATCGCAGTTATGCCGAAATGTTGCGCGCTGAATTTCCGTCTTCTGCCGCCGTGTTTGATGGCATGGCCGCCGAAGAGGATGAACATCGTCGCCTTCTGATTGATCTGCATACGAAGCGTTTTGGCGATGTCATCCCGCTGATCCGACGCGAACATGTGTCGGGGTTTTATGCGCGTCGGCCCATCTGGTTGATCGAAAACCTTGGGATTGACCGGATCCGCAATGAAGCCGCGCAGATGGAACGAGACGCCGAGCGTTTTTACCGTTCCGCCGCTGCCGCTACGACAGACGCGCAAACGCGCAAGCTTCTGGGTGATCTGGCCGCTGCCGAGGCGGGCCATACCCAAGCCGCAAACGCGCTTCAAGACAAGCACCTTGATGATAGCGCCCGCGGTACCGAGGCCGAGGTCGCGCATCGCCAATTCGTGCTGACATGGGTGCAGCCGGGCTTGGCCGGGCTGATGGATGGGTCTGTGTCGACCCTCGCGCCGATCTTTGCAGTTGCGTTTGCAACGCAGAATACCTGGACGACCTTCCTTGTGGGCCTCGCAGCCTCGGTCGGCGCGGGCATTTCGATGGGCTTTACCGAAGCAGCGTCGGATGACGGTCAGATTTCGGGGCGCGGTTCGCCGGTCAAGCGGGGCATCGCGTCTGGCGTCATGACCACGGTTGGCGGATTGGGGCACGCGATGCCTTATCTGATTACCGATTTCTGGACCGCGACGGTGATCGCGATCATCGTGGTATTCGTCGAATTGTGGGCAATTGCGTGGATTCAAAGCCGCTACATGCAAACGCCGTTCTTTCGGGCTGCATTGCAGGTTGTTGTCGGTGGTGCTCTCGTCCTTGCGGCAGGTGTGCTTATCGGGTCGGGGTGACGGGTTTTTTCAAGAGTTCGGGTGAAAAACCTACAAAGACTTTTGCCCTCGCTGAAACCCGGTGTTAAGCTTGGGTCATGTGGGAAATATTTCTTCAGACGGTGCCGTTTTTTGCGTTGATCGGCCTAGGCTACGGCGCGGGTCGCACAGGCTTTTTCACGCCCGAAGCGACGGCTTACCTGACGAAATTCGTCTTTTACTTTGCGCTGTCGGCGATGCTGTTCAGTTTTTCTGCGAATTTGTCGCTGGCTGAAATCATCAATTGGCCGTTCATCTCTGCCTACCTTTTGGGGACGATGACGATTTATTTGGTGGCGACAGGTGTGGCGCTATTGCGCAATCGTGGCATCGAAGAAGCCGCTGTCGAAGCACAGTGCGCCGTAATCGGTAACGTCGGCTTTCTAGGTATTCCAATGCTGGTGCTGCTTTTGGGTGAAAACGCCATTGGTCCTGTGATGATGGTCTTGGCGGTTGATCTGATCGTCTTTGGCAGCCTGATTGTGATCCTAATCACGGGATCGCGCGACGGTCGGATGTCACTGGGCGTTCTGCGCACGGTCGGCCTTGGCCTGCTGAAAAACCCGATGATCGTCGCGATTAGCCTTGGCTTGATCGTTTCGGCGCTTAGCCTGCCTATTCCTGCTCCGATTAACCAATTCCTGTCGATTCTTGGCGCTGCGGCGACTCCTGGCGCACTGTTTGCTATCGGTGCGTCGCTTGCGGGTAAATCCGCCGAACGGCTCGCTGTGGCTGGCTGGCTGTCCTTTGCCAAGCTGGTCCTGCATCCCGCTGCCGTTGCGTTTGCCGCGCTGGTGATGTTTCCCGTCGAACCCTATGCGGCGGGTGTGATGATTGTCGCGGCGGCCTTGCCTGTGGCCGGAAATGTCTACATCTTGGCGCAGCACTACGCGGTCGCGCCGCATCGCGCCTCTGCCTCGATCCTGATTTCCACAGTGGGCAGCGTGTTGACAGTCTCCGGTGTCATGGCCCTTATTCAAAAACTCTGATCCGGAGCATTCATGTCCGAAATCGCCCCAACCTATCAAGCCTTGCCGCTGCCAGACCGACGCGATGTCAGTGACGCGGAAATGACCCGTGACGCTAATCGTTTTTATGACCTGATGAAGACGCGGCACACAATCCGTGAGTATTCGCCGCGTCCCGTTCCAGCCGAAGTAATTTCCACATGCATCCGCGCCGCTGGCACCGCACCCAGTGGCGCCAACCAGCAACCTTGGCATTTTGTAGCGATCTCTGATCCGGCGATGAAATCGCGTGTTCGCGCGGCTGCCGAAGAAGAGGAAGTTAAATTCTACGACGGCGGCGGCGGTGATGCATGGCTTAAGGCGTTAGAGCCTATTGGGACCGGCGCAGATAAGCCGCATCTGGATATCGCGCCTTGGTTGATTATCATTTTTGCCCAGCGTTGGGGCGAACGTGATGGAGAGCGGATCAAGCACTACTATGTCCCCGAAGGTGTCGGTATCGCCACTGGCATGTTGATCACTGCGCTTCACACGGCGGGGCTCTCTTGCCTGACCCACACGCCCAATCCGATGAAGTTCCTGAACGATCTGTGCGACCGTCCCGATAATGAAAAACCGATCATGATTTTGGCCGTGGGCCACCCGAATGACGAGGCCACCGTGCCTGCTGTCGCCAAAAAGAAGAAACCGCTGGACGAGATCATGACCGTCTACGCGGCCAAGGAGTAGCCCCATGGAAACCATTTCCGAAAACCGCTGTTTCGGCGGCACCCAAGGCGTCTATTCGCACAAATCCGGCACCTGTGGCGTCGATATGACCTTCGGGTTGTTCCTGCCAGAAGAGGCCGAACACGCCCCCGTGCCGGTCTTGTGGTATCTGTCTGGTCTGACCTGCACCCACGAGAACGCGATGGTCAAAGCTGGCGCGCAGATATGGGCCGCGGAACACGGGATTGCGCTGTGTTTTCCCGACACCTCGCCGCGCGGCGAAGGGGTCGCGGATGATGATGCCTATGACTTGGGGCAGGGCGCGGGCTTCTATGTGAATGCCACGCAGAAACCTTGGGCGCCACATTTTCAAATGTGGGATTATGTGGTTGATGAATTGCCCCGCTTGATCACTGCGAATTTTGCGATCGACGAAAACCGCCAGTCGATCACCGGTCATTCTATGGGCGGGCATGGCGCACTGACGCTGGCCATGGGCCTCCCGGGGCGTTTCCAGTCCGTGTCGGCGTTTTCGCCAATCTGTAACCCGATGAACAGCGACTGGGGCCGTAAGCAATTCGCGGCCTATCTGGGTGACGACGAGGCCAAATGGGCCGCCCATGACGCTACCATGTTGATGGAAAAACAGGGTTTTGACGGGCCGCTACTGATCGACACAGGCACCGCCGATCAATTCGGTGATCTGCTGAAAACCGAAAGCCTTGCCGCCGCTATCGCCACCCGCCGCCAGCCCGCGCAACTGCGGCTGCAAAAGGGTTACGACCATAGCTATTTCTTCGTAAACACATTCATCGAGGACCATGTCGCGTTCCATGCCGAGGCGCTGTATTCGTGATTTATATCGACGCCGATGCCTGCCCCGTAAAGGCCGAAGTTGAAAAGGTCGGTACCCGCCATGGCGTGCGCATCTTCGTCGTCAGCAATGGCGGGTTGCGCCCCTCGCAAAACCCGCTCGTGGAAAACGTGATCGTGCCCGACGGGCCCGACGTCGCCGATATGTGGATTGCAGACCGTGCGGGCGCGGGTGATGTGGTGATCACCGGCGACATCCCCTTGGCCGCAAAATGTGTCGAGTCAGGCGCGCGCGTGCTGAAACACAACGGCGAGGCGTTGACCCAAGCCAACATCGGCAACATACTCGCGACGCGCGACCTGATGGCCGATATCCGCGCGGCTGATCCGTTCCGCCAAGGCGGCGGCAAGGCGTTCGGCAAGGCGGATCGCTCAAGGTTTCTGGACGCATTGGAACGGGAATTGCGGGCCGTGTCGCAAAGCGGCAAGACGGCACCCTGATCGTTGGGTCAAGTAACCCAATGACACGGCTTTTAACCCTTTCTCCATTGATGCTTGGTGCGCTAACGGCTTCAATCGCCGTCTTCTTTTTCTCGATCAACGATGTCGCGATCAAGTTTCTGTCCGGGGGCTATGCCCTGCACCAAGTGGTCCTGTTCCGCTCGATCCTGGGTCTTATTTTTCTCGCGGCGTTTGTTTTGCCCTTCGCAGGTGGCCTGCGGGTCTTACATACCAAACGGCTGGGGATGCACGTCTTGCGCGGGGCCTGCGTTGTCTTTTCGAACATGACGTTTTTCCTTGGCCTTGCGGCAATGCCGTTGGCCGAGGCCGTTGCGATATTTTTTATCAGCCCACTGGTAATCACCGTCTTTTCAGTCGTCTTTTTGGGTGAGACCGTCGGGCCACGTCGCTGGTTCGCAGTGGCCATCGGATTGCTTGGCGTGATCGTCGTGCTGCGCCCCGGCACGCATGCGTTTCAGATGGCCTCGCTCTTCCCGCTTGCGGCCGCGTTTGGCTATGCGGGGCTGCACATGTTGACCCGCAAGATCGGCACCACGGAATCTGCTGCCACCATGTCGGTTTATATTCAGGTGATGTTTGTTTTGGTCAGCCTTGTGATGGGTCTGTTCTTTGGTGCTGGACAGTTTGCAGATCAAACTGACCCGTCCATGGCGTTCTTGTTTCGCGCGTGGATTTGGCCAGACCCGTCCGATTACCCGATCCTACTTCTATTGGGGGCATGTTCGGCGATTGGCGGTTTTTGCATCTCGCAAGCCTACCGCGCAAGCGAGGCCGCATTGGTCGCGCCGTTTGAATATCTGGCGATGCCGCTGTCGATCCTCTGGGGCGTCCTTGTCTTTGGGGAATGGCCCGATTTCATCAGCTACCTTGGCATCACGCTGATCCTTGGTTCGGGCCTTTATATGATATGGCGCGAATGGCGGGTAGGCAGCGGGCAGATAGATACACCCCAAGCCCGCCGCTAGCCCTTTTGGTCTTGGCGCGAATGGGTTTAGATGGGGGCAACCAGAGGAGGTTCCATGCCTATCCAAGCCGTCATATTCGACATCGGCAACGTCCTGATCGAATGGCAACCCGAGCGGTTCTACGACGGCGAAATCGGCGAGGATCGCCGCCGTGCGTTTTTCGACACGCTTGATCTGCACGCGATGAACGATGACGTGGATCGCGGCGCGCCTTTTCGCGAGCGCATCTATGCCGAGGCGGAAAAGCACCCCGAATGGCGCGCCGAAATTCGCATGTGGCACGACCGCTGGTCCGACATGGCGACCCCGACGATTGATCATTCCGTGCGGTTGTTGCGCGCATTGCGCACCAAGGGCGTCCCGGTCTTTGCCCTGACGAATTTCGGTGTCGAGACCTTTGAGATTGGCCGCGTCAGATATCCGTTCCTCAACGAGTTTGACCGCCATTATGTGTCGGGACACATGCGCGTGATAAAGCCCGAGCCGTTGATTTATCAGATGGTCGAACAGGATTGTGGCATCACTCCCGAGGCCCTTCTGTTCACGGATGACAGGATCGACAATATCAATGTGGCGACCACACGCGGCTGGCAAACGCATGTATTTGACGGGCCGCAGCCATGGGCAGATCGCTTGATCGCCGAAGGACTACTAACCGAGAGGGAAGCAAAATGACCGAGATGATCCCATTTGCCGAAGGCGAAAAAAGACTGGATTGGATGGCCCTGACCCGCGCTATTGCCGCAGGTCACGATCTACCAAAGGCGAAGGTCGAGGATGTGTTCATCTACCGTGGTAACGACACCCTATTGAACCGGTCGGCGTGGATTGATGGCATGGGGTTGGCGGTGAAATGCGCGACGATTTTTCCGGCCAATCGTGACGTCGGCAAGCCTGCTATAGGTGGCGCTGTCAGCCTGTTTTCCGACGATGATGGCAGCCTTGAGGCAATTCTTGATTTCCACCTTGTGACGAAGTGGAAAACCGTAGGCGACAGCCTTTTGGCGGCCACACGCCTTGCCCGCAAAGATAGCCGCAACATATTGATTGTCGGTGCGGGAACCGTGGGACACGGGTTGCGCGCGGCCTATGCCACGGCCTTTCCTGATGCACGGTTCACCATCTGGAACCGGTCACCCAAGGGCGCGCAGGAATTTGCGCAAGATTTCCCCGATGTCGCGATCGCCGATGATCTGGAAACTGCCGTGCGTGCGGCAGACATTGTGACCTCGGCAACGATGACAACAACGCCCATTATCAAAGGCGAATGGTTGCAGCCGGGCCAGCACATTGACCTGATCGGTGCGTATCGCCCCGACATGCGCGAGGCTGATGATGCGGCGATCAAACGCGCCCGCGTCTTTGTCGACAATCGCCACACAACGATGGATCACATCGGTGAACTCAAGACCCCATTGGCCGAGGGCGTGATCACCCGTGATCATGTGGTTGCGGATTACTACGATCTGGCGTCGTTCACCCGAAACAGTGCATCCGAGATCACGCTTTTCAAAAACGGTGGTGGCGCGCACCTTGATTTGATGGTCAGCCGCTACATCCTCGACGCATGGAAAGGGCAATAATGGGATCGGATTTGTGTTGCGTCCGCGTGATTAGGCAGGGACCAGCTCGACGCGTTTTTCACGGATCGGCAGGTGCACGATGGCGCTGAACGCGCCGACCCCAACCCCAGCCCACCAGACGGCCGTATAGCTCCCGTAGATGTCAAAAAGACGCCCACCAAGCCACACGCCAAGGAAGCTGCCCAACTGGTGGCTAAAGAACACAATGCCGTAAAGCGTACCCATGTAACGCAGCCCGTAAAGATGCGCGACAAGGCCACTGGTAAGGGGAACAGTCGCGAGCCACAGGCTTCCCATCAGCGCTGAAAACACCAGCACTGTGGTCGGCGTCATTGGCGTCATGATGAACCACGCAGCGACAATTGTGCGCGCCAGATAGATGCCCGCCAGCAGGTATTTCTTGGAATACCGTTTGCCTGCCCAGCCCGCCAAAAGCGTGCCGATGATATTGAACAACCCGATCAGCGAAATCGCCGCCGCACCTAGTGCGCTAGTCGTCGAAATCCCGATACTGGTCAGCATCCCGCCAACAGGGATTGTCGCGCAAGCCTCGGCGACAAAGGCGGGGAAATGCGCGGTGATAAATCCAAGCTGATAGCCGCACGAAAAGAAGCCGATAAAGATCAGCGTGTAGGATGGATCCTTGAAGGCGCGCTTCAAGATCACGCCCATCGACTCTTCCAGCTCGGCCTTTGAGGCGCCGATCGGCGCGCGCATCATTGGCAGCACGCAAAGCGTGGCAAGGATCAAGCCGGCAAAGGTCACGAACACCATTTGCCAAGACATGATGCCCAGTAGAAATTCCGCCATTGGCGCGCCGAACACCTGTCCGGCTGATCCGGCTGCGGTGGCGATCGCCAGCGACATAGATCGATTTTCGTCAGACGAGGCCCGCCCGACCACGGCAAGGATCACGCCGAACCCCGTGCCTGCGATGCCGAAACCAACCAGTACTTCATACATCTGATGCGCAAACGGCGTGGTCGCGCCTGATGACAGCAACAAACCGGCAGCATAGAATAGCGCGCCGATAATGATCGCTTTGCGGTCACCGATCTTTTCCGCGACGGCGCCAAAGATCGGCTGGCCAATCCCCCAAGCCAAATTTTGAATCGCGATAGCAAGCGAGAATTCCGCCCGCATCCAGCCGAATTCCTCGGCAATCGGGATTTGAAACATGCCGAAAGACGCGCGGATCGCAAAGCCCATCATGACGATAATGCAACCGGCAAAAAGGACGGGGGTGATCAGAGGGGCGTGGCTTTTCATCACGCGACATGATGCCAGAACGTCCCCTGCGTCAATTCAGAAGTGGTGAGGCGTTAGGCAACGATTGCTGATGCCTGTTCTGAACTCCAGCCATAGACGTCTTCTTGAAAAGTTAGATCGCCTTCTGTGACCTCACGCTGGTCCAGCAATACCGCGCCCGCTCGGTGATTGCCGCTGACCATCAGTGCCGTGAACGCCTGCTGATCCACCACAGCCGCCAACAACGCGCCCCCGATTCCGCGCCCCTGCTTGGTTTTCAATACGTAAAGGCTGCTAAGCTCCTCGTGGTATTCTTGCGCGGCAAGCGGCGCGCACGTTGCTGCCCCATAACCGCAAACCCGACGTTGGGTGCATAAGCGATGCGCAAGTCGGGGTTGGTGATCAACTTGGGCCAAAGCGCACGCCGGAACGTCAGGTCACGCGCGGCGATTTCACTGTCAGGCAGTAGCCCGCGATAGGCTTCATCCCACGCCTGCACGTGAATGCGGGACAGCGTTTCGATATCCTCAAGGTTTGGCCGACGGATCATTTGCGAACGGCGCCTGTGTTGCCGCACCTTTTCAACGCCATTCTGCACCGCTATCACCACCCCATGACCGTCCAAGAAACATACCGCGACCGGATCGCCGCAGGTGAACTTCACCATGACCCCGCACAAGAGGACGTGTTGGATGAACTGGAGCGTATCCGCGCCGTCATGGCCGAACCCGTCAAACGCGGTCGGCTGTTTCGCAAGGCGCCAGAGCCGCCAAATGGTCTTTATATATGGGGCGGTGTTGGGCGTGGGAAATCCATGCTGATGGACCTGCTTTTCGGGTTGGTCCAAGCCCCCAAACGACGCGCGCATTTTCACGCCTTCATGCAGTGGGTGCACGAAGAGATGAATGTTGCCCGCAAGCGCGGCGTGGATGATGCTATCGCGCCGGTTGCCGAAAAGTTGGCGGCAGAGGTCCGGTTCCTTGCGTTTGATGAAATGCAGATCAGTGACATCACGGACGCGATGATCGTCGGTCGTTTGTTCGAGGCCCTGTTTGCGGCGGGGGTTGTGATCGTCACTACGTCAAACCGCCCGCCGGATGATTTGTATAAGAACGGGCTGAACCGTCAATTGTTCCTGCCGTTCATCGGCTTACTGAAAGGCAAGCTGGTGATCCATGAGTTGGTCAGCGAAACCGATTACCGCCAAGGAGTATTAGAAGGCACGCCGAGCTATTTCACCCCGAATGATGCTGTTGCGCGTGCGCAAATTAATGCGGTTTGGGCAGGCCTGACAGAGGGGCAAGCGCAACCGCTGACCCTGCGCACCAAAGGGCGCGATGTGGTAATTCCGGGGTTTCACAATGGCGTTGCAAGGGCCGGGTTTCACGATCTTTGCGGGCAGCCGCTGGGTGCAGGCGATTACCTTGCATTGGCTGCCGCTGCACGGGTGCTTGTTCTCGAAGATATTCCGCGCCTAAGCCGTGCGAACTTTAACGAAGCCAAGCGGTTCGTCACGCTGATTGATGCGCTTTACGAGGCGCATGTACGCCTGATTTGCACCGCTGCGGCAGCGCCCGAAATGCTTTATGTCGAAGGCGAAGGCGTGTTCGAATTTGAACGCACCGCCAGCCGCCTGCGCGAAATGCAGGGGGCTGATTGGGGGCGCTAACTCGGTCGCTGCGTTCCGGGCCAAAAGGTGCTGACCTGTGCGAATGCGATCAGGACTGGAAAGCGTGCTGCGATAATAGAACAGTTTGTTGGGCTGATAATCGGCTTCGACAAGGTTGCGGATCGCCCTTGGGCTTTGGTCGCACCAGGTACCGTTGCAGAACAAGAGCCGCGCACGCACGTTCGAGAAATCAAGCCTGCCATCAGTGGCCGATACCGCGCCCAGCGCCCGCGCGGGTGTCATGCGCGACTTGCGCTGTAAAGCATCTGACCCGTCAATAAGCCGAACAAATGCGCGATGGCTGCGATGTATCGCATCATGTGATCTTTGCCCAAACACTGCGCACCATATTTTGTTGAATCCGCGGGCAGGCGGGGTGTGCTTAACTGCTCTCGCAAGATGCAGCATGATTTGCCAATTCAAATCAGACCTAGATCAAAGTTAAGACTGTACCGTTTCGGCAGTTTTGCAATGATTGTGTGAAAGGCCAAAAACAAGAGGACGAGCTTGCCGCTCGCCCACTCGCCCTGCCAAAGTCTTGTTCGATCATGGTCGAAAATATAATGCCACCACACTAGGCGCTTAGATGATTCGACGTCAACTGGCTGATTCACGAATCACTTTGACTTCTTGCGTTGGAAGCCACGACAGAAGCGCCGCGCCGCCACACTGCATTGTGGCACCAGCCAAAAAGACGGGAAAGTCGGTGTAGCGACTAATGCTGGATGCGGTCACGAACTCCCCGTTCACGCATAAATCTCGGGCGTTGGTTCCAGAGTTGAACCCAAAACCGGGTGCGCCGCAGTCGTCAACAAAACCGCTCGCATTCCACGCTTGGCCGCTCGGCCCATTATGTATCCCGCCAGTTGGAAACGTCATTCCGACCGGATCAAAACGCAGGTGCCATGCGGTCGTTGATGTCAGGTCAGACATGTCCCAGCGGCCGATTGGAAGGCTACGATGAAACCCCGTGATTGAAAACGCGATCACATCGTCTTGCGTCACGATCCCCGTTAACGCGGTGTCCGGCACTGTCATGGCTCCGGTCATCGTGTAGTCGTTCGCGCCGACCCAGCAGAACTCGAAATCCGCAGCTTGCGCTGGCGCGGTCAGCGCCACCGTCAGCAGCGCCGCGCGGATCATCCGTTTTCGCGCAGGACATGTCCTGCAAGGTAAAGCGAGCCGCAGATAAGAATGCGCGCGTAGGGGTCATCGGCAGTGATCGCCACCAGCGCGCTGTCAAGGCTATCGGCCACCTGCGCCTGCATCCCTACGTCGCGTGCAGCCTTGGCCGTCACATCAGCGGGCAGGGTGTTCGCCTCGCCGGGTATCGAGACGGCAGTCAGGCTTTGCGCGACCTTGGCAAGGGGTGCAAGATAGCCAGTGATATCCTTGGTATTCAGCATCCCGCAAACCAAATGCGTGGGACGTTCCGGCAGGGCCGCCAGTGTCCGCGCCAACATTACACCCGCCGCTGGATTGTGCCCACCATCCAGCCACAGATTGGCCAGATGAAAGCGCTCTACGATCCGGCCTTGCGTCAGGTGCTGCATCCGGGCTGGCCAGAACACATTGACCATCGCCGCTTCGCAGGCTGCTTCGTCACACCCTAACTGACGCAATGCGGCAATCGCCGCCCCGGCATTTGTGATTTGGTGCGGACCGAGCAGGGTTGGCAGGGGTAGGTCCAACAGGCCGGTTTCATCTTGGTAGATCAGCCGTCCGCGTTCTTCATTCACATGCCAGTGTTGTCCGTAGACCAGTAGCGGCGCGCCAAGACGCGCGGCGCGCGCTTCAATCACATCCAAAGCCGCATCATGCTGCGGGCCCACGACACAAGGCACACCACGCTTGATGATCCCTGCCTTTTCGCCCGCAATCTCGGGCAGCGTGTCACCTAGAAATTGCTGGTGATCCAGATCGACGGGCGTGATTACCGTCAAAGCGGGCGTATCAATCACATTGGTCGCATCCAAACGCCCGCCGAGACCAACCTCAAGCAGGGTGTAATCCGCAGGCGTGCGTGCAAAGGCCAGTAGGGCCGCCGCCGTGGTAATTTCAAAATAGGTGATGTTGCCGCCGTCGTTGGCGCCATAGCATTCATCCAGAACGCGGGTCAGGTGATCCTCAGAAATCAGATCACCGGCAAGCCGGATGCGTTCATGAAACCGTGCCAGATGCGGCGAGGTGTAGGCGTGGACGGATTTTCCGGCCCCTTCAAGCCCCGCGCGGATCATCGCTTGGGTGCTGCCTTTGCCGTTGGTTCCCGCCAGATGGATCACGGGGGGCAGGCTGTCTTGTGGATTGCCAAGTGCCACGAGCAGGCGCCACACACGATCAAGTGTCAGGTCGATCACCTTGGGATGCAGCGCCATCATCCGTTCCAGAACGACATCAGAGCCGGTTGTCACTCTTTTGCGTCCTTGGTAGGTGCGGCTTCGGCTTCGGGTGCCGGAAGTTCACCCGATATCACAGTGCCAAGGCCCAGCAGCATCCGCGCGATCGTGATCAACTCGTCACGCATGTCGGTTCGCGGCGTGACGCGGTCCAGCATCCCGTGATCAAGCAGATATTCGGCACGCTGGAATCCTTCGGGCAGTTTTTCGCGGATCGTCTGTTCAATCACGCGCGGACCCGCAAAACAAATCAGCGCATTGGGCTCGGCGATATGCACATCACCCAGCATCGCGTATGATGCCGTGACGCCGCCCGTAGTCGGGTGGGTCAGAACGACGATATAGGGCAGGCCCGCTTCTTTCAGCATCTCCACGGCAATCGTGGTACGCGGCATCTGCATCAGCGCCAAAATGCCTTCTTGCATGCGCGCGCCACCAGCGGCGGAAAATAGTATCAGGGGGCATTTTTTCATTACCGCGCGTTCGGCGGCGGCAATGATCGCATTGCCCACATACATCGACATCGATCCGCCCATGAAGGAAAAGTCCTGCGCGGCGGCCACGATCGGCGTGCGCCCAATCTCGCCCTCGCCCACCAGCATCGCATCTTTTTCGCCAGTGTTTTTCTGCGAGGCTTTCATCCGGTCGGGATAGCGCTTCTGATCGCGAAAATGCAGCGGGTCGGCGGTGGGTTCCGGCACCTCCACTTCGGTAAAGATGCCGCCGTCGAACAGGGCCGCAAAACGGTCGCGCGGGGAGATATACATATGGTGCCCGCAATTGGTGCAGACGTTCAGATTGTTCGACAGTTCGCGGTGAAACAGCATCGTCCCGCATTCATCGCATTTTGACCACAGATTTTCCGGCACCTCGCGGCGTGAAAATATCGAGTTGATCCGGGGACGGACGTAGTTGGAAATCCAGTTCATAGGGCCCTCGCGCTTTGAATATCCGAAATAGGACGGGCAGCGGGGAAATGCAATCAGCCGCTTGTGGTGGTCGCGGCGGTCTCTTAGACCTTTGCCAACAGTTTTTGCGAAGGAACACACCATGTCAGCCGGACGAATCGATAAATCCAAACTCCCAAGCCGTTATGTAACCGAAGGACCGTCCCGCGCGCCGCACCGCAGCTATATGTATGCGATGGGTGTCAGCGAGGAAGAAATCCACCAGCCGCTGATCGGCGTGGCTACCTGCTGGAACGAAGCAGCGCCCTGCAACATCTCGCTGAACCGTCAGGCGCAAGCGGTGAAAATGGGTGTGAAACACGCCAATGGCACCCCGCGCGAATTTACCACGATCACTGTGACGGACGGGATCGCGATGGGCCACGAAGGCATGCGATCATCATTGGCTTCGCGCGAAGCGATTGCCGACAGTGTCGAACTGACAATGCGCGGCCACTGCTATGACGGTCTGGTCGGCCTTGCGGGCTGCGACAAATCCCTTCCGGGCATGATGATGGCGATGGTGCGTTTGAACGTGCCTTCAGTGTTTATCTATGGCGGTTCGATCCTTCCGGGGCGATTGAACGGCAAAGACGTCACCGTGCAGGATGTGTTCGAGGCCGTGGGTCAGCACCAAGCTGGCAATATGACCGACGCCGAGCTGGAAATTCTGGAACGGGTGGCCTGCCCAACGTCGGGCGCTTGTGGTGGCCAGTTTACCGCCAACACGATGGCCTGCGTGTCCGAAGCAATCGGCCTTGCCTTGCTAAATTCCTCCGGTGCGCCTGCACCTTACGAAAGCCGCGACCAGTATGGTGTGGCATCCGGTGATGCGGTCATGAACCTGCTGCACAAAAACATCCGCGCCCGCGATGTTGTCACCCGCAAGTCGCTTGAAAACGCTGCGCGCGTCGTGGCCTGCACAGGTGGATCAACGAACGCAGGACTGCATCTGCCCGCCATCGCCCACGAGGCCGGCATTGATTTTGACCTGTTCGATGTTTGTGACATCTTTCGCGACACGCCCTATTTCGTTGATCTGAAACCGGGCGGCCAATACGTGGCCAAAGACCTTTACGAAGTCGGCGGCGTGCCTGTCGTCTTGAAAGAACTGCGCAAGGCCGGTCTGATCCATGAGGATTGCATCACCGCTAGCGGCGAAACCATCGGCGAAGCGCTTGATAAAATCACAGGGGAAGCTGACGGAAAAGTCATCTATTCCGTGCAGAACCCGATCACACCAACAGGCGGTGTTGTTGGCCTACGCGGAAATCTTGCCCCTGACGGCGCGATCGTCAAAGTGGCGGGAATGACGGCTGAACAGCAGGTCTTTTCCGGCCCCGCGCGCGTGTTCGAATGCGAAGAAGACGCGTTTGAGGCTGTGAAAAAGCGTGAATACAAAGAAGGCGAAGTGCTGGTCATTCGTAACGAAGGCCCCGCAGGCGGCCCCGGAATGCGTGAAATGCTATCGACTACTGCGGCGCTGTCCGGTCAGGGCATGGGCAAGAAGGTCGCGCTGATTACCGATGGACGGTTCAGCGGCGCGACCCGTGGTTTCTGCGTCGGCCATGTTGGCCCCGAAGCCGCGCACGGTGGTCCGATTGCTATGCTGAAAGACGGTGACATCATCACGCTTAACGCAATTACAGGCGAGTTGAACGTCGATCTGACAGACGCCGAATTGGAAGCACGCAAAGCCGATTGGAAAGGCCCGCGCGAAACGATCTACACCAGCGGTGCGGTCTGGAAATTCGCAAAACTCGTCGGCTCGACCCGCTTGGGTGCGGTGACCCATCCCGGTGCAAAGGAAGAACGCCACATCTATATGGACCTGTAAATCGTGATGGGGTTTCGCCCAGTCGTTCTGGGAGGCGTCATTCTGGCTTTGACCGGCTGTGGCGAAGCATTCCAGACGACGGGTTTTGGCTTGATGTCATTGCTGGTCAGCGCTGGGGATGCAACAGATGAGGGCACCCGGACGTTGGCCCTTTTGGATGGGGAAGCGTTTGCGCGCGGACCCGCAGGGTATTGCGTTGATCAGGGTGCCAGCCGTTCGGACGACGGTTTTGCAGTGATGGTCGGCTGCGCACTTTTGTCCGGGCGGGCGGCGAGCATGCCGACCACAGACGGATTCATCACCTTACAGGTCGGTGCGGGTGGAACCGCGAGTGTTACAGGGTCCGAAGAGACGCTCCGCGCTTTTCTTGAAACCGACGCAGGCAAAGCCGTTTTAGGCGGAAATGGGGCAGCCAGTGACGTGACTTTGCGCAACGTCGATATGACGCCGGGCTTGGTGACGGCGCATTTCGATGACGCGTCCCTTGGTTCCGAACTCGGACTAGAACCAAGGCTTTGGCAGGGATTTCTTGATCTTAATGGGCGGATGGCGACGGTGACTGTACGCAGCTTTGCGCGCAATCCGCTGGGCGCGCGCGATGGGACGGCGCTGTTGAACGCGACAATCAGTGAAATTCGCGCGGCAAACGCGTCAATCGCCGCCCCAGACGGCTAAGCACTGTTTCCTTTTGGTAAACAGTTTGGCAGTAATAGTGTAACTGATGCGCTGCCATCTCCAATGAACGAGTGTTTGAATGCCCCGCCGTCTTGGCCTTTTGGAACGACTATTGCAGCGCCGCGTATTGGCCAATTGGGCAAGGGCGGCCCGCAAGGCTGCGGGAGCGGAATTGTCGGTTCTGCGTGCACAGAGGTACAGTGCCCGCCAGTTGCGCCAAAAGCTGGATGAGCTGACCTATGTGGCCGACAGCCGTCTTGCGCTGCCGCGCATCGGATCTAACGCATTTGCCAAACCGGGTGGCACTGATTGGTCGTGGCGGCCACAGCTGTGGCGTGGCCCGCTGGCGTCCAAGGGCATGTCTAACGTGCAAAGCAAAACGAGCTTTGGAGACGAAGTCACTATTTTCCACGATTGCCGCATCTCTGAACTCACACTCCGCCAGTTGCGCAACACCCGCGAAGTCGACCTCGCGCCGTTCGGCTTGCGTATGGATGTTTTTCGTTTTGACGGATCGTTTCTGAGCCTTGTCCTCGACCTACCACCAGAGTCTTGCGACGGCCTCAAGAAACGCCATCTTGTGCGCCTTGACGCAAACATCGAGCTTGAAAAGCCGCTCGAGATTTTCGCTCGCCTGAATATCAAGCACGGGCCCAATACGGAGCAAATCGTGCGCGAGCTTCCACTTCATCAAGAAGAAGTCATGGTTGAATTTGACCTCGCCTATTCCAAGCTGAACGAAAAGCGGGTTGAACGTATGTGGGTCGATCTGATTTTTGAGGGCCCCGAAATGAATCAAGTCACGATCCGCGACATTACCTTTTGCCGCCATCCGCGCGCCGAATTGTAAAGGAGGCTGCCATGAGCGAGATTACTCTTACGAAAACCCGCCTGATCGCTGGCGTTTGGGAAGGTGTGTTGACTCAAGAGGGTGAGGGAAATTTCCAACCCACACTGCGCGTCACCCATTTAGATCAACCCGTTGAAGGTGTCACGGCGCAGGAGGATCAGGCTGCGGGCCATTGGATCGTTCGCGTGCCGGTCCCTGCCAGCCTGATTTCCGACGGGCTGCAGACCTTTGTAATTCGCGAGGCCGTGACGGACGAGGTTCTCGCCAGCTTTGCCCTGCTTGCTGGCGATGCCTTGGCCGAGGATATCCGTGCGGAAATGAACCTGCTGCGCGCCGAACTCGACATGCTGAAACAGGCGTTCCGCCGTCATTGCGTCGAAACAACCTGACGCCGCGTTGCGCGTGACCTTTGCGTCAACGCAAGCCAATGTGGCTCCAAATATACGGAGTGACACATGTCTGACTATCCGCACCTACTTGCCCCGCTTGATCTGGGTTTCACCACGCTGAAAAATCGCGTGCTGATGGGGTCGATGCATACGGGGCTTGAAGAGACGAAAGACTGGAACCGCGTTGCGGAATTTTATGCCGAACGCGCGCGCGGTGGCGTCGGCCTAATGGTGACGGGCGGCATGGCCCCCAACAACGAGGGCGGCGTGTTCCCCGGTGCGGCGGGTCTGTTCAGCGATCACGATATCGCCAACCATCGCATAGTCACCAGCCGCGTGCACGATGCAGATGGAAAAATCGCCATGCAAATTTTGCACGCAGGTCGGTATGCCTATGGCCCCGAATGTGTTGCGCCATCCCCCGTGAAATCCCCCATTTCGCCGTTTCCACCCAAGGAATTGGACGAAGACGGTATCGAAAAGCAAATCAGCGATATCGTCACCGCCGCCACGCGGGCGCAAGCGGCTGGCTATGATGGCGTGGAAGTGATGGGCTCCGAGGGGTATTTCCTCAACCAGTTCCTTGTGACGCATACGAACAAACGCACTGACCGCTGGGGCGGATCATACGAAAACCGCATGCGCCTGCCGGTCGAGGTGGTGCGCCGCGTCCGCGAGGCCGTGGGCCCTGATTTCATCGTGATCTATCGCCTATCGATGATCGACCTGATCCCCAACGGATCAACCTGGGACGAGGTCGTTACACTTGCCCGCGCGATTGAGACAGCGGGTGCCACGATTCTTAACACCGGCATTGGCTGGCACGAGGCACGCATTCCGACGATTGCGACGTCCGTGCCGCGCCGTGCCTTTACATGGGTCACCAAAAAGCTGATGGGGCAGGTAGGCATTCCCGTGATCACCAGCAACCGCATCAACACGCCGCAAGTGGGCGAAGACGTGCTGGCGGATGGCTGCGCCGACATGGTTAGCATGGCGCGCCCTTTCTTGGCCGATCCGCATTTCGTTGCCAAAGCCGCCCGTGGGCAGGCCGCACAAATCGCGCCCTGTATCGCTTGCAACCAAGCCTGCCTTGATCACACGTTCAGCGGCAAGATGAGCACCTGTCTGGTGAACCCGCAGGCTTGTTTTGAAACCGAACTGGTGATCGCGCCCACCGCCACGCCCAAATCCATCGCCGTGATTGGTGCGGGTCCGGCGGGCCTGTCCGCTGCGATCACTGCGGCAGAACGCGGCCATGCAGTGACTCTGTTTGATAAAGCCGACGAACTTGGCGGTCAGTTAAACATGGCGAAACAAGTCCCGGGCAAAGAAGAATTCTGGGGGTTGGTAGATTACTACCGCGCGATGGTCGCAAAGACGGGCGTGACCCTGCGCCTTGGAGCCACGGCGGCGGCCGATGACCTCGCCGATTTCGACGAAGTCATTATCGCCACCGGCGTGAAACCCCGCGATCCCGCGATCCCCGGCCAAGAGGGCCCCAACGTGCTGTCCTACATCGACGTGCTGCGCGGCAAGGCCCCCGTGGGCAAACGGGTAGCGATCATCGGCGCGGGTGGCATTGGTTTTGATGTGGCCGAATTCCTTGTCACGGACGACAGCCCAACCGAGAATCTCGTCGAATGGCTGGTAGAATGGGGCGTTGGCGACCCCGAAGACCAGCGCGGCGGTCTGCGCCCCGAAGGCCCGCAACCGGGCCCAGCCGTGCGGGACGTGACGCTGCTGCAACGCAAGGCGCACAAGCTGGGCAAGGGCTTGGGCAAAACAACAGGCTGGATTCACCGCGCAGCCCTGAAAATGAAGAACGTCGATATGATCGGCGGCGTGAACTACGAACGAATCGATGCGGACGGGCTGCATGTTTCGTTCGGCGAGGCGCGCGAGCGCCCGACCTTGATCGCGGTGGATACGGTCGTTCTTTGCGCAGGGCAATTGCCCGAGCGCACCCTCGCTGACGATCTGATCGCCCGCGGTGTCACACCCCATATTATTGGCGGTGCAGACGTAGCGGCGGAACTGGACGCCAAACGCGCGATTGATCAAGGGACACGGCTGGCAGCTGGGCTGTAGGCAGCATTGCCCTTGCGCTTGGGTGGAATTACGGAGTGGGTATGGTTTTTGTCACAATCCTGCTTGGGCTTATGCCCTCGTTTTTGATGGTTGGCCTAGGTGGCGTGGTCCGCACGAGGCTATCGGTGGACGCATGGCAAGGGCTGGACAAGCTCAACTTCGAAATCCTGTTCCCGACCTTAATCTTTGTTGCCGCATCCGGACGTCCTATTGCGCTGGCCGATGTGGTGACGATTGGCCCAGCCGTCTGGGCGATCCTATGCGCTGGCGCTGCTTTGGGATATCTGTCACGACGTTTCGGGCCCGAAAGGTTTGTTGATTTCGCCGGTGCGTGGCAGACCGCTTGGCGCTTCAACACAGCGATGGCATTTGTCGCCGTTATGACTTTGCCAACGCCGCCGCTGGGCCTATTGGCGGTGGCGGTGGGTATGGCGATCCCAATGGCCAATGTATTTGCGGTGACGGCCTTATCGCGGGGATCAGGAAATTTTCTGACTACGTTGACACGAGTCATCCGCAATCCGTTTCTTATCGCATCGGTGGCGGGCGTCACTGTCGGACTTACCGGTTTGCATATCCCCACTGTAATTATGGCCCCTCTCGAAATGTTGGCGCAGGCAGCGATCCCCGTTGCGTTGATTTCAGTGGGTGCAACGATGAACTGGGGGGCCTTGACGCGACTGAACAGGTTCAGCGGTATCATCTGTGCGACCAAGCTGGTTATTCTGCCGATGCTGACTTTTGCACTGTGTTGGTTGTTCAAAGCGGATGGGCCGCTTGCAGCAACGCTCGTGTTGTTCGCAGCCCTGCCAACGGCGTCTGCGGCCCATGTTCTGGCATCAGGGTTTGGCGCAGACCGTGAACTTGCGGCGACATTGGTGGCACAGTCGACATTGCTTTCGGCGCTTAGCTTGCCTGTTTGGATAACCGTGATAACGCTCGCGTTCTGACTGCAGAAACTCACCGTTTCCCCGTTTCTTGCCCCGCAACAGTCTTGCCAATACCCCGCAATTGTCAGGCGCGCGCCGCAGTCCTGCCCGAATTGAGGGCGATACAAATCCTCGAACAAAGATGCAACCCGAGGAACGAGTATGGATCGTCTGACCGAAATGGAAGCCTTTGCCACGGTTGTGGATCAAGGTGGATTTACCGACGCCGCCAAGAAGATGGGGATTTCAAAATCCGCCGTTTCCAAGCACGTTTCTTCGCTCGAGGCACGCCTTGGTGCCCGCCTTTTGAACCGCACAACCCGCCGTGTCAGCCCCACTGAGATTGGCCTGGCCTATTACGATCGCGCCCGCCGTGTTCTTAATGATGCCGGCGAGGCGGATGCGCTGGTCACGTCCATGCAATCCGCGCCATCCGGTCTGCTAAGGATCAGCGTGGCGACAGATTTTGGCGTCAACCACCTGTCGCCTGTCCTTGGTGACTTCTTGACAGAATTCCCTGATATCACGGTAAACATGGTCCTCAATAACCGCTATGTTGAGCTGATCAGCGAAGGGTTCGACATGGCGATCCGCATTGGTGAGCTGGAAGACAGCACCCTGCGCGCCCGCAAGTTAACCGAAACCAGCCGCCGGATGATCGCCAGCCCGGCCTATTTTGAAAAGTATGGTCGCCCGAAAAAGATCGACGATCTGAATGCACACAAGCTGCTACACTATTCCAACCAGTCCAACGCCGCCGTCTGGAAACTGACTGCCCCATCGGGAGAAAAACGTCAGGTGCGTACCTCTGGCGGGCTGACGGTGAATGACGGGCAATCCCTGCTGAACGCTGCGATCAGTGGCCTTGGGATCGCCTTTCTGCCCAGTTTTCTTTATGCTGATGCGATGGCGCAGGGTCTTGTCGAAGACGCAATTCCTGATCTTCCGATAGACACGCAGGGCATCTATGCGGTCTACCCGCCGGGTCGTTTCACACAGCCCAAGGTGCGCGCTTTCATCGACTTCCTTGTGCATTCATTTGCCGAAAAAGGGCCGAATGAATGGTGACGTGTTAACACAATCCCATAGGGTGCAACGCCCAAACTTAGCGCAGCCTTCGGGCTGCGTTTTTTTAACCGATAAGCGGAGCGTCGACGCAAGCGTGCTTTGCGCACTCCAATTCAAGCGTCACGTGGGCGATCCCGAACTGATCAGACAACTGCGCCTTTATCGCTTGCTTTATTGCATCCGCCGCCAACCATGCACCGCCCCTGACAACAACATGTGCCTGAAACGCGGGGGCATGTTCCTGCATCTGCCAAAGATACACGTGGTGAACGTCCGCGACGTCAGCCACATCCAACACTGTGGCAATCACGTCTTTGATTGCTAAATTATCGGGCGCACCCAGCATCAAGATGCGGATCACGCCGCCGATCTCGCCAAATGACATCCACAGGATGTAACCCGCAATTAGCAACGTCACCGCCGGATCAACAAGCCGCCAGTCGTAAAGCAGGATCAGAGTACCCGCGATAATCACGGCCACGGATGCCGCAGCATCGGCTAGATTGTGCAGGAACGCCGCGCGGATATTTACGCTGTCCTTGGACATGGAAAACGTCAGCAAGGCCGTTAGGGTATCAATGATCAACGCCAGTCCCGCAAGGATAACGACCAACCAACCATCGACAGGCTGCGGATCGAACATCCGCCATACGGCCTCGTACGCGAGATAGATCCCGACGATGATGAGCGTGGTATAGTTTATCAACGCAGCGACAACCTCGATCCGGCCATAGCCGTACGGCATGTCAGCATTGGCAGGACGCCGTGCGATCTTGCGGGCGGCAAAGGCAATGATCAGCGACATGGCGTCCGACAGGTTGTGGATTGCATCAGCGATCAGCGCTAGGCTACCCGCAAAAATGCCGCCAATGAACTGCGCAACGGTTAGCAACAAGTTCACGGCGATCGCTGCCCCGACACGACGATCGCCGGCATTGGGGTCGATGTGATGATGGTGATTATATCGGGCCATGATACGTCCTTGATTGCTATCTGGTATAAAACTAATGTCTCTAGTAGCTAGAGGTTCAAGGGGTATTCTGACATGTTTTCAATAGGCCAACTGTCCAGCAAAACAGGCGTGAAAATTCCGACGATCCGCTACTATGAAGAAATCGGCATAATCACCAATGCGGGGCGCAGCGCGGGCAATCAGCGCCGCTATGATGATGCGAGCCTGCGCCGTCTGGCCTTTGTGAAACACGCGCGCGATCTGGGTTTGCCACTTGATGCCATCCGCGAGTTGATCGCGCTGGATCACGGGGCCGACCAACCCTGCGAGGATGCCCACCGCATCGCGGCAGACCATTTGCAGCACCTGCGCAGCCGCATTGCACGGCTGCAAACGCTGGAACGGGAATTGACGCGGATCGCATCTGTGCACGATTCAGGCTATACGTCAGACTGTCAGGTTATAGCGGCGCTGGCCGATCACCACCTTTGCGAGATCTCGCATTAATCAGTTGAGGTCAGGATCACTTCCACCCGCCGATTGGCCTCGCGGCCTTCGGGGGTAAGATTTGATTGGACCGGAGCAAGAAACCCCATTCCTTCGGCCTGTAACTGTGCGCGGCTTGCGCCATAGTCGCTGACCAGCCGTTCAAGAACAGATCCTGCGCGCCACTTGGACAGTGCGATATTTCCATCCAATGCCCCTTCAGAATCCGTGTGCCCGACAAGTGCAACGCTGCGGTCCGGGTTCATGAAAAGATAGTCCGCCAATGTCAGAAGTGATGAAAACGGAGCATCGGCCAACTGCGCCGACCCGGTTTCAAACGTAAGATCCGAGAGAACCACATGGCCATCATGTTCAAGCATTTCAGCGAAATCACCCGTCGTTTCCGCACCAGAGGTACGCAGCGCCTGTGCGCCCGTTTGCGCGATTGCCTGCCCTTGGGTCGGCGGCCCGACTCGGGTGACTTGGACAAAGCCCGCGCGGCTGGTGCGACTGACCAGAAGGCTTAGTAGCTCGTTTTCCGAACCGGTGTTCCGTCTCGCGGCGAGGTATCGAAAATCGCCAAGATCCACGTGCATGTCGGGGGCTGGAATAACCGCCTGAGCAAAGCGGAAGTCAAATCCGCCACAGCCTTCAGTCTCGCAGGCAAAGACCACTTCAAACCCTTGGTCCGCCAACTGGTCGCGCAGCGGTGTCAGAATCTGTAAAGTTGTCAGGCCGCTCGCATCAATGCGCCATGCTTGGCGAGTCACCTCGCCCTCGCCTTCAAGGATCGCCATATTGCCTTGAATCCATTGGCCTGCAGGCATCGCGTAGCTGCCGACGGGTTCGATCTGTTCCGCTTTAAGGTAGGTGTTTCCCGGAAACTCAAGCGTCATCGCCCGAGCTGTGGCGGGTAGCAGCAAAAAGGTAAGGGCAGCGATCTGCGTTAAATTCAAATCACCGCGCCTGATCATGATAGGCATCGTTCGGACGCATATCCGTGGCTGATGCCACGCGGTTGGTCATGTTATAAAGCCCTGCAACATTGGCGATGTCCCAAATATCGAGATCGCTGAAACCTGCAGCACGAAGGGCATCACGATCAGCTTCGACAATTGTCGAAGACGCGATGGTCATCTTTTCCGCAAAAGTAAGCATTGCGGTTTGGCGCGCATCAAGCGGGGCCACGCGCCAATTCATCACCAGCATCTCGCCCAGCTTGGGATCACCAGACAGGGCGCGTACCGCCGCACCATGGGCTGTCAGGCAATAATAACACTTGTTAATCGACGACACGCAGACAGCGATCATCTCACGCTCAAGTTTGCTAAGGCCGCTGTCACTAAGCATCAGGTCGTTATAGAGCGCCGCAAAGGCATCAAGCTTGGCGATATCAAAGGCGTAGGCACGCAGGACGTTGGGGATCATGCCAAGCTTGTCATCACAGATATCAAAGTACTTTTGCGTGGCCGGAGGCAGTGGATCGACCATAGGCAGGTCAAGTGCGGTAGGTTTTTCTGTCATCTGATTTCATCCATGAATGCGATAATGGTAGTGTCCCACAACCGTCATACCAAGGGAAGCATAGAGCGATTTGGACGCAACATTGGCCTGCGTGGTGACCAGCGTCATCGTGTGTGCCCCCAGCGCCTGTGCCCAAAGTGCGGCCGCAACCGTCATATGACGGGCAAGCCCGTTGCGGCGAAAATCTGTGTGAACCTCAAGCGCGTGGATCATCGCGTAGCCCTCGCTGATGCCGACATATGCGGTGCCTGCCGGGTGGTCGCCCACGCGGCCAAGAATCGTTGTTTTGGGACAACTCGCGCGCTCCATTACGGCCGACCGCCCCGCCCTGATCCCGCCTTCAGCCCAAATCTCGCGTTGGGCAGCAAGAGGGGGCCAAACTTCGAATGTGGCACGCGGAGGTGGGCGCTGCATCGTCAGAACGTCCAGCGGCGCAGCCAACATGACCACGGGGTCTTTGATTGTGTAACCGCGCTGGGCAAGGGCCTGATCAAGGGCATCGTCACCTTCACCGATCATAAAGAGCGGAATCTGCGAGAGCGCACGAATCGCATCCTCGGCGGCACCAATATCGGCGTCGCGTGTAATCTGCGTCGCGGCTGAAACGCGGCTTCCGCCGCCCTGCCCATCGCGAATGATCCACCCTTCCACCTCTTGCACACTTGCGGCTGGCCACGTCGCCTCGTTCACGCGGGTCAGAGTGACGGCATCGGGGAGCATCATGCAGGAAACAACTCCGCAAGCTGCACCATCGCGGCATCAATTGCGCCACCATCGCTGCCACGGATCACGATATTTGCCCCGTAGGCCCCATCCTTTTGAAACGGATACGACCCAATCGACAGCGTCGGAAACGCCAGTGCAAGCTTGGCCAGGGGCCCCGCGATGTCACCCTCACCGCGGTCAATCCGCAAGGTCTGTGATAGCAGCGGTGCGCCACCCGTCATAAGTGGCAAGACACTGGCAACCATCGCCTGAAATACCGATGGTACACCGGCCATCACATGCACATTGTGCAGCGTGAAACCGGGGGCCACGGACACGGGGTTATCAATCAGAACTGCGTCATCAGGTATCCGCGCCATCCGTTTGCGCGCGTCATTGAATTCGGACCCCTGACGATCGTAGTGCGCCTGCAACAAGGCGGCGGCATCGGCACGTACATCGATATGTTTGTCAAAAGCCGCAGCAATACAGTCGGCGGTGATGTCGTCATGGGTGGGCCCGATCCCGCCGCTGGTCACGACATAATCAAAGCCCTTCGACAATGCCTTGACGGCGACGACGATCGCATCTGCATCATCGCTGACAACGCGGACCTCCTTAAGATCCACACCGATTTTGGTCAATTCGCCCGCTAGGAAATACATATTCGCATCACGCGTGCGCCCCGACAGGATTTCATCCCCGATAACAAGCATGGCGGCAGTTGGATTGGTCATATAGGGTTCTCCTTTGTGGTGCCGATGGTATAGATCTGGGCCATGAAGTTTTCCACCTCTCTTGTTTCAGGTCGATTGATCCGGCGCTACATGCGCTTTCTGGCCGAAGTTGAGCTCGACAGCGGTGATATCATAAAGGCCCATTGCCCCAATCCCGGCTCGATGATGGGGCTAAAGGATGCAGGGCTGCGCGTCTGGCTGGAACGCAATGATGATCCTAAGAAAAAACTCGATTATGGGTGGCGGTTGATTGAAATGCCGGATGGCGCTTGGGTTGGTATCGACACTAACTTGGCCAATCGGGTCGTTGGCGAAGGTTTGGCGGCAGCGGAGATTTCGCAGCTTGCAAGTTACGACACGATTCGTCCCGAGGTGAAATACGGCACCAACAGCCGCATTGATTTCCTGCTGCGTGGGGATGGCTGCCCTGACGCCTATGTCGAAGTCAAAAGCGTGACCCTTTCCCGCCAAACCGGCCTTGCCGAATTCCCTGATAGCGTCACAGCGCGCGGGGCAAAACACCTGCATGAATTGGCGAAGGTCGCCCAGAATGGGCAGCGTGCGATCATGCTGTTTCTTGTGCAGCGCACCGATTGTACGCGCGTCACGCTTGCCGCCGATATAGACCCGACCTACGCCGCCGCCTTTGACATGGCGGCCAACGCGGGCGTCGAGGTCATTTGCCACGCCGCGGAAATCGGCGCGCAGGGTATCATTTTTGGTGCGCCATTGTCGTTTCTCAGGCGACCCTAGAACTTTGTGCGCGCATGGCCTAAATAGCCCCCAAACGACATAAGGATCTGCGACGTGAAAGAACCCAAAGGACGGCTTACCAAAGACGGCATTCGCATCTACGGCGAGGCTGATTTTGCAGGCATGCACGTCGCTGGCAAACTGGCCGCGCAAATCCTTGACGAAATGGCGCCGCACGTCTTTGTCGGCCAGACCACCGGCGAAATTGACCGCCTGATCACTCAAATGGTCGGCGATGCGGACGCGGCCAGCGCGACCATCGGCTATCGCGGCTATCAGCATGCAAGCTGTATCAGTGTGAACCACGTCGTGTGTCACGGAATTCCGGGCGACAAAAAACTGAAAGACGGCGATATCCTGAACATCGACGTCACGGTGATCATTGATGGTTGGTATGGCGATACCAGCCGGATGTATGTGGCCGGAGACCTGTCGCGCAAATCCGAACGGCTGATCCAGGTGACTCACGACGCCTTAATGTATGGGATCGAAGCGGCGCGGCCCGGCAACACGTTCGGCGATATCGGTCACGCTATCCAGTCTTACGTCGAGGGCCAACGCATGTCAGTCGTGCGCGATTTCTGCGGTCACGGATTGGGCCGCGTGTTCCACGCCCCACCCAACGTGCTGCACTATGGTCGTGCCGGAACGGGCGCTGTGCTGGAAGAAGGCATGTTCTTTACCATCGAACCGATGGTGAACCTTGGTCGCCCTGAAACCAAGGTGCTGGCCGATGATTGGACAGCCGTGACGCGCGACAAATCCCTGTCGGCGCAGTTCGAACATTCCATCGGCGTGACTGCAGGCGAGGCAGATATTTTCACGCTCTCACCCGCTGGAAAATTCCACCCTACCTACGGTTAAGGTGCCCCCAGCAGCGTGATATGCGTGTCGCCATAGCGGCGCTGATCTTGCAGGGTGAACCCGCTTGGCGCGGGCTGCGGCGCGCTTTCTTCCCAGACGATCAGGGCATCAGGCGCGATCCATCCGCCCGCGTGTGCGGCGGTTAACGCGACCAATCCCAACCCCTTGCCATAGGGCGGATCAAGGAACACCAGATCACATGGCGCGCCGGTGTTCGGGGGCAGTCGTGTGGCGTCGCGCGCAATCAACGTGCTGTCATCACCCCGTCGCGTCTTGGTGATATTCTCGCGGATCAGCTTTTGCGCGACACGCCCGTCATCAACAAACGTTGCGTGAACGGCCCCCCGCGACAATGCCTCGAGTCCCAGCGCACCCGTGCCGGCAAACAGGTCCAGCACCCGTGCGCCAGCCGGATGGCCATAGCCCAGCAGCACCGAAAAAAGGCTTTCACGCACGCGGTCGGACGTAGGGCGCAAATGCGCGCCAGCGTCCCCTTTGCCAACCGCCGCAAGGGTAAGCCCACGGTGCTGTCCAGCAATAATCCTCACGCGCGCAACAGGGCTTTCATGTCGGTCGCGGGGTCAGCGATCAGCGCCGGATCAGGCGATTTCCCGCCCTCAATAAGCCGCTTGCCAACCATATAATCACGCGGATCGTTCATCGCATCCACCGCAATCAACTGACCGGCGCGATAGTACCAATGCGACTGCCCGCCATGTTCTCCTTTGCGCTGATACACGGTGTCATAACCCGTATTCAGCCCGGCGATCTGCAATTTGCAATCGTATTGATCCGACCAGAACCAAGGAGCGGCATCATAGGTCACATCGCCCCCCATCATATTTTGAGCGACGACTTCGGCCTGATCAATCGCGTTGCCGACGCTTTCCAGCCGGATGCGCGCGCCGCCAAATTCAAACGAGGCACAATCGCCCGCCGCCCAGATATGCGGATCGGATGTACGGCCATGGATGTCAGTTGCGATCCCGTTGTCGATGGTCAGCCCCGCGCTTTCAGCCAGAATACTGGCCGGGGTGATCCCCACGCCGACAATTGCAAAATCAACATCAATCTCGGTCCCGTCCGTCAGACGCGCCCCTGTCACACGTCCATCACCAAGCAGACGATCAAGGCCCACACCTTCGCAGATATTAACGCCGTGTTCGGCATGCAGTGCGCGGAAATAATCAGACGTTTCAGGGCAGGCGACCCGCTGCAAAATCCGGCTCGCCATTTCAACAAGCGTGACTTTCAGCCCCTTTTTGGCCGCAACTGCTGCTGCCTCAAGCCCGATGTAGCCACCGCCAATAATTAAAACACTGCGCGCGTCGACAAATTCGGGAGCCATCGCGTCAGCGTCCTGCAAATCGCGCACGGTATAAACACCGTCCAGATCGCCACCAATCGCAGCGGGTAGGGTGCGCGGGTGCGATCCGGTCGTCAGCGCCAGCGCGTCGTATGACACCGCCTCGCCTCCCTCTAGCGTCAGCAATTTGTTCGCCGCATCAATCGCCACAACCCGCGTGCCCATGCGCAGGGTAATGCTCTGATCGGCGTAAAACTCCAAAGGTCGTAGATACAGCCGCGCTTCTTCCATTTCGCCGAGTAGATAGGCCTTGGACAAGGGCGGGCGTTGGTAGGGCGGCACGCTTTCGGCCCCAATCAGGGTGATATTTCCATCAAAGCCGAAACTCCGCAATTTCGCCACAAGTGACGCTCCGGCCTGTCCCCCGCCGACGACTACAAAATGGCGCATTTGATCACCTCTCGACTGGTTATTCGGAAGCAGAACGCTACATTGGACAGCTAGGCAAACGCAATTCCCAATGAGGACCAATATGGCAACTTCCCCAGGCGACACCCTTTCCGAAGCAACCCTTTACCGCATGGGTGCGGACGGGCCGGAATCCGTTACGCTATCCAGCCTGACAAAAGGCCGTAAAGTCGTGATCTTTGGCCTGCCCGGCGCATTTACAGGCACCTGCACCACGGCCCACGTCCCCAGCTTTATGCGCACTCGCGATCAGTTCGCGGCCAATGGCGTGGACGAAGTAATTTGCATCAGTGTCAACGACCCGTTTGTGATGAGCGCTTGGGGTGACAGCACTGGAGCGACGGCGGCGGGTGTGATGATGCTGGGCGATAGTACTGCGGAATTTACCAAAAGTATCAGCATGGAGTTTTCCGCCCCACTTGTCGGCCTGATCGACCGCTCCAAGCGGTTCTCGATGTTGGTCGATAATGGTGTGGTCACGATCCTGAACGAAGAAGGAAGCCCCGGCGAATGCGAGATTTCAGCGGGCGAAACCCTTCTGGGTCAAATGTAAACGATCAAGGGCGCCCATCGCGGCGCCCTTTTTCATGCGGCAATTGCGTCCATTTTACGCGCCAGTTTCACGTCCAAGTGGGTCAGCCCGCCTGTGTCGTGTGTCGTCAATCCAACCTGCACCGTTTTATAAACGTTTGACCATTCCGGATGGTGGTTCATCTTTTCGGCCCAGATCGCCGCTTGGGTCATGAACCCGAAGGCGGCGACGAAATTCTTGAAAACGAACGTCTTGTCCAGCCGGGTGCCATCCGCGCTCAAGACCCAGCCTTGCGCGACCAAGCCTTGCACGCCGTTTTCGATATCATTCATTGATGATCCTCCTCGTTTGATTTGCGAAACGGGCCGTAGGACGTGAGTATCTCGATATCCTCGTCTATGGCATTTCGTTCGGCCTCAAGATAATTGGCCACCGCCCCGCGAAAGCCCGCGTCGCCGAACCAATGCAACGAATGTGTCGCTACGGGCATATATCCTCGCGCCAGTTTGTGCTCACCCTGCGCGCCGGCTTCGACTAATCGCAGGCCGTGTCGGATGGCGTAGTCAATCGCCTGATAGTAGCACACTTCGAAATGCAAGCATGCGTGATGTTCGCTGCATCCCCAATAGCGGCCATAAAGCGTGTCGCGCCCGATCATATTGAGCGCACCCGCGATGGGCACGCCATCGCGCTGGGCAACGATCAACAAGATATCATCGCGCAGTGTCTCGTGGGCAATGTCGAAAAACGCGCGCGTCAGATAGGGCGTGCCCCATTTGCGCCCGCCCGTGTCTTGATAGAATTGCCAGATGTAATCCCAATGATGCGGCTCGATCTGATCGCCGGTCAACGTGACGATCTCACCACCAAACGCCTGCGCTGTGACGCGCTCCTTGCGGATATTCTTGCGTTTGCGGGCAGATAGTTGCGCCAAGAACGCGTCGAAATTCGCATACCCATCATTGCACCAATGAAACTGCTGGCTGGTCCGGGGTAAAAGACCCATTTTAGCCCCCGCCAAGACTTCTGCTTGCGTGCAAAACGTCACATGCAGCGACGACAATTCGTTATCGGAGGCAATCTGCATTGCGCCCTGCACAAGTGCTGATATGCCCCCAACTTCAAACCCCGGTCGCGTCAGAAACCGCCGCCCAGTTGCGGGGGTGAACGGTACGGCCATCTGTAATTTCGGATAATACCTCCCGCCCGCCTGCTCGAACGCTTGGGCAAAGTTGTGATCGAAAATGTATTCGCCCTGACTGTGATGCTTGGCAAAAAGTGGGGCAACGGCGATGACCTGCCCGTCTTGCTGCGCACTTAGGTATCGTGGTTGCCAGCCCGATCTTTCGCCAACACTGCCGCTATCCTCGATCGCGCGCAAAAAGCGATAGGTCGTGAACGGATCATATGGGCGGCCACCATCCGCGACTTCAGGACAGGCGCAGGCATCCCAGTCTTCAGGTTTAATCCCAGCGATGCTGGGATGGGCTGTGATTTCGATTTCGTTCATGTCCGTGAGATTGGCTCTCGCCGCGTAGAGGTCAAGCGGCGTAGCCTTCAAATGTCACATTATCCGCGACGCGGCGCGCTTTGACCTCAGCTTGGGCCGACCGGATCGTCCAGCAAAACACCGCTGCACCCTGCGCCTTTAGCGCTGCCACGCGCGGGTTATCCAGATCGCCTGCCTGATGGCTGATAAAACATGCGCCGGTATTTGTGTAATCGGGAATTTCGCGCAACCGCGCGCGGGTCTTTTCCGGAATCGTCGGCCAATCCTCGGAGGGGAAATTGCATGTCGTAAGTCCGCGCGCAATATGCGGAGCGATCTGCGCCATGAGAGCAACTGAATGAGGGTTGAACGACATCACCGCAATATCGCCCACATAATCTGCCACTGCCCGCGCTGTCGCTTTTTCCAGTTGACCAACGCTTTGGCCCAGCGCGCCATCCTGATCCTTTAGTTCGATCAAAAGCGGCACCGCGCCATCGACCTGTTGCAGGATTTGGCTAAGTGTCGGGATCGTATCAGTTCCACCCTTCAGCACGATCTGTCCCAATTCAGCCGCGCTGCGTTGGGCAATCGGGCCGACCTCGTCAGTTAGCCGATCAAGCGCGTAGTCGTGAAAAACCATCGCCTGCCCGTCACTGGACAATTGCACATCCAATTCGATTCCATAGCCGCCAGCAATTGCCGCAGCAAACGCAGCTGGTGAATTTTCGGGGCAAGCGCGATTGATGTCATGGAAAGCGCGGTGTGCAAGCGGGCGGGTAAAGAATGACGACGGTAGGGTCATTTGATCTGGAATATCCCTTCAATTTCGACAGCCACACCAAGGGGGAGGGAGGCAGCACTGACCGCAGATCGGGCATGGCGACCGATATCACCAAGTGCTTGGACCATGAAATCGGAACAGCCGTTGATAACCTTGGGCTGATCCGTAAAATCCGCCGTGGAATTGACAAAGCCTGTCAGTTTTACAACCTTAACCAGCCGATTCAGATCACCGTCACAGGCAGCGCGGACCTGCGCCAAAAGGCTAATCGCACAGGCGCGCGCCGCTACGGCACCATCCTCGGCGGACATGTCGGCGCCCATGACACCCTTGATCAGCCCGTCCGGACCGTTTGAAATCTGGCCCGAGACATAAACGATATCGCCGACCTGCACGAACGGCACATAGTTGGCCAGCGGGGCGGGAACATTGGGCAGGGTCACGCCCAGTTCGGCAAGGCGGGTTTCGATCGTCGAGGTCATGGCGCATCCTTTGCGGGGTGAAGTCGCGCAAAGCTAGCGGGGACGCGCAGCGGGGGCAATCAACTCTCGCGGAAGGCGCGTGCGAAGTAGTCGGCCAGTGGTTTGGTGAGGTATGCAATCGGGCTGCGTCGTGCAGTGCGGATGAACGCGTCGACGGGCATTCCGGGGATCAGCACGAAGCCGTCGGGGAGGCGGCCGATTTCACCCTCGGCCAGAACAATCTCGGCGCGGTAGAATGATTGGCCTGTTGTTTCGTCCTGAAATGCATCGGGGGAAATCAGGCTCACGCGGCCAAATAGTTCCGGCGTTTCGCGTTGATCAAACGCGGAAAAGCGCAAGGCCACCTCTTGTTGTGGGCTGATCTGATCAATGTCGGTCAGTGCGATCTTTGCTGTGATCACCAGCGGGCGATCTTGGGGCACAAGATACAGCAGCGGATCTGCGGCGCTCACGACAGATCGTTCGGCGAACACGCGCATCCCGTAAACGACGCCCGATACGGGCGCGCGAATATCAAGGCGTTCCATGCGGCTTTGTAGGGTGCGGTGGCGTTCGCGCAGTTCCAGTTCGTTGTATTGCAGGTCACGCAGGCGGGTGATTGCCTCTTCGCGGCGCTGTGCGTCAAGTTTGAGCAGTTCAATCTCGATCTCGGTGATGCGCCCTTCGGCCTGGGCGATACTGGCGACCAACTCACCGGCCTGACCGCGCAGTGCTGCCTCCTCGCGTTGCAGGGCCATGACACGGCTGGCTTGGGCAAGGCCACGATCCAGCAGGGTTTGCTGACTGGCGAGTTCTTGCTGGATCAGGGCAAGCTGCGCTGCCAGCGCTTGTTCTTGCGCGCGAATCCCTTCGATCTGGCTAATGATCTGACCGCCGCGGCGTGCAAGCTGTTCCTTTTCCTGCGCAACGGAGTCTAGCCGCGCCTCGAACAGGCGCGTTTGACCCGCGCGCAGCTCGGTCGTTTCAACGCCTGCTGCGGTAAGCAGCGGGTCAAACGCCAAGGCATCGGTCAAATCGCGCTCGGCCTCGAAACGGGCGCGGCGGGCGACGATTTCGAACAATTGGCCTTCGACCACGGCCAGTTCGGACTGCAGGTCTTGGGCGTCAAGCTGGATTAGCACATCACCAACGGCGACCATGTCCCCTTCGTTAACAAGGATAGCGGCAACGATACCGCCGTCGGGGTGCTGGATGACCTGCCGGTTTTGGTCCACCTCGATCTGGCCACTGGCAATGACTGCGCCGGTGATCTGCGCCAAAACGGCCCATGTGCCAAAGCCACCAACAAGCACGAAAAGTGCTAAAATGCCGATCAATAGCAGTCGTTTTGCCGACCATGTGTTGCGTGACTGGGTCATGACACACCCCCGGCTGTGCCCGCGGCGTTTTTGATGACCTGGTGATTGCTGACCATGTCGGCCAGCACCTTGTCCTTGGGACCAAAAGCACGAACGACCCCGCCCTCGATCACCAACAAGGTATCGCATTCCTGAATGGCGGCGGGACGGTGCGCCATGATGAACACCACGCGGCCCTCGTCCTTCATGACGCGGATCGCTTGGTTCAGGGCGGCGCTGCCATCGTTATCAAGGTTGGAGTTCGGCTCGTCCAGCACCAGCATGACCGGATCGCCATACATCGCGCGCGCCAGCCCGATCCGCTGGATTTGCCCGCCTGAAAGACGCCCACCATTGGCGCTGACGCGGGTGTCGTAGCCATCAGGAAGCTTGAGTATCATCTCGTGGGCGGCGGCGCGTTTGGCAGCCTTGATCACCTCGCTGTCGTCTGGTGTGGCGGACATGCGCGCGATATTGTCCTTGATCGTGCCGTCGAACAATTGCACGCGCTGCGGCAAGTAGCCGATGTGTTTGCCCAGCGTGTCGGGATCGTATTGATCAAGTGCAGCACCATCGAGGCGGATTTTGCCGCCAGCGGGTCGCCACACGCCCGTCAGGGCACGCGCCAGCGTCGATTTTCCGGACCCAGAGGTGCCAATCACACCAACGGCTTGCCCCGGCTGCACATTAAAGCTGACCATGCGCAGCGCCGCTTGCTGTTCGCCCGGCGGCACGACTGTGACTTGGTGTGCGTCGATTACCGCCTTGGGTTTGGGGAGTTCGGTGCGCGGTGTCTCAGTGGGGATATCGCCCAGCAGGACGCCAAGATTGCGCCAGCCTTCGCGGCCCCGTTGCAAGATGGGCCACTGGCCGATCAGCAGCTCAATCGGGGCAAGGGCGCGGCCCAGCAGAATGGACCCGGCAATCATTGCGCCCGCTGTCACTTGGTTTTGCAACACAAGATAGGCCCCAAGGCCCAGCATGGCTGATTGCAGAAACAGGCGAAACGCTTTGGTCAGCGCTGTATAGCCGCCCGCCTTGTCGGACGCTGAAATCGTTGCTCCAAGCGAGTCGTCACGCGCATCTTGCCAACGCGCAAACGCCGCGTCCCGCATACCTAAGGCATGGACAAGTTCGCTTTCCGCGCGGATTTGTTGGCCGGTAAGTTCGGCCTGATGAGTCATCTTGTTTGCGCGCTCAAGCGGGCGGCGCGTCGTCATCTGGTTGGCCAATGCGACCACAATCAGGAGCGCCCCACCACAAAGCGCGAGATACCCCATCAACGGGTGAAAAACGAAAATACCGATGATAAACAACTGCGCCCAAGGTAGATCAAACAGGGCCATCAAGACCGGCGACGTGATCATCCGCTGCACGCTTTCCAGATCGCGCAGACCGGTCGCCGCTTGGGCAGGGGCGCGGTTCATCGTCGTGGCCTGCATGACTGCGCCAAACACCCGGCGATCCAGACGCGCCTGAAAACGTGCGCCGACACGCGCCATGATCCTGCCCCGCGTATAGTCCAGAATGCCCATCATCGCATAGAGAAACGCGACCAGAACCGACAAGGCGATCAGCGTTTCCAAAGACCGCGAGCCAAGCACACGGTCATAGACGTTCAGCATATAAAGCGGACCCGCCAGCATCAGCAGGTTCACAAACAAACTGAACACCGCAACGACCCAATATAACGAGTGGCTCTCTGCACGCGCTGCGCGAAGTTCAGGGAGACCGTGCGCAGATGAGTTCTTTGACATGTGCACTTTTCCGCCCTGTTTTGCGGTTTTGTAGCGCTGTTTTGTGACACAAGCCACCTAATATTGTTTCCTATCTGACACGGGTGGGACCAGACTTTGAAAGCACCCTTTCAAATCGTTGTCTTGCGTCTATGTGTGTTTCCACAGAAAATAATGCGCTGAAGGTTCCATTGCTAATGACAAGAACAAAATCATTCATGTTTGGTTGGGCCTTTTGTGCGGGCTTGGCGGTCAGCGCATGCTCACAGGCGGTGCCGGGTGCCGAATTCAACGACCCCTATGAGAACACGAACCGCAACATCCACGAGTTCAACAAAAGCTTGGATCGGTTTGCCCTTCGGTCCGCTGGTCAGGTGACATCCGCTGCTCCTGAGATTGTCACAATACCCATTGCTAATTTTGCAGATAACGTCGGCCTACCGGGCATGATCGTGAACGGACTGTTGCAAGGGGATATCGGTGGTGCCGCTACAAATACCATGCGTTTTGTCTTGAATACGACCGTTGGATTTGGCGGATTGTTCGATCCGGCAGGTCAGATTGGCCTTATCGAAGAAAGCACAGATTTTGGAGAAACGCTGGCCGTATGGGGCGCGCCTGCGGGGGCATATATCGAATTGCCGGTCCTCGGCCCATCGACAGAACGTGATGCCATCGGCACGCTTGTTGATTTCATGATTGACCCTCTCGCGCGCTATGGCACCGCCGATCAGGTTGCCGCCGCGACGACAGCAAGCGTCTTGGATATTGCGATTTCGCGTGGGCGGTTTGGCGATACGTTTGATTCCGTGCTATACGATAGTGCAGATAGTTACGCCCAAGCACGGCTTCTTTACTTGCAAAGCCGCAGGTTTGCGCTTGGAATAGAGGCCGAGAGCACCGACATCGACCCGTTTATTGACCCGTTTATTGACCCGTTTCAGGACCCGTTCCAATGATCCTATCGCAAAAAAACCGCCGTCAGTTTCTTATTGGAGCAGGTGCAACCGCTGCCACAACAGTATTGCCGTTGCCAGCGCTTGCGTTGAGCAACGAGCAGGCACAGGCTCTTGTTGGCAGTGCGGTGGCGGATATCAACCAAATCATCAGCTCCGGCGGCACCGAAGCGGCAATGGTTGAGCAATTTGCCGTTATCTTTGATCACTACGCCGACACCGTTTACATCGCTTCTTTCGCGTTGGGAAATGATAGGCGCGGCGCGTCACAGGCTCAGATCCAGTCATTTGTCGCAGCATTTCACCTGTATATTTCTGCGAAATACGGCCGACGTTTCCGTGAATTCATCGGCGGGCAGATTAATGTGGTCGGGGCCAAGGCCGTCAACAGCTGGATCGAAGTCGAAACCACAACCATATTGCGTGGCCAAGCACCGTTCCAAGTGGATTTCCATGTCTCGGACCGCCCAGGAAAGCCTGTCTTTTTCAATATCATCATCGAAGGCGTGAATATGCTATTGTCCGAGCGCACCGAAATTGGCGCAATGCTGGATCGTCGCGGCGGTAACCTCGATGCGCTGATCCAAGATCTGAGCGCGTCCTGATGCGGTTGCTGCCAACCACATTTATGCTCGCGGTCCTTCCCGCGCTGGCCCTGGCGGCCCCCTATGACGGGGTTTACCGCCAGAACGCCAATGCTGACTGTGGGCTGGTCGGGGTTGATGGTGGTGCCATGAAAATTGATGACGGCATTTTTTATGGAGTCGAGATGGAGTGCCTCATGGCCAACCCTGTCGACGTGGTTGATATGGATGCGGTGCTTTATTCGATGCAGTGTTCGGGCGAAGATCAAACATGGACCGAACGCGCCATGATCATGGCTGACGCTGAAATTGAAGGCGGAATCATCATGCTGTGGAACGGCTATGCCTTTCGCTATAGCCGCTGCCCTGACGAATAACGCTTAGTTCTCACGTTGTTGCAGGTGTCGCAGCAGTTGTTCAATCAATTGCTCGGCGATGCTGTCTTGTTGTGCTGGCGGCTGCATCGGCAGCGGTGTTGGCTGAAGGTCTGCAAGTATCCGCGTCATCGTTTCATGCCAAATCTCTGCCGGAAGACCAGACCCTGTCACGCCGGTGAGCGGTGTGTTGTTATCATAACCCATCCAGACACCGGCAACGTAATCACCTGAAAAACCGATGAACCACGCATCGCGGGCGGCCTGTGTCGTGCCTGTCTTGCCGGCAATTTCCCAGCCATCAATTGCAGCACGCTGCCCTGTGCCGCGTTCGACGACCTGATGCATCATCCACGTCAGTTGGCGTGCGGCCTCTTCGCGGATCACCCGCTCGCGGATGCCGCCCGATGCTGTCATCAGGGGATCAACGTCGCCAGCCATGCGCAACGATACCAATCCATAAGGGGTCACCGCAGACCCGCCATTGAGGATGCCCGCATAGGCCCCGGTCATTTCGATCAGCGTGCTTTCGGACGCACCAAGTGCAAGGGCAGGACCAGCCGCGAGATCGCTATCAATCCCGAACCCCTGCGCCACTGTGCGCACGTTTTCACGGCCCACGTCTTCGGACAGGCGCACGGCAGGGATGTTGAGCGAAGCCGCCAATGCGTCCGTCAACGTGACAGGCCCGCGAAATTCATCGGTATAGTTGCGCGGTGTCCACGGCCCCGATCCCGGCACGTTGATCGTCAGGGGCGTGTCTTGCACGATATCGTTGGGCGACATCCCCATCTCCAGCGCCGTAGCGTAAACGAAAGGTTTGAACGTCGACCCGGTTTGTCGCAGCGCTTGGGTCGCGCGGTTAAACGCCCCTGTGACATTGGTGTTGCGCCCGCCAACCATAGCGCGAACGGCACCGTCTGCGGACATAACGACAATGGCGGCTTGTGCCTCTGATCCTTCGCGAACTTTGTTCTCGAATACCCACGCTAGCGCGTCTTCGGCGGCGGTTTGCATGCCTTGGTCAAGGGTGGTCTGGATGATCACGTCTTCGGTCGTGGTGCGGGTAAAGAAATCTGGCCCCTGATCCATGACCCAATCAGCGAAATAGCCACCTGCACGCCGTTCGGCGGCGGCAGACAGGCCAGCGGGGTCGGTGCGGGCCTCTTCAGCGGCGCGGTTGGACAGATAGCCTTGATCCTCCATTAGCCCAATCACCAGATTGGCGCGGTCGCGCGAGCGTTGCAGATTATTCGTTGGTGCCAGTGCCGAGGGCGCCTTGAGTAAGCCCGCAAGCATCGCCGCCTCGGCGGGCGTGACTTCGGCAGCGCCATGGCCGAAATAACGGTTCGCAGCCGCCTCGAAACCGCGCGAGCCTGCACCCAGATAGGCGCGGTTCAAATAGATCGTCAGGATTTCATCCTTGGTGTAACGCACCTCCATAGCCAGCGAGTAAACCGCCTCTTGGACTTTGCGCCACAGGGTCGTGCGGCGACAATCGCGCTCGTATTCGGTTTCGTTTTCCCAGATGGCTGCATCAAACGGGCGACCAAGGCAAAGTAGCTTGGCCGTTTGCTGCGTGATCGTCGAACCGCCGTTTCCCGACAGCGGCCCGCGCCCTTCGCGCAGGTTAATCCGTACGGCGCTGGCGACGCCACGCGGTGAAAGGCCGATGTGGCTGTAAAATCGCTTGTCCTCGGTTGCGACAACAGCGTTGCGCAGGTGCACTGATACCGTATCGGTGGTGACCATCCCGCCAAATTGATCGCCGCGCCAGGCAAAAACTTGGCCTTCGCGGTCAGACAGCGTGACGGACCCGCGGGTGCGCCCGTCAACCAGATCAGTGATCGGTGGCAAGGTCGAAACATAATACACCACGCCAAGGCCAACAAAAATGCCCACGGCCAGCCCCGCGCCCAAGCCAAAGCGCCACAGCAAGCGCAGCGCCCACTTTATGATACCGCCACAGAAGCCGAGGATACGGGAGATTACGCCGCGCGGCTTTTTGCGACGTGCGGGTTTGCGTGTGGTTGTTTTCTTCGCGTTAGGTTTTTGGCTGTACCGCCGATCTGCGACCAAAGCCTTGCGGTCACCGCTGTTCTTGCTCATCTGCTCTGCCCGCTTTTTGCCAAGGGATCAGTCTATTTTGCCCGACCTTACCCTGCACGATTGGGTTTGTAGAGAGGCGCTCACTAGCTTTGAGGGCTTTGCGGCATGCCTAAAAATCAGGCACGGCGGTCAATTTGTGCAAAAAATGTGCAATTTGCGTGTCTAGGCCACTTTGCAGGTGCAGCATTTTCTTGAGACTCGGGCCGAGATGCGGCTCCTTTCCCCTTGTAGGCGGTTTGCTCCCAAACGAGCTTGGCCGCGCAATCGCAAGGGGAAACACGTGAAACTCATCATTGCAACGATCAAGCCGTTCAAGCTCGAGGAGGTCCGCGAGGCGCTGACCACAATCGGCGTGCGCGGCATGATGGTGACCGAGGTCAAGGGCTTTGGCTCGCAGTCCGGTCACACCGAAATCTATCGCGGCGCGGAATACGCCGTGAACTTCGTGCCGAAGGTCAAACTTGAACTCGTCGTGACGGCGGCCATGGCTGACGAAGTTGTCGCGACGATCGCCAAGACAGCGCGCACTGAGAAAATCGGTGACGGCAAAATCTTTGTTCTTGATGTCGAGAGCGCGCTGCGTGTGCGCACCGGCGAAACCAACGACGACGCACTGTAAGCGTCGACCAAAAGGGACACCCTGACAATGAAAATTCTCAAAATCCTTCCTGTTGCTGCCGCCCTCATGGCGCTGCCGACACTTGGCCTCGCGCAAGAGGCCGATATGACCCCGCCGAATGAAGAAATCGGCTTTATTCTCACCAGCTTTATGTTCCTCGTTTGCGGCTTCCTCGTGTTCTGGATGGCTGCGGGCTTTACGATGCTCGAAGCGGGCCTCGTGCGTCAAAAGAACGTGGCGATGCAACTGACCAAGAACATGGGCCTCTTTTCGCTCGCGGCGATTGCCTACTACCTTGTCGGTTATAATCTGATGTATCCACTGGGCAGCTGGTCCATCGGTGCGGATGAAACAGGCGGCTATCTTGGCATCCTGTTCAGCCCCGCCATCATGGAAGCCGTCGGCCTTGCCGATACCACGCCAGACCTGACCTATTCATCTGTCGGCGCCGACTTCTTCTTTCAGTTGATGTTCTGTGCAACCACGGCATCCATCGTGTCCGGCACCTTGGCTGAACGTATAAAACTGTGGCCCTTCCTGATCTTCGTGATCATCCTGACTGCCTTCATCTACCCAATCCAAGCATCTTGGAAATGGGGCGGAGGTTTCCTTGATACGCAGTTCGGGTTCCTTGATTTCGCCGGTTCCACAGTCGTCCACTCGGTCGGTGGTTGGGCAGCGCTCGCAGGCGCGCTGATCCTCGGGCCACGTATCGGTAAATACAAAGACGGCCGTGTTATTCCCTTCATGGGCTCCAACCTGCCGCTTGCCACACTGGGTACGTTTATCCTGTGGCTGGGTTGGTTCGGCTTTAACGGTGGTTCGCAGCTTTACATGGACACCGCAGGCAACGTCGCTGACATCAGCCGCATCTTTGCCAATACCAATACGGCAGCTGCCGGCGGCGCACTTGCTGCAATGATCCTCACACAGCTTCTTTACAAAAAGGTCGACCTGACGATGGTTCTGAACGGCGCACTTGCTGGCCTCGTGTCGATCACTGCCGAACCGCTGACACCCGGCCTTGGTATGGCCACGCTGATCGGTGCAGTCGGTGGTATCATCGTGGTCTTTGCGGTGCCGTTCCTCGACAAGCTCAAGATTGACGACGTCGTTGGCGCGATCCCTGTTCACCTGTTCGCAGGTATCTGGGGCACGCTGGCCGTTCTGCTGACGAACCCTGACGCGACCCTTGGTGGTCAGCTGATCTCGATAATCGTTGTCGGTGTCTTCGTCTTCGTCGCATCCGGTGTGGTTTGGTTCATCCTCAAGGCGACAATAGGTATCCGTGTCACCGAAGAAGACGAAATCATGGGTCTCGACCAAGCCGAGCTTGGCATGGAAGCCTATCCAGAATTCGCGAACCGCTAAACGCGAATACACAAATAAGAAAGGCCCCGCGCAATTGCGTCGGGGTCTTTTTGCGTTTGCGTTATAGATATTGTGGGTCGCGCGCCTATCTGGCCTGCAGTTTGAACCCGTGCGCCGTTTCCCAATGCAGGAATGTCGCGCTGCAATAAAACCCGTTTTCGTTGTAGCTGCGCATGGCCAACCGGAACCGGTTGAACGAGTCCACATAGGCTTCGTCTGTGGCGTATTCTCTGTGGATGGGGTTGAGCAGCAGCACGATAGACTTGGTCGTGATCCGGCACATTTCCGCGATGATATCGAGCCACTGATCAGGGTGGCAGTAATGTTCGATCGCTTGGAAACACATGCTGATGTCGTAAGATTTATCATCGAACGGGTAGGGCGTGGCTCCCCCATCAAAGATCGTCATAGGCAGGTCAATCGCCTCACAAATCGGGCGATAAGGCCAATCCTGAAACCCCTCTTGCACGATCTCGATCCCGTAGTCGTCTGTTGTGCGCTCGAACGTGTCGTCATTCAGCGCGCGAAAAGCCGCGGTCGTTGACCCGGTCCGATGGCCGATCCCGACCCCGTCAACAAAGACCATATTGGCGTAGTCGCAGCCCATGACCTCGTGCCCGAAATGGCGCGCGATCTCGAGTTGGGCCCCATGCGCGGTGGACAGCTCCATCACGCGGTGCTTCGGGCCGCCTTCAATCAGCAGTTCCGGCAAAAAACGCTGTGTCCGGTTCCAGGCGCGCCTGATGTTCACCTCGCGGCGGGCGTATTTCTGCTGGATTCCGTCGGTGCGTTTCTGGGCTTCCGGTGACAGTACATAAGGCGTCATAAGTTCCGGTGGTGGCGCGTCGCCAAATAGATCCAGAAGGTCACCGCGAATGCGTTGGCGGGTCAATAATTTGTTGTGCTTGCGCTTGACCTCGCGAATGCGGGTGCGGTGTTCGTGCACCGGAATCGTGTCTCGCTCGGTATCGGTCATGGGCCTGCCTTCTGTGTCATTGCCTCGGGTGTGACCTCCTCATCTTAGCGCGCGAGGTTGGGTCTTTCGCAACGGTAGGTTTGCGCATCGGACTTGGCAAGCATCTTGGGGGATGCCGGCCAAGCCCGATGCGCAGTGTTAAATGCCGGCGTCGATAATGGCGCGGGCCAGCACCGGAATGGTGTCGGCGTTCAGACCGGCGATGTTCATGCGGCTGTCGCCGACCATGTAAATCCCGTAGTCCGCACGCAGTTTTTCAACGTTCTCTGGCGATGTGCCAAGCCGCGAAAACATCCCACGGTGTACGGCCAGAAAATCAAACCGGTCAGAATTGGACAAACGCCGCAATTCGTCCGCCAACTGCTGGCGCAAGTCCAACATACCCAGACGGGTTGTTTCCAACTCCTCCTCCCAATCGGCGCGCAACGCCGGATCAGTCAGGATCATCGTAACCACGCGCGCACCATGGTCGGGTGGGAAGGAATAGTTCTGACGGTTCAAAAACGCGAGGTTTCCCTGCGCCAGTTTCGTGTCATCCGCATTCCGGCCAATCGCCATCAAGATACCGGTGCGCTCACGGTACACACCGAAGTTCTTGGAACAGCTTGCCGCGATTAAGACCTCGTCGAAACTTTCGGCAACCATCCGCGTTGCGGCGGCGTCATCGGCCAACCCGTCGCCAAAGCCCTGATAGGCGATGTCGATCATTGGAACCGCACCGCGGTCTTTCACCACCGCAATCACCGCGCCCCATTGAGCAAGCGTCAGGTTCGCGCCCGTCGGATTGTGACAGCAGCCATGCAGCAGAACCACATCGCCAGCGGCAACGGTGCCCAGATCAGTCATCATGCCGTCGAAATCAACGCCGCACGTGTCTTCGTCAAAATAGCGGTATTCACCCAGCTTCATCCCGAGATACTTGATAATCGACGGATGGTTGGGCCACGTGGGGTTTGAAACCCACACAGCCGCATCGGGGCTGGCGCGCTTGATAAACTCCATCGCCTGACGGATCGCGCCCGTGCCGCCCGGGGTCGCCACTGCTGCAATGCGTTCGCGTGGGACTGTATCACCCAGCACCAGATCAATCATCGCATCCGCAAACGCAGGATCACCCGCAAGGCCTGTATAGGCCTTGGTGGTCTGCTCATTCACAAGCTGCTGTTCGGCAGCTTTGACAGACCGCATCACGGGTGTGTTGCCCGTCTCATCCTTATAAACACCGACGCCAAGGTCGATCTTATTGTCACGCGTATCATCGCGGAACGTCTGCATCAGGGCGAGGATTTTATCAGCGGCGGGGGATTGCAGGGTTTCAAACATCACGCGTCTCCGGTTGCGATTGGTAGGTCGGGGAACATGCCCCATTCGGACCACGATCCGTCATAGATCGCGTGGTCGGTTTTGCCGATCAGCTCAAGGGCCAACGAAAGCACAGCTGCTGTCACGCCAGACCCGCAGGTCGTGATCGCGGGCTTGGACAAGTCAACACCCGCGCCTTGGAACACAGCGCGCAGTGCATCTGCGTCTTTCATCGTCCCGCGGGCGGTTAACAGATCACCAAAGAACACGTTGCGCGATCTTGGAATATGGCCTGAGCGTAGGCCCTCGCGGGGTTCGGGAACTTCGCCACGAAACCGCCCCGCGGCGCGGGCGTCAATAATTTCGTAGTCACCCAACTTGGCAGCGCGGGCCGCCTGTGTGACGTCTTTCACCATATGGTTTTGGCGTTGCACGGTCATGTGCCGGTCGCGCACGATTGGGGGCATATCGCTGATCGCGCGTCCTTCGGCCTGCCATTTGGGGAGACCACCATCCAAAACGGCAACATCTTTCTTGCCCATCAAACGGAACATCCACCACACGCGCGGAGCGGAAAACAGCCCCATACCGTCATAGACGACAACCTGATGCCCGTCGCCCACGCCCATGGCGCGCATCCGGCTCATGAACTTTTCAACTGGGGGCACCATGTGCGGCAGATCGCTGCGATGATCACTGATCTCGTCGATGTCAAAGAACCGTGCGCCGGGAATGTGGCTAGCCGCATACTCGGCCTTAGGGTCACGCCCCATGACGGGCAGATACCAAGATGCATCCAAAATCCGCAGATCGGGGTCTTTCAGATGCTGGGCAAGCCAATCCGTGCTGACCAGTGTGTGTGGATCATCGGGCATCTTTGCTCCCCCGTTTTGCGACTGTGCGGTTGCAGCTTTGACTAGCGCTGCAAGTCTTGCAAGACAAGGGGGGCAAACGGAAACGGGCACCCCAATTGGGCGCCCGTATAATTGGGGTGGTGTTGTTTACGACTTGCCCATCATGTTCTTGATTGCACCGACAACGGCCGAAGCGACACCGCCACCGACGCCACCACCAGCGACCTGTGTGACAATCGCGCCGATATCCATGCTGCCAGCCGCAGCGGCGGAATCTACCGCGCCGCCGGTAACCATGCCAAGGATCGTGCCACCAAGGCCGCCACCAACGATGCCCGCGATCGAGTTGCCAAGCGTGCCAAGCGACAGGTTCTTGAGCAGGCCGCCAGCGACGTTACCGCCAATTGCGCCCGAGACGAGTTGAATAATGAGTTGTTCCATAGTCCCCAGTTCCTTCCTACGGGCCGTGTTGTTTTGGTATCAAACTACCCTGCGCGGCCCTCGCAAAAGCTGCGCACAGGAGAAAGATACTAAGCAACGGATCGCTAGGGGGTAATTCGTTGGGGATTTCCCCCAATTAGCAGGCTAATCGCCGTGCCGCAGCAACCGCTGCTTTTGGCGACCCCAGTCGCGCTTGGCTTCGGTCGCGCGCTTGTCGTGGTTCTTTTTGCCCTTGGCCGTCGCGATCTTAAGCTTAACCAAACCGCGGTCGTTGAAATACATCACCAGCGGCACAAGAGTCATCCCCTCGCGCTTGGTCGAATTCCACAGACGGGCCAGTTCTTTCCTGGAAACCAACAGCTTGCGGCGACGGCGCTCTTCGTGGCCGAACATAGCGCGGTCATAGGGCGCGATGTAGGAGTTCACCAACCACAGCTCGCCCTCTTCGACGGCGGCATAGCTTTCGGCGATGTTTGACTGGCCTGTGCGCATGCTTTTGACTTCGGAGCCTGTCAGAATGATCCCGACCTCAAGGTCGGTATCAATGGCAAAATCATACCGTGCGCGCCGGTTCTCGGCGACGACCTTGTAGTTTGTTTTTTCCGGTTGCTTTGCCATATCCCCGCCGAGATAGGTGATGCGCGTCCGTTTCACAAGGTATTCGCATGGCTGGTCATTGCGCGCATGGGCAGTATTGTTGCCGCGATAACGCAGCGGAGGGCTCATGTTCATTCAGATCGCATTTGGCTCGTGCTTGATGTTCGCGTCGATCATCGTCGCAGGTCTTAGTTTCTGGTTTCTCGAAGTGGCCTTGGCACGCTGGTGGCAGTGGCTACGCCGCGAACCCCAGCGCCCGAAACTGGTCTTGATGCTCTGCCTTAGTGCGTTCTGGATTCTGATGCAGGTGACAGCTGGCGTCTGGGTTTGGGGCATCGCATTCTGGATGCTCGAGATTTTTGTGACGTTTGAGGAAGCGATCTATTTCAGTCTCGTCTCCTTCACGACCTTGGGCTTTGGTGACATCCTGTTGCCTGTCGAATGGCGTTTGCTTGGCGGGATGGCAGCGGCTAATGGCCTGCTGAATTTCGGGCTACGCACGGCGGTGATCGTCGAAACCCTGCGCCAAGTGCGGCGCATGCAGATTGACGCAACGCAGGACGATATTGAGTGATCCCGACGCTGCAAAACGCCGATGCGCGGCGGCTGTTTCTGCACAACCACGGGTTGGTTGCACCTGCAAGCGGGGTTGGCAAAGGTGTCGATCTGCAGGGCGTCATCTCTGATCTGGGCTTTGTCCAACTGGACAGCGTCAACACGCTGGCCCGCGCCCATGACTTGATCCTGTGGTCGCGACGCCAACAATACCGCACGCAGCATTTGCCGCCGCTATTGCACCGTGACCGCGCTGTATTTGAACACTGGACCCATGACGCCGCCGCGATTGACATGGCGCATTTCCCGCATTGGCGGCTGAAAATGGCGCGTGATGGCGCACGGCTTTCCGGCCATTGGCAGGGCATTCGCCGCGATGATTTCACCCAAAAGGTCGATGCGGTGCTAAGGCGCGTCGCGGATCACGGTGACTGCACAAGTTCGGATGTGGGCAAGGGCGAGGAACGCGGTAAAGGCGGGTGGTGGGACTGGCACCCCAGCAAGACCGCGTTGGAATATCTTTGGCGCTCGGGGCAGATTTCGGTCACACGGCGCGACGGGTTTCGCAAGGTCTATGATCTGACAGAACGGGTGATTCCGGCGGGCGTTCTCAACACGCGTGTCGACGAAGTCGAGACCATCGACTGGGCCTGCAACGCGGCAATTGATCGGCTGGGTTTTGCCACCTCGGGCGAGATCGCGGCGTTCTGGGACATCGTCACAGCAACCGAGGCCCGCGATTGGTGCGCCGCCGCATTGACCCGCCGCGAGATCATACAAATTAACGTCGCAGCGGCGGATGGTAGCTTGCGCAAGTCCTTTGCACGCCCCGAAGTGATGGACTGCAAAACGCCCCCACCCAGCCAGCGCGTGCGCTTGCTTTCGCCCTTCGATCCGGCCCTGCGGGACCGCAAGCGGGCCGAACGACTGTTTGGTTTTCACTACCGGATCGAGATTTTCGTGCCCGCCCCGAAACGGCAATATGGCTATTACGTTTTCCCTGTCCTTGAGGGTACGCAGTTGATCGGCCGAATTGATACGAAACGTGATGGTGATACGCTGCAAGTCACAGCCTTCTGGCCCGAAAAAGGCGTCCACATGGGCAACGGGCGTAGCGCGCGTCTGGTCGCCGAAATCGAACGCGCCGCGCGGTTTGTTGGGTCAACGCAGATCGACTATACAGATGGGTGGCTGCGATAAGGTTCTTGAGCGGTTTTCGATTTTCATGCTATGACCGCCTTGACCGCCGTTCAGTGGAGTGAGCCATGCACTATCTCGCAGATACCGACGCTCTGGTTGCTGATGGCACCTTAACCACAAACCAAGCGCGCATTATCCAACACCGCTCGCGTCAAGTGATGGTCAGCCTGTCGATCAACACCTTGCTTTGCGCAGGAATCATTGCAGCCGCTTTCGGGTTCGTCTTTTGGCTGGCCAATGCCCTTGCCGTGGCGATTTCTGGCGCGCTATTTCTTGGGGTCGGCGTTGTGATCCTGCGCGGCGGTAGTCACCTCTACAGCATGTTCGGCAATGCCGCCGCGCTGATTGGTGCTGGTATGCTGTCAGGCGGCGCCACGATCGAACTTATCGACAAATACCCCAGCAGCTTTGCCGCTCCGGCGTTGGTCATCCTTGGCGCGATTGCCGCCTTGATCGCAGGGCGGGCCTATCTGCGCGGTATCAACACCCGTTTCGTTTCCGGTTCGGTCGTGCTTATGGGTGTCGCGATGCATTTGATCGGGATGTACTATGGCATGGCAGAGGCTGATCTGACCGGCTGGCCCGTGCCACTCTCGCACCTATACGCGACAATCCTGATCGCGAGTGCGGGTGCTTTTGTTGACGTGCGTGCGGTCACGGCCCTCGCGATCATGCCCTTCGCACAGATGCTGGATACCTCGACCTATTATTTCCACGCGTCCTATGTGTTCTACTCGCCGGAATCGACCCTCAGCATCTTGCAGATGGCGCTGCTGATCTTTGGCTGCATCTGGGTTCTGCGGACCCAACCCGCACGTTTGGGTCGTCACGCAGGAATTCTTGCGATCATGGGGTTTATCTTCGCTAACCTCTGCGCCCTTGTGGGCAGCCTTTGGGGCGATGTCGTCGGCAGTTCATGGGGGCCAAGCTATGACTACAACGTGCAAACCTACGAAGAGTTCCAAGCCCTGCGCGATGCCTTTGCCGCCGGGACCCTCGTGATTAGCGAACACGTCTATTCAATCCTTTGGGCCATCGCATTGGCGGCATCGGCCTTTTGGGCCGCACGCGAAAACCGTCGGGGGCTGTGGCGATTGAACGATATGTTTCGCGAGGAAGGTACCTCACTCTAAGAAGCCTGTTCCGCAATTATTTCCTTTGCGATATGCAAAACGTCGTCGAGAAAGCCATCAATATCCTCGCGGCGGGTGCGATGATTGTTAAACGCGCAACGTAGCCCATGTTTGCCCTGCACCGTCGTATCCAAAGGCACTGCAAGGCCGCGCTCTTGCAGCCGCAGCATTATTTCGGTGTTGAGGACCCGTGACGCGTCCTCGTCTGCGGCGACATGGCGAAAACACACGATATTAAGGTCTACGGGGGCGAAGAGTTCCAGCAACGAATCCGCCTCGATCTTTCCGGCCATGTAGCGCGCCAGTCCGATGTCTTTGGCGATAAGCCGCCCGAACTTGGCCGAGCCTTGTTCCTTGAAAGCCATCCAAATCTTGAGCGCACGAAAGCCGCGGCTGAGCTCTAGACCGTAATCAGCAAGGAATTTGCCAGCGATCATCCCCCGTTCTTGGAGTTGCAGATAGGGGCCATGCATTTCGAATGTCGCAAAATGTGCCTCGGGGTCCTTGATCAGAACGGCCCCTGCCTCAAACGGTGTGTGAAGCCATTTGTGCGGGTCAATTGCCACCGATCCAGCCCGCTCTATTCCGGCGACCAGATGCGCATGATCGGGAGCCAAGCGCAGCACCCCGCCGATGCATCCGTCAACGTGAAACCAGATACCTTCGCGTTCACATAGGTCCGCGATCGCAGTCAGATCATCAATCGCCCCTGTGTTCGTCGTGCCCGCCGTCCCGATCACGCAAGCAGGTTGCAGCCCGTTCGCACGGTCTTCCTTGATCGCTGCCTCAAGTGCATCAATGCGCATCCGTTGATGGTCATCACTCGCAACCTCAACCAGCGCCTTTGCGCCAAGACCCAAGGTCTCCAACGCCTTTTGGTGACAACTATGCACCTGATCGGACGCGTAAAAGCGTAGCGGTTTTTCAAACCGGCGATGCCTTCTTTGCGCACGTCATACCCGGCCGCAAGATTGCGGATCACAGTATGCGCAACAAGGTTGGCCATTGATCCGCCGCTGGTCAAAGTCCCGCTCGCGCTCTTGGGAAATCCGGCGATCTCCTTAAGCCAATCGACGACTTGTTGTTCGACCTGTGCCGCGCCCGTGTTGCCACCGCCAAGGTTGCTGCCTTCCACGGCGGCAAGGAAATCACCCAAAGCGCCAGTGAAGTTGATCGCGCCCATGTACCAGCCCCAAAAACGCGGGTGGACGTTGCCCATGGCATAAGTCGCGACGTTCTCGCGGTATTCACCGTAAACCTCGTCCAGCGGCGCGGGATCCATCGGCAGGCTGGTCTGGAGCCTTGCACGCACGTCGTCAGGCATCGGCACCCAAACGGGCCGCTCGCGCACTTTGGCCAAATGCTCTACAGCCTCGTCAACCATGCGGTGTGCAAGCGCGCGGGTGGCTTCCCAATCGTCCGGATCAAGCGATTCTTCCTTGTTATTGTGCATTTGCCACGCCCCTCCTGTTTCAAAGCAAAGCCTGCGTGAAAAGCGTATTCATTGCAAATGTTCTGTCGGTAGGGCTGCTGGGCGGTAAATGGCGGTGGCTGCATATTGATCACGGATAGAAAGATATTCGGGTGCCGGTCGTTTTGGTGGCAGTGTGAACGGGGGCAGGGTTTCGGCCTCGCCCATTGCGTTTGGGTTGGCGAAGGTCTGGTTTGAGCCCAAATTACCATTTTTCTGCCTTGCAGCGACCGTTTGAAACCGCACACTGAAGGTCAAGTTCGGAGCGCGAATTTGAGTTTCAGCGCCAATCACGATGCGAGCAAAAGCGGAGCCGTTTGAATTGGTTTCTTCCAGATGCTGTTATTTCTGGGCAGCACCCTGAGAGCCAATTGGATAGTTGGTCCTCAGGGGCTAAGCTATACGCAGTTTCACCCTTCTGATTGCATATCCGCAATCATTTTCAGTGCCCGGCGACGCGGCATGAGTGGAATGATCCAATTTAGAAAGAAGGAATATGATTTTTGATTCACAGTAACCAATGTTCCCTTCATCATCGCGTCATAGCCATGTTTTGCGCAGGATTCCGCGGTCGCAAAGCTGCCGCTGCCCTTGCCCATTTGGGTGTTTTCAAGGTTAGCCATTTCAAAGAATTCTGTAGCAACTCCGCCGGGGCAAAGTGCCGTCGAAGTGACGCCCCGTCCTCGAAGCTCTTGGTCGATGGCTTGCGAAAATGAAGTGACGAAGGCCTTGGATGCGAAATAGACCGCTTGCATGGGTCCTGGCATAAATCCGGCAGTTGAACTGACGTGTAGCATCCTGCCCCCGCCGGATTTGACCATGTCATTGCCGATCATATGCGTCAGCGACACGACGGCCTTAATGTTGAGATCAATCATTGCCTGTTCTTGGCTCAGCTCGCGCTCAATATGAACGCCGTGTCCGCCAAATCCAGCGTTGTTGATAAGAATATTGATGGTTTCACCAGTTTCCTGCGCCGCTTTGTATAGCGCCTCTGCCCCGCCGCTCGCCCCAAGGTCCAACGCCACAACATGGACAGTAACGCCATGCTTGGTCTCGAGCTCTGACTTGAGTTTTTGCAATTTGGCTTCGCGTCTTGCGGTGATAATGAGGTCTCCGCCTTTAGACGCGTGATACCTTGCGAATTCGACGCCCATTCCAGATGAAGCGCCAG